>JBEKIV010000056.1:0-25987 GCA_050011595.1 Tepidisphaeraceae bacterium
CTTCGCGCAACTTCGCGTCCTTCGTGCCTTCGCGGTAGCGCATTTGAAGATGGGCCATGGAGCAACGAAGCGGCGTGGTCTTGGAAAATCTTCGCGTGGAGAGAAGAGTTTGCAGGATATCAACGAAGATGACACAAAGCGTCAGTCCCGTCCACCCATGCCGGAATTGACGGGAATTCGGGTAAACTTCCCCCGGTGCAAGGCCGAATACTTCTCCTGATTACGGATTTGCAGATCGGCGGAACGCCGGCCGTCGTGCGCGAGTTGGCCGTCCGGCTTCACGGCGATGCGGATTTCCACGTTCACGTCGCCTGCCTCGACGGCTGGGGACCGGTGGCGGATCAATTGCGCGACCGCGGCGTTCCCGTCACCACCCTGAATGCCTGCTGCCGCGTCGATCCGCGCGTCCTGGTTCGGCTCGTTCGGCTCATCCGGCAGGAAAAAATTGATACGGTCTTCAGCTTTCTCATCCATGCCAATGCCGTCGCGGCTTTGGCGTCGCTGGTGGTCCCCGGCGTTCGGTTCCTCCAGTCCATCCAGACCACCCAGCCCAATCCCCGCTGGCATTGGAGGCTTCAGAATGTGATTCAAGACGCGGCCGAGAAGATCGTCGTTCCATCGCCGTCGGTGGAGGAGGCGGCCATCCGATGGGCGGGGGTGGAACCGGCGAAACTCCTTATCATTCCCAACGCGGTCCGAATTGAAGACTTCCCCGGCGGGCGGCGGGGGGGGGAGAACAGGCGCGTCGCCTTCGTCGGCCGGCTCGATCCGATCAAGCGAATCCCGGACCTCGTCAACGCGGTCGCGCTTTTGAACACGGATATCAGGTTGGACATCTGGGGCGAAGGGAGCCGGCGCGGGGAAATTCAGTCAGCCATTAACCGGCTCGGTCTTCAGGGCCGGGCGACTTTGCACGGTGCGGTCGCGGGGCCGGGCGAGGCGTTGGAGGGAGCCGACGTTCTGGTGCTGCCGTCCGATGCCGAGGGATTCGGGCTGGTATTGATCGAGGCGATGGCGGCGGGAGTGCCGGTCATCGGAACCCACGTGCCGGGGATTCGGGACGTGATCGAAGACGGCATCAGCGGATTGCTCGTCCCTCCGAGGAACCCGCGCGTCCTGGCAAACGCGATCACAAGAGTTTTGTCCGATGCTTCCCTGCGGGAAAAACTGATCGCCGGCGGAAGGGACCGCGTTCGACGGCTTTACGACTGGGAAGTCTGCTATGAGAAGTATCGCCAGCTACTTTTGCGTCCCCGATGCATCGGTAGTGGCCTTGGCTAACGAACTGACACAGAGAGCACAGAGATCACAGAGCACACAGAGAATTTGTTTTGATGAAAAAATGTATTCTCTGTGTGCTCTGTGATCTCTGTGCTCTCTGTGTTGCATTTTGTTAGCGGCATTTAGTCGTGTATCAGCGGTTCTTCGCCCTTGGGCCGGGTTTTCCAGCGGCGATGAAGCCAGAGATATTGGCTGGGGTCGTCGCGGACGAAATCCTCGATCGCCTTGGTGTACCGCTGGGTGATGTAGAGCAGTGGATCGGGCTGGTCGTTCCAATCCGCCGGCCAGATGATGTCCTGCGTCGCCAGGCGAAAATGGAATCGACCGCCCAATCGCCGCGCGTAGCCGACCACAATCGGCACCTCGAATTGCATCGCCAGCAGCCCGATGGATTTGTAGGTGCTGGCCTTGCGGCCGAAGAAATCGACGAAGATTCCCTTGCGGCCGGCGTTCTGGTCGGCGACGAATCCGACGACCCCGCCGTTGGCCAGCAGCTCCGTGATCTCCGCGGTGGCGCCTTTTTTGCCCACGATTTTCTGTCCCTGCCGTTCGCGCACGCCGTAGACCCATTCGCTCAGGTACGGATTGTCCAGCGGCCGGGCGACGGCGGTGCTTCCAAATCCCAGCGTCGCCATCACGTAACCCAGAATCTCCCAGTTGCCGTAATGGCCCGTGAGCATGATCAACCCCTTTTTGTTGGCCATCAGCAACTCCAGGGTTTCATGGAAGTTGTCCAACTCGACGTATTTTCGCCAGGTGTCCACGCGGACCAGCCGGGTGGTATGCATCATTTCCACCGCGAGCATCATCATGTGCTGAACGCTCTGCCGTGCCAAGGATTCGCGCTGCGCGTCGGTGAAATGCGGGAAACATCGCTCGAGATTGGCCAGGGCGCGCTGATGGTGCCTTTTATCGAAATAATCCCAGACCGTCCCAAAGTGCTGGGCCGTCCGCAGATTCAAGTCCACCGGAAACCAGTGCATCGCCATCGCAATCGTGCGCAGGGTCAGATAAACGACGCGGTCGAAGAAATCATTGCGCGGCTTGGCCATTGAGGGGAATTGTCATTGGTCCTTGGTCATTTGTCATTAGCGATGACGGATTTGCGGCTATCCGCCGATTCGGCTCATCTGCTTGTTGCCATGATGCGAGTGAACGGATGGCTTGAGGCGGACGCATTGCACCATGGCGTCGGCGAGGGATTGCAACGAAGGGTCTTGGCCGCGGAGAATGGATTTGACGTCGATTTCGCCGCCGTCGAACAGGCAGGACCGCAGCAGCCCGTCGGCCGTCAGGCGGAGGCGATTGCAGGTGGCACAGAAGGGAGCGGACATGGCGCTGATGAATCCGATGCGGCCCAGCGGCCGCCCGCGCGAAAGGCGCCAGACATTCGCCGGGCCAACCCCCGCTTCGCTTGGCCGATTGACCGGGGTGAGCGGCCCAAGCTCGCGTTCGATGATGCCGCGGGTTTCGGTTTCGCTGATCAGCGCGTTGTCGCCGCGCGATTGACCGTCGCATGTGGAAGGCTTCGCCTCCACGCCCGTGCGGAGGGCGAAGCCCTGACCGCCCGCCGGGCCGATCGCCGCCTCTCCCAGCGGCATATATTCGATGAACCGCACGGTGAGTTTTCGATCGACCGTCAGGCGGGCAAAATCGGCCAACTCGTCCTCGTTGATCCCCCGCATCGTCACGCAATTTATTTTGATCGAGGCAAACCCCACCTCCTCGGCTCGATCCAGGCCCGCCAACACGGTCGCCAGGTCCCCCGTCCGCGTGATGAGCCGGAACCGCGCGGGGTCCAGGCTGTCGATGCTGACCGTCACCCGATCCAGCCCCGCCGCCCGCAGCGGCCCGGCCAACTCCGCAAGACGCTGCCCATTAGTCGTCAGCGATAAATCCTCCACCCCGTCGATCCGCTTGAGCAATGCCACCAATTCGACCAGTCCGTTGCGCACCGTCGGCTCGCCGCCGGTTAATTTGAAGCGACGAATGCCGTGGATTTGGATGGCCGCCTTCACCACCCGCGCGATCTCTTCAAAGCTCAATATCTCGGGCTTGGGCAGCCAGGTCACGCCATCTTCCGGCATGCAATACACACAGCGATAATTGCAACGATCGGTAATGCTGATCCGCAGGACCCGCACCGAGCCAATGCTGGTGGGGCCGGCGCCAAAATGGCCGGTCCATGGATATGAACGTTCGATGATCGGCAAAAGCAGAGCGGCGCTCCTTTGTCCCGGCATTATAGGGAAAGGAGATTCGACGGCGAATGAAAATTATTTGGCCTTCTTCCGTCTATAACTAAGCGCTGGTAGGATTGCGGCCAACAAGAAGGTGGAAAGCATGAGAAAATCGAGGAACTTCGTTTTGGCGGCGGTGGCATGGGTGGGGATGGCGGCCTCCTTTGTTTCGGCCCAGGTGATGAACCAGGTGCCGAGCAATGCCCTGGCCCTGCTCAAGGTGAGCAATCTCCAGGCCACCAGCAAAAAGGTCGCCGATCTGGCCACGTCGCTGGGCCTGGCGCAGATGTCGCCGGACATGGCCGATCCGGTGGGATCGCTGCTGAAGCAGGTTGGCGCGCCCGACGGCGTCAATCCTTCCGGCGATCTGGCGATAGCGTACATCGACCCCGCGGCATTCAATGCGCCGAACGACAAGTCGGTGCTTGTGCTGATTCCCGTTGCCGATTACCAGAAGTTCATCGGCAATTTCGCCGATGCCAAGCCCGACGGCGATCTCACCCAGGTCCATTTCAAAGATGACGCAAACGTGAGCTACGTCGCCCACTGGGGCGATTACGCCGCGGCAAGCCCCGTCCGCGACATCGTCGCCAAACCGCCCACCGACATCATTCAGGTCGATGGCCTGGCCGCCAAGGAACTGGACGGCAAGGACATCGTCTTCCTCGGCAATCTAAAGGCCCTCAGGCCGATGATGCTGCAAGGGATCGACAAGGCCCGCCAGGCCGCCTCGCCCGAGATCGATCAGCTCATCAGCCAGTTCGTGAAGATGCAGAACATCGACGCCACGAAATTCGCCCCGCTGGCCAAAGTCATCGTCACCCAGTGCCTCAACGTGGCTCAAGCGTTCTCCGAAGGCGCGGATGCCGCCAGCTACAGCATCAACCTCAGCACCGACGGCGTCGCCACGACGTTGATGTGTCAGTTTGACCCGGCGTCATCCGCCGGCAAATACGTCGCCGACATCAAGAACACCGATGATTCCCTGCTCACGGGGTTGGCGGACGGGAAATACCTTTTGTTCGGCGGCGGCAGCCCGCAGCAGATGGCTCCGGCGATATCGAATTTCCTCGCCCCCATCCAGGCTGCCATCACCGATCTGGGCCCGCAGTATTCGTCGCTCAACGACTGGATCACCGCCCTGCAGAAAGTGGCCGCCGTCTCCGGCGGATCAACGTTCGGACTTCTCATGCCCAGCGCCCAGCCCGGCGCCGGGCCGCTCGTCCAGTTGGTCGTCATCCGCCATGGCGATGCCAAGGCGATTCTGGACGCCTCCCGTGAGATGCAAGACGCGCAGCAAGCGGCGATCAAGGCGATTGGCGTGCAAATGCCCGCCGGAGCCGCCCAGACGTTCACGCGCGATGCCAAGACCGTCGATGGCGTCAGCTTCGACGAGGTGAAGGCCCCGATCAATTTGAACGGACAAAACCCCCAGCAAATGCAGGCCATGCAGTTTATCAGCATGATCTACGGTCCCCAAGGCCCCGATGCGTTCACCGGCGTGGTGAATGACCAGAACCTCCTGACGGTGATGGGCCTGGACGACGCCGGCATCAGCGCCGCCATCGCCGCCGCCAAGGCCGGCGACGATCCCCTGGCCAAGATCGGCGCCGTCAAAGCCGTCTCCTCGGAATTGCCCGCCCAGCGATGTGGCGCGGTTTACGTCCCCCTCGATTTGTGGGTCACGACCGGCTTCGGATATGCCAAAATGTTCGGCATCGACATGGGCGTCACCATGCCCGACAATCTCCCCCCCATGGGATCGACTCTCTCCACCGACGCCTCGGCCGTTCGCCTTGACACCTATCTTCCGTCGCAGTTGCTGCAAGCCATGACCGCCGCCGGCATGCAGGTGTACATGAAGACGCAGAACCATCAGCCGCCGAACAACGGCGGGAACGGCGGCGCGGCGCCGGGCGGAATGTGATGGGAAATCCGAATTCCGCATGACGAAACCCGAAACAGCCGAAATATTTGGCGAAACGTCCATTTAGGACGCGGCCAGGGCGCCGCTGCGCTCATTTGCCGCCCGGCTCGATTCGATTTGGAACCCATAAGAGAAAGAGTCTCACGCAGAGGCGCTAAGGCGCAGAGGTTTCTTCTTGGCGCCTCTGCGTGAGCTATTTCTTCGATCCCATTGCCGGACGACACGGATAAGTTCAACCCGCTAACCCCCGCAACCGCGAATGTCCGATAATACACTAATCCAGATGTCCACCGCACTTGAAGCAACGCAATTCGGCGATACGGCCGCGGCCGAAGAGGCGGCGGAGAATTTCCGGGCCAACCTGTCGGCCATGTGGTCTTGCCAACCAGAACTGGCCGATCGTCTTCGCGGCCGGGACGGCATCGCGGAGTGGGTTTTTGTTTATGGCCGGGATGGGTATCTGACGGCCCGCACGAACGGCGGCTGGTGGACCGGGTGTTCGATTCCGTTGCGAACGGCGCGGGAACTGCTCAAGAAGCTGGAACTGATCGGCGGTCTGGGATGTATGCTGAATCCGTCGCATGCGGCGCAAGTGCGGGCCTGCTTTGAGAAAATTCAGCCGACCCAGGCGATTCTGGCGGTCGTCCCGGAGATGGAAAGTCTGAAAATTCTGCTGCATTGCGACGATTTCAGCGCCGAGCTTGGCGCGGCCAGGCTGCTGTTCGCCGCGGGCGCGGATTGGCCCGGCGGGCTTGGGGCGATTTTCGAGAAATTCCCCGGTCTGGCGCTGCCGCAGCAGTTCATCCGAACGGCATTGCTCGACGATGGCGAAATGGCTCGGCTGTCGTCGGAGGCCCAAACCGTCATCTCGCGCGAAACGGCCCGGCGATCGGAAAAATTGTCGGAAATCCTCGCCCGCGGCGCAAGCCGGTCGGCCAACGGCCGGATCGTCGTTCTGGCCGGCTCAAGGTTCAATCTGGCCGATCTGTCGAATCTCGCGCTGCGCCGAGCACTGCTTGATGATATCCCCGGGCAATTTACTTCGCTCGATCCGGATCATCCGCTGACGGCTTCATCGCTGGCGCTGGCCGACGCGGCGGCGGAGGCTGATGCCCTGGTCGCGGCCGATTTTTTCCGCGCCGATCTGCCGGGCGTCGTTTCGCCGCGAACGGCGTGGATTACCTGGGTGACCAATGGACGAATCGTTGCGCCCGATGCGCAATGCCCGGCCGATGCGCTGCTCCTTGCCGATGCCCGGTGGCGGCAACCAGCCATCACCGCCGGCTGGCCGGCCCAGCGGATTCAGATTGCCGGCTGGCCGGAGATTGTCCCCGCATCCGCGGCGCCTTCGCCGCCGGTGCTCGGCTTGTTCAGCGATATCCGAACCATCGAAATCCCGCAGCGAGTGAAGGATTTCTCCAGTCAACTGTTGTTGTGGGAGTTCATCGAAGACGAGCTGTCCCGAGACCCGCTGTCGCTGGGCGACGATCCCGAGCGCTATCTCCAATCGCGCATGGCCCGTTTGAACATCAGGGAAGAGGGCGTCGACCGGGCCGCGTTCTTCGAGAATCTGATCGTTCCGGCGTACAAAAGGGGACTATCATGTTTTCTGTCGCGAAACGGAATTCCGCTGGCGCTGTTCGGCCGGGGATGGGAAGAAATTCCGGAACTGAAATCGCACGCTTGCGGCCCGATTGAAAGCGTTCCCGACCTGGCCAACGCGGTTTGGCGCTGCCGTGCGGTTTTGCAACCATTCCCCGGCCAATGCGGCGCGACCGGCGGTTTGCCGGTGCCGGTCATTCAAATAGGCGGACTAACGGCGAACCAGTTTCTCCGGGAGGTCCGGCAAACGCTGAATGGCAAACCACGATCAGGCCGCCTCACTTTCGCGACCCTCGGCAGAGAACAGATTCTCTCGGTACTCGGCAGATTGACCGGCGTTTGAAATGCGACCCGACGCCACATTACCTCGAGCAACCATCCGTCGACAGACAGCGTTGTATGCATGCTCACCGTTCTACCCTCTGCTTTCAACGATACGGGGAGCCGCAAGGTTGTTGTTGTCGACAACGAACGTGGCGTGCCGCTTGGGCTCGCATTCCAAAAGGTAAAGCTTCTGACCTTCGACGTAACGCACGTTCTCGACTGATTCCGGATCGGCCGACCCGAAACCAATCCCGCGCCGGGCTCCCCTGGGAATCGATACTTCAAACCGAACATCCAAAAAGACCGAAAAATCCCAATAAGCCCGCAACTCGGGTCGGTGAAGAAAGATGCCATCAAATACCAGAACAGCGCCGGGGTAAGCTTGTTCCTCATCCGCATTAACAGCTTTGTCCGCGACATGATCGAAAGCCGCCAGCCGATAGCGGCCAGACCCGTTGGGACTTAACGGATCGAGAAGCAGTGTCTTAAGCGCCGCATAGTTGTATGAATCGTGAAAGAAGCCTTCGGGCGATGTGTGGCCCCGCTGGTAGCGAATGATTTTCGGATTATGAAACCCATCCACGGATGCACGGATCACCGTTCGCCCAAGCAGTTCTAATTCTTCGGCAATTTCGTTTGCGAACGTTGTTTTCCCTGCCCCATCGACCCCGTCGATTCCAACACGGATAACCCCATTAGACGCAAGCCTATTGATGTCGGCTGCAAGCCGAGATATGAGCCGATGCCGTTCCAACACAAACGCGGATTGTAATCAACAATGGGCCGATGCGCAGTGCCCATAACACGCGGAATTCAAACGGGTTGGGAGTATTAGCGGGAAGGACTCCCGAACCCTTTGATGGAGGCTAGATTGCGGCAAGCTGCTGAGTTAGCGGTATCGAATCGTCGTTGGCCTTGCCAAAGGCAGAAATTGTACGCATCAAGCCGTGATAGAGCTCAAATCTCTTCGTTCGTTCCTCGCGGTTCCTCTGATCCAAGTATTTTATAAATCCGAAAACAACGGCAGCCAGCGATATAAATACCGTGATCAGCGAGGATGATTTTAGGATGCTGTCAAGCATTGGTAGAAAGCCGGGCGGCACCTCGAATAGCCCTACTCATAAACTTCCCGTCGATGGGCAATGATCAAGACGTGCACATGCTTTGCTTGGTCATCGATGCGGTATACCACGCGCCAATCGCCAACCCTGAACCGCCAGAGACCGGCCTTTTGTCCGGTGAGCCGCTTAATGTTGTTATATTGACGCGGAGACTGCTCCAAAACCGCAAAACATCGCGAAAGCTTTCGCGCCAGCGGCCGATCAGCAGCGGAATAAAATTCCCTCGCCTCGGGCGAGAGTTCGACCTCAAACATCCGTCCGCACCTTGCGCCAGTTTACTCCCTTTCCGGAGGCGATGGCTTTCTCCGCCGCCGATAGCCGCTGCGCGATCGAGGGTCGATTGAGAAAATGAACAAAATCGCTGACAGACTCCAACTGTTTGACCGGAAGCCGGTCAATCGCTTTTTTGATTTCGCGACGGAGTTGAGTAACGCTCATGACGATGATTATATCCGATATTCCGGCCACAGAACAAAACTTCGGTCTCGGCAGATTCCCTCACACCGCCTGCGGTTGGCGAAGCCGGTTCTCCGCGAATTCCAACGCGGCGCGGCAGAAGCCGAGGAACATCGGCTGCGGACGCAGCGGCCGGCTCGTCAGTTCGGGATGCGCTTGCGTGCCGACGAAATAGGGGTGCACGTCCTGCGGCAATTCGAGGATCTGCATGATCGGCTGGGTGGGATGTTTGCCGCTGAAGATCATGCCGTGCTCTTCCAAAGCGGCGATGTATTTGGGATCGACTTCGTAGCGATGACGGAAGCGCAGGCGAATGGTGCGGGCGTTGTCGAAGAGCTTGGCGGCCAGGGTTCCGGGTTTTAATTCCACGTCTTTGCCGCCGAGGCGCATGTTTCCGCCGAGTCCTTCGATTTTCTTTTGTTCGGGGAGGATGTCGATGACGGGATTGGGGCAATTCTTCTCGAATTCGGTGCTGTTGGCGCCGTCGATTCCGCCGACGTTGCGGGCGAATTCGATGACGGCCATCTGGAATCCGAGACAGAGTCCAAGATAGGGCATCTTATTTTCGCGGGCATAGCGGATACATTCGATTTTCCCTTCGGTTCCGCGGACGCCGAAGCCGCCGGGGACGATGATGCCGTGACAGTCGGCCAGGCGTTTGGCGACGTTGGAAGGGTCGATGCTGGTGGTATCGATCCATTTGAAATTGACGTTGGCGCCGAGTTGCACGCCGCAATGTTCGGAGGCCTTGATGATGGAGGCGTAGGCGTCGCGGAGGGCGGTGTATTTGCCGGTGACGGCGACGGTGACGTCTTTGCGGGGCCTGGCGATGCGGTCGACGAATTGCCGCCATTTGAGGCGGGCCTGGTCCTCCTTGCCCTGATCGACGCGATCGTGAATGTTGAGAAGGGTGAGGACTTCGCGGTCGATGCCGGCGGTGCGCAGGGCGTCGGGGATGGTGTAGATGCTCTCGACATCGTGCATCGTCACCACGCGGCGCATGGGGACGTTGGTGTACATGGATATTTTCTCGCGGACTTTTTCCTTGACGGGATTGGAAGCCCGGCAGGCGATGATGTGGGGCATGATGCCGGCTTCCATGAGGCGTTTGATGCCCAATTGGGCGGCCTTGGATTTCTGCTCGCCGAGCGATCCCGGCTCCATGACGTAGGTCAGGACGACGAAGGCGACGGAGTTCTCGCCCTCTTCGTAGGCGAGTTGACGACAGGCTTCGAGATAGGCCTGATTCTCGAAGTCGCCGACGGTGCCGCCGACTTCGATGAAGACCACGTCCGCTTTGGATTTGGCGGCCAACTCGCGCAGGCGCAACTTGACCTCGCCGGTGACGTGGGGAATGAACTGCACGTCGCGGCCGAGGTATCCGCCTTCGCGTTCCTTCTTCAGCACGGAGGAAAGGATCTGGCCATTGGTGGTGAAATTCGCGGCGGTTAAATCCTGATCGAGCATTCGCTCGTAGGTGCCCAGGTCCATGTCCGTTTCCATGCCGTCGTCCAGGACGAAAACCTCGCCATGGCGATAGGGGTTCAGGGTTCCGCTGTCGATGTTGTAATATCCCTCCATCTTGATGGGCGCCACCCGCAAGCCCTTGTCCTGCAAGAGTTTGGCCAACGAAGAGGAGAAAATTCCCTTACCCAGCCCGCTCATGACAGTGCCGACGACGACGACGTATTTGTGATGCCCGGTGCGGTAGCCCGGGGGCATCGGCGTGTAAAACTCGGTCTCCTCGGTCGATTGCCCGATCTTGAATAGCAGTTCTTCGTTACTCATGTGCGAATTAGTTGCAAGTTCCAAGTTACAAGTTGCAAGTCAATGCCGATGCATCAACTTGTAACTTGCAACTTGCTACTTGCCACTTCCTTATATCTTTTGACAAACTCCTGATATTGCTCCGGCGTGTCGATGCCGTGCACCGCCCGCCGGGTAAAAATCACGTCAATCGAACGTCCGTGCTCCAGCACGCGAAGCTGTTCGAGCTTTTCGATCGTTTCCAGCGGCGAGGGCCGCCAGGACGCCAACTGCAACAGAAATTCGCGCCGGTAGGCGTAAATTCCCTGATGTAAATAATAGGCCGGCCGCTGGGGGCCGGCGGAATCCCGCAAGAACGGGATGACGGACCGCGAGAAATACAACGCTTTGCCGTCGAGACTTACGACGACCTTCACGAGATTCGGATCGGCCGGATCGGAATCGGGGGCAAACGGCGTCGCGGCCGTCGCCATGTCGCTGGCGGACGTTTCAAGCCGAACGACCAGGGCGTCGATGGTTTCCGGGTCGATCTCCGGCTCGTCGCCCTGAACGTTGACAATAATCGCATCCGTCAACGACCGAGCAACCTCGGCGATGCGATCGGTGCCGTTGAGGTGCTTGGGGGAAGTCATCACACAGCGCGTCTTGAAGGGCCGCAGGGCGTCGACGATCCGCTGATCGTCGGCGGCCACGATCACCTCGCGAAGGTGGCTGGCCTTGCGAGCAAGTTCGACGACGTGCTGCACGAGCGGCTTGCCGGTGGCGGAGGCGACGATTTTGCCGGGAAAACGTGTGGAAGAAAAACGAGCGGGGATAACGCCAATCGCAGCCAAAGCCGATCCTTGTACAACCAATTCGGGTCAACTCTAAACTGCGGAGCGAGAATACGATGAGGGATGGGGGCGTGTCAAGAAATCATTCATTCCAAACGGTTCAGAAAAACAATCCCGGATCGACCTTGAACCGATCAGCCAGTTTACGAATGTGGGCCTTGCTCAGTTCGCGTTTGCCGTTCAAAACGAGCGATGCCGCCGTCTTGTTGCCCAGAACCTTGCCCAGAGACTCGCCATTCATGTCGTTTTGTTCCATCAAATATCTCAATGCCTGCAAAGGCGTGCTCTTTTTTTTCGGGAACGGATGAACGCGCTCATCGTATTCCCGAACGAAAAGACCCAACGCCTCGGCATAGTCCTGCTCGCCCGCAGATAGACGCGGCTCTTTCCGGCCAATCAATCGAGCAAGAATCCGGACCGCCTCGGCATGGTCAGCATCGGTGCGCAACCTTCGCAAAGGAAACCGGCGAATCAGATCCAGATAGTCGTCAGCCGTTTGGGTTGTATGCACTTTCGTATTTCTCATAGTCGCCCTTTCCACGCATCCTTGCTGTATTCGGCATGCGTCAGGACTTCCTTTACGACCACAACTCCGGAGACGAAATCAATCGCGGCGATCAATCGAAACTCGTTGCCTTTGATGTTAAACACCGTGGCCACCACAACCCCCAGACCTGCCACTCTCACAGGCACGCCGTCGGCCGTCTTAAACGTCTGCCGCACGTCTTGAATAGTTTCCCATGCGGCAGACTCTGTTATTTCCAGCCAATCCGCCAAGGCGTTGCGCAGAGGCACGTTTTTCTTGCCGGCCTTCGTTAACTCCGCCGTGTTGAGCACCCGCATCGGATGTTTACATTATGGAAACTGAACCGGGAAAGTCAACCTTCCCCTCGGTTGGGTCCGTCGCCATTTTCGTGGTTATCAGCGCACAGAACCGCGAGTATGGTTCGCCGGGATCGTTCCATTTTCCGGGCCACTCCCCACCGCCACCTTCACCACGATTTTCCGCACCGGCGCAACCACACCGTTCGGAGCCATGCAGGGCTTATGGGCATCGTGCGGAAAGAAGATTGCGAACATGCCGGCCGGGAATCTCAGAACGCTGCCGTTGCCGGTGAGTTTCATCATGTCCTTGGCCGAATCGTACGGCTCGATCACCTTCAAACTGGCCAGCGGGGAGTAGCCGATGTCCTCGACGCCGGCCGAGACGAATTGGATGTCGATGTACTTCCGATGCGCTTCCCAAAAGCAGTCCTTCTCCAGTCTGGTGGGATACTCCTGCACCAGCGCGAAGAGCCGATCGCCTTCGATCTCGAACCTTCCGACCGGCAGGGACGCGGCCTGGGGCGATCGCAGAAAATCCAGACCCTTTTGCAGCAGCGGATTGGCGAACGCGTAATTTGAGGCGTTGGAAATGTGATCGTGAATCATGAGTGTTTATGGTTGCGTGTCCATTTTCCAGTAGACCGTGTAGCGCTCGTGCCGAACGGCGTAAAGCGGGATCATCGTCGCATCGTTCGGCTTGCCCACGCCGACGGTTTGGAACGTCAGCGGCTCACCCGGCACGGGCTTGAGCCAGTCGCCGGCGTCGTCGTTATTCGTGGATAACACCGGAATCTGCGGATTGGGCACCCTATTGAAATGGTTTTGATCGTGAGCCTCGGCCGGCGTGGGCACGCCTTCGGTTCCGAATTCACCGGCCAGGACGATCGGGCCGTACATGATCGCCACGTAATTCTTCAAATCCGCGGCATGGTGGACGTGCAGGCTCATCGGCAGCGAAATTTCGACGCGGTCGTTGTCGTTCCAGTCCCTTTTCAGAGCGAAATAACTTTCGGGCTGCGCCGTGAAGGGCTGTTCTTGGCCGTTCACTTTCACGACCATGCCGTGGGTTGCCCAG
The DNA here is from genome assembly GCA_050011595.1 of Tepidisphaeraceae bacterium. Lineage (GTDB taxonomy): Bacteria > Planctomycetota > Phycisphaerae > Tepidisphaerales > Tepidisphaeraceae > PALSA-1353. The sequence goes on from JBEKIV010000056.1 coordinate 13,452, forward strand.
TACGGCACGCGCAGGTTCACGGTCAATTTTGCCGGTTGGGAAGCGTGAAAAATCAGCGTCGTGCCTTCTTCCTCGGGGAATTTTGTTTCCTGGCGGAGGGTGAGCCCCTTTTCCTTCCAATTCAATTCCGAGGCGATGAAGAGATTGACCCACAAAGTGGAGTCGTTGTGGAAATAGATGCTGTCGCCGTACTTGGCGTGGTTTTCCACGCCGGTTCCCGTGCAGCACCAGAACGATTCCGTCGGGGTGCAGTAGACCTTGAAATGGCCGGGCGCCAGCGACAGGAAGTACATCATCATTCCATTTTCCGGATCGATGGAGCCGAGGATGTGGTTGTACAAGGCTCGCTCATAGAAGTCGGCATACTGCGGCTTCGGATTCCACTCGAAGAGGTGGCGGGTGAGCTTGAGCATATTGTAGGTGTTGCACGACTCGGCGGTCGTGGGCGAGAGTTGGCCGGCCTCGATGCCCGGCCTGGCGAAATGTTCGCCAAAACTGTTGGAGCCGGTGACGAACGAATGGCGGCCGGTGACGATTTCCCAGAAATGTTCGGCCGCATCGCGGTACTTGGTGTCGCCGGTGACCTGGTAGTGCCGGGCGAAACCGTCCACCTGGGGAATATGGGTGTTGGCGTGCAACCCGGCCAGATGATCGTCCCCCGCGGCCAGGGGCACGGCCAGCCAGTCGCGATCAAAGGTGTTGGCCAGCTTCAGGTGCGCGGGATCGCCGGTGATGGAATAGAGATCGTGCAGGACTTCGGACATGCCGCCGAATTCGGTGCCGGGTCCGCGTCCGGTGGTGTGGAAAATCCGCTCGATCTGGTCGTCCGAAAGTTTGGCAATCCGGCCGGCAAAGTATCCGGCGATGTTTTTGTCCATCTCCAGGGCCTGTGGATTGCCGCAGAGTTGATAGGCGTCGAACAGGCCGGCCATGATTTTGTGGATGGTGTAATACGGAGCCCACACATGCGCACCCGACTCCAGGCGGTCGAAATAGGAAGTTGGGAAAGCGGAGAGATATCCCCCGCCCAGGGCCATCTGACATTTGCCAAGTTCGGCGACGAGGTAATCCACCCGGGTTTTCCATTGCGAGTCGCCCGTGCTTTTGTACATCAGCGAGCAAGCGCTGAGATAATGCCCGACAAAATGGCCGCGAAGCTCGATGTTGGGCGATTCCCACCCGCCCAGCGGCTTGGCGGTGGATGGCAAGCCGGCGTTGACGCGGAAATTGTGCAACAGCCGATCCAGGTCCAGCGAAAGCAAATACTTCGCGTCCGCCTCCTGAGCCGTTTTGAACGGTCCATCCAGAAGGCGAACTTCACCCAAATCAAACGGCTGAGCTTTCATTTCAACCGCCTCCGCCCAAGCGCGATTCCCGGTAACAATTCCGATCAAAACGATTGCCAATGCATGGATGCGGGTGCTGGGCATTTGGTTTCCTCGCTGCGCACATCGTAACGCAATCCTCGCGATAATTCAGGCCGCCGATTAAAATGGCCGCGTGCTGCTTGAACTGGCCCGCGATCTGAGCAACTTTGTTTATCCTCCCTTGTGCGGTTGCTGCCGGGCGGTCAAAGAAGAGAGCGGCGCGGCGTTTTGTGCAAATTGCGAGGCGGAGCTATCTGCGTTGGCGGGCGGAGAGGCGTGCCAATGGTGCGCCAGCCCGATTCCCGCGGGCAGCGCCTGCCCATTCTGCCGCGGCGCGGGCATCCGTCCGTTTGGAAGGATCGCCGCTTTCGCGCCGTTCCGCCAGCCGCTGCGCAAAATGGTCCACGAAGTGAAATTCCACCATCGCTGGCCGCTGGCAGAGACGCTGGCCAGCCGGATGCTCGCCCAAGACCGCGTCCGGGAACTGCTGGATGAGACGGACGTGCTGATTCCGGTTCCGTTGCACTGGTCGCGGCAAATCTCGCGCGGGTACAATCAGGCGGATTCCCTGGCGCGGGGTTTGGCCCGGCATCGGCGGGAACTGGTTGTGGCTCACGCAATCGTTCGCCTGAAAAACACGTCGGCGCAAACGACGGTCCGCTCGGCCGCCGATCGGGCGGCCAACCTGCGTTTCGCGTTTGGCCTGGTCGATCCCGCGCCGATCCGGGGCAAACGCATCGCGCTGGTGGATGACGTGATGACGACCGGAGCCACCTTGAAGGCGGCGGCCCGCGCGCTGGCGGAGGCGTCGCCGGCCGGGATCAATGCCATCGTGCTGGCAGTGGCGGATGCCAGGCGGCGGGATTTTCAGGGCGTTTAATGCGTCTGGCAGAAAGACTGACACAGAGACCACAGAGGGCACACCAGACCACAGAGAAAGGCTGAATTATTCAGTTTGTTTCTCTGTGTGCTCTGTGATCTCTGTGTCCTCTGTGGTTCATTTGGTCATGCGATTTGAGATGATAGGTGATTCTGGGTCTGGGCCAAGTTTGTAGGTAAGGGGATGCCCGTTGGGGCAAATCCGAAATCCGAATGACGAATGACGAATCAAATCCGAATGACCCAATGACGAATCCGCAAGGGGTGGCCCCCATTGGTCATTCGGACTTGGGGCTTGATTCGTCATTCGTCATTCGGATTTCGGATTTGCCATGGTTTTTCCACCTACAAAGGTGGCTTACACCCGGTGATTCCTTTCCCCGGGTCGCCGGCTTGCAACGACCATCGCGTAACTTCTATGATTGAGGGTCTATGTCCCGCAGTAACCCCGCGCTTGCGTTGTCGGCCAAGGCCCGCCGGACCGGTGAGCAGCCGATCAGCTTTCTTATGGAGGCGGCGAAGGGAAATCCAAATCTCATCAACTTCGCCGCGGGGCTGGTCGATCCGCTGACGCTTCCGGTCGAGGCGGTTCGGCAAATCGCGCAAACGATTTTCGCCAGCAATGCCCGCGGCCGCGCGGCGCTGCAATACGACACCACGCAGGGCCTGGCCAGCCTGCGCAGCGCCGCGCTGAAGCATCTGGAAAAGCTGGAGCAAACCAGCGCCGCCGATTTTGGCGTCAGCGAGCGCGACATACTGATCAGCACCGGCTCGCAACAGGCGCTTTACCTCATCGGCGACGTGCTGATCGATCCGGGCGACATCGTCATCGCCGCCAATCCATGCTACTTCGTTTACACCGGCACCCTGGCGTCGCTGGGAGCGACCGTGATGCCGGTGCCGATGACGTCGGAGGGAATCGACGTTTCGGCCATCGAGAAACTTCTGCACCGGCTGGAGCGGGAGAATCGGCTCGGCCGGGTGAAACTCATTTACACGACGAGCTATTTTCAAAATCCGACGGGCCTGACGCTGTCGGCCGAGGCGAGGCCGCGGCTCTTGGAGCTTGCGCGGCGATTCAGCCGGCAAAATCGGATTATGATTTTGGAAGACGCGGCGTATCGCGAGCTTCGCTACGACGGACCGGAACTGCCGAGCATTAAATCATTCGAGCGGGAGAATCTGCACACGATTTTGACGCATACGTTCAGCAAGCCGTTTGCCCCGGGTTTGAAGACGGGATACACCGCCATGCCGGCGGACCTGCTTGAGGCCGTGTTGCATCAAAAAGGGAACCACGATTTCGGCTCGGCAAGCCTGACGCAGCACATCGCCGCGGAGGCGCTGGGCAGCGGTTTGTACGACCAGCACGTTCGGCGGTTATGTGAAAGCTATCGCCGCAAGCGGGATGCGATGCTGGAAGCGCTGGGGCGGTTTATCCCGGCATCCGCGGGGGCGTCATGGACGCGTCCGTCCGGGGGGCTTTACGTTTGGCTGACGCTGGCGAAGGACGCCGATACGTCGCGTTCGTCGCGGCTGTTTCAGGCGTGCGTGGAGGCGGGGGTGCTGTACGTGCCGGGAGATTACAGCTTCCAGCCGGCGCCAGGGCCTGCCGGCGACGGCGGATTCGTGCCGAAAAATCATTTGCGTCTGAGCTTTGGCCAGGTCGCGCCGCAGCAGATCGAACCGGGCATCAAGCGTCTGGCGCAAGCGATCGCCGCCAACGCTTCTCAATGGCAAGGGGGGGCTTCGCCTGCCGGGGATGTCGTGCCGATGAATGCGCACCCATGACCAAGACTCTTTTCTGGTACATCTTCGGGAACCTGCTGCGGGCGTTTTTGATGACGACGGCGGGCCTGGCGGGAATGATGAGCTTTGCGGTGCTGCTCAAGCCGCTGACGGAAAACGGATTGGATTTCGGCCAGGTGAACCGGCTGCTGGTCTATTCGCTGCCGGCGGTATGCGCGTATTCGCTGCCGGTGTCGGCGTTGTTCGCGACGACGATGGTGTATGGGCGATTCGCGGCGGACAACGAAATGACGGCGATGCGGGCGTGCGGGATCAGCTATCTTTCGCCGCGGCGGTTTGCCATCGCGTTGCCGGCGCTGGTGTTGGGGCTGCTGGTGGCGGTGATCAGCCTGGTGATGCTCTGCTTCATCGTGCCGGTCTATTCGCAGAAGGTGGAAGAGGTCATCTACCAGAACATCGCGCGGGTGATCGCCAGCCGGATCGTGCAGACGCATTCGCTGGATTTCTCGAATTCCGAGGGCAAGTCGTTCAACGTTTACGCGGACGATGCGCGTCTGGTCCCCGGGGACCCGGCGCACCCGTCCAGGCAGCGCGTGGAGCTGATCGGACCGGCGTGGATCAAGTACGAGTTTTCGCCGACCGACCTCACGATGGCGATCCCCAAGGAAATCTCAATGGCGCGCAACGCGATGGTGTCGATCGACCGGGCGACGCTTTCCTCGCCGTCGATGGTGACGATCGCGCTGACGGGAGGGATCAAATTTCCGCGGGTGTTTTTCGGGAATGTTCAGGTCGGCGTCAAGAGCAGCGGATTCGGGCCGTTTGAAATCCCGTCGATCGTCGGCGAGAACGTGAAATTCATGGACATCGCGCGCTTGGCGCAACTGGCGCAGGACCCGGGTCAAAGCGAAGACGTGCAGACGATCGTCCGCGGGCTTCGCAGAACCGAGCAGCAGCAGGCGTATCTGGCGCAGGTGGCGGCGGCGATGGAGCATCGCGCCGCGGACGGCACCGCCAGCTATCTCTTCGCCGGCGACTCGCCGGAAAGCGACGTGTTCGAGATCGGGGCTCAAGACGCCAAGTGCCAGTGGCTCGGGGAGGCCCTGGTGATCACGTCCACGGGGGGCGAGAACGCGGCAACGGCGTGGATGCGCGAAGCGCACGGGTCGCAGCAGACGCTTTTCGCCCACGCGCAGGAAATCGACATCCGGGTGCAGCCGAACACCGACCTGGAATCGTCCACCGGCCCGCCGGTGGACCGGATGAACGTGAGCGTCGAGTTGTTTCGGGTCAAGCTCCAGACGCAGGACGGTTTGGAGACGCCGCGAGGAAGTTTTGCGCGGAGCTTTTCCGTGCCGATGCCGGCGTCGGTCCGGGCGGTGGGGAACAAGCAACTGGCGGATTTTCTGCGGGACCCGGTGTGCGAGGTGGGAACGATGCCCGACGACGTGCAACAGTGGAAAGTGGCGTCGTGGGAGTATTTCTGCCTTCATCACGAGCAGGTTCGCGCCAACAATGCCGCGCGGAGCGAACTGCACGGCCGCGCCAGCTTCGCGCTGAGTTGCCTGAGCCTGGTGATGGTCGGCTGCGCGTTGGGGGTGATGTTCCGCAGCGGGAATTTCCTGAACGCGTTTGCGGCGAGTTTTGTTCCGGCGCTGTTGAGCATGACGTTGATCGTCAGCGGCCAGCAGATGGCGACGCACGTATCGTACGCCATAGGCGCGGCGTTCAAGGACCCGTTGCCGATGTCACTGGTCTTCATCTGGAGCGGGAACGTCGTCGTGCTGTCGGCGGCGATATATTTGACCTTCAGGCTGCAAAGACGATGAGAGTGGACGTGACGGCCGGCACCCCCTTGACGTCCGATCCCGCGGCGAAGCGGGATTCGTGGCTTTGGCTCGCGCCGCGCGGGTTGGCGGCGCTGTTTCTGGCATGGCTGCTGAGCCGGTGGATCGCCGATGCGACGTGGAACCTGGTCCCCGACGAGGCGTATTACTGGGTCTGGTCGCGGCATCTTGCGGCGAGCTACCTGGATCATCCACCGGCCGTGGCCTATCTGATCCGGCTGGGCACGGCGATTCTGGGAAGCTCGGAGTTGGGGGTGCGCTGGCTCGGCGGACTGATGACCGGGGGAACGGTTTTGGTCCTGACGATGGCGGCGCGGCGATTGACCAGCGACGGTCGCGCGGCGGCGTTCGTGCCGATCGCACTTTTGGTCAGCCCGATGGTGGCGGTGAGCGGCTGCATCGTGACGCCAGATACCCCAGCCTGCTTCTTCCAGGCGGCGGCACTGGCGGCGGCGTTGCGGGTTTTCGGCGGCGGCCGACGCGCCGCCCTGAATTGGTTGGCATTTGGAGCGTTCATGGGGCTGGCGCTGGATTCAAAATATACCAGCGTTCTGCTTGGCCTGGCAGTCCTGCTGGCATTGGTTTCATGTGCGGAAGGTCGCCGGCAGCTTCTGACGCCGTGGCCCTGGCTGGCGGCGATGGCCGCGGCGGCGGTGTTTTCACCGGTCCTTTTCTGGAATGCCCAACACCATTGGGCATCCTTCCGGTTTCAACTGCATCATGGCGCCGTCGGCGGGAATTCGCCGGCGTGGAAAAACCTGCTGGACTACGCCGGCGGCCAGGCGGCCATTTGCACCCCGGTGATGCTCGGCGTCTGCGTGGCGGGGCTGATCATCCACTGGCGGCGGAGAGACAATCCGATGCCGGTGCGCATCCTGCTGCTGGCGGCGACGACGCCGCTGGTCTTCTTCGCCATTTTCGCCGTGCGCCGGCGCCCGGAAGTCAACTGGCCGATGTTCGCGTATTTCCCGGCGGTCATGCTTTATGCCCGATACCTGGGGGAAAGCCGGCGGCGGCCCCGAACAGCGTGGGCGGAGGCGGCGATCGCCGTCGCCATGGTCTTCACCGTCGTTCTGCACGCTCCGCGGCTTGTATGGAAGTTATCCGCGAATCTGGGAAGCCCGCAATGGGACCATCTCTACGGCTGGCGCGATCTGGCGGAAAGGGAAGTCGAGCCGTTGCGGTTTGATTCAATGGTCTGGGCCGCGGATTACGAATACGCCTCTGAACTGTCCTTCTATCTTCCCACGCACCCCGAGGTTCGGCCGCTGGCCGATCCGACGCGCCCGACGGCATTTGATTTTTTCGACGATGGATCCTCGCCGCAGTCCTTGCCGCGGGTGGTATTGGTCCGGCGGCTTGGCAAGGGGTACGATGCGGCGCCCTCATGGCATCCGCTGGGCCCGGATTACGACTACTCGATGCTGAACGATTTCAGCCAATACCAGGATGGCCGGCAGATTCGCAGGAGCCTGATCGAAGTCGCTCAGCGTCACGGACCATGAAGATCCATGCACCATGAAGATCATCGATCGCTACGTTTTGAGCGCGTTCGTGAAGAACTACCTCATCAGCCTGATGGTGCTGCTGGGGATGTACGTGGCGCTGGACATGGTTTTCAACTTCGCCAATCTGACGCAGAGCCTGTCGTCGTCGGAGAGTTACACGGTCTGGCGGATGATTTACGACATCGGGAATTTTTATTTTTACAAGGCGTTTTTATTTTTCGTGCAATTATCGGGGATGATCGCGGTGGTGGCGGCGGCGTTTACGATGATGCGCCTGAGCCGGTTCAACGAGATGACGGCGTTGCTGGCGGCGGGGATGCCGATGTACCGCGTGGCCATGCCGGTAATCCTCGCCGGCGTGGTGTTGAACGTGATCCTTTTGCCGATCGATCAGGAAGTGGTCATTCCGAAAATGATCCCGAAACTGATGCGGGAACACGGCGACGTTCACGAGTCGACGCTGAGGATGTATCCGGTGAACATGATGGAGGATCCGAACGGGGGTCTGTTCAACGCGGCGAGGTATGCTCCGCCCAAGGGGCCTTCGCCGGCGAGAATCGAATATCTGGACGTGATCGAACGGGACTCGAACTTTCGACCGCTGATGCACGTTTATGCGGACCAAGCCGTCTGGAACGATCAATTGAAGCGATGGGATTTGACCAACGGCTATTCGGTTCCGATCGCGCCGCCGGAAGAGCAGGTAAGGCAGGCCCGGGCGACGCCCATGGCGTGGTACGCCACGACGATGACCCCCGATGAAATCGCGTTGAACCTTGGGAAGGATTACATCCAGCTTCTTCCGCTCCAGAAGATCAACCAATTGCTGAGCCTGAATCGCTACGGAACAGTCGATCTGCTGAGGGCCAAGCACCTGCGCGTGGCGCAATGGCTGCTGAACGTTTTTCTGCTGCTGCTGGCGATTTCGACGGTGTTGACGCGGGAGCCGGGGCGGCTGAAAACGGCGGCGTTCAAATGCCTGCTGTTGTCGAGCCTGTGCATGGGCAGCGTTTTCGTGACCTACCAGATGGCCGCGAGTCCCCCGACTCCGGAGCTGGTGAATCTCTGGCCGGCGCTGATGGCATGGATGCCGATCTTCATTTTCGGACCGTTGTCGGTCTTCTTGATGTCGCAGGTGAAGACGTGAGGGGAAGTTGGAAGTTGCAAGTGCAAGTTGCAAGTAAATGCGCGGATTATCGGGCGATGGAAGGGCGAGCCGGGAATTTTTCGGGAAAATTTGCCTGCGGGGATTTTGAATCGTACATGATGGGAGTCAGGCGCACGCAACGGCAAGCATCGCTGAATAAAAGGGCGACTTGACGGGCCTGACGTGACGCTCCCCTTCCCACTTTCTGGCGATGCCGGCCGCGGAGAACCGCGGCCGGCATTATTTTGTGCCATCCATTTGCAATCCGATGGCCTAATCGTCAAGGGCTTGCCCTTGCCGGCGTCGCGGGGTAATTCCAGGGCGGTCCATGTTGCCTGATGAAAGAGCGGCGACGATAATGTCCCCATGCAGTCTGAAGGATCGGGAACAGTCAAATGTTGAGCGTCGCGACAGTTACGACAACCATGCCGGAATTGTCCTGGGATACCGTGCTGTCCCCGCACGTCTACGTTTTTTATGCGGCGTTCATTGTCAGCTTCGCCTTCACGCCGATCATGCGGCTCGTCGCCAACTATTACGGGATTATCGACCAGCCGGATCATCTGCGGAAGTTGCACAAGGCGCCGGTGGCCTACCTGGGGGGAGTGGCGGTCTTCATCGGGTGGGTTGCGGGTCTGGCGATGAGCCAGCTTCATATCCCGCAGGACGAGATCGGCTCGCCGCATCTGCCGGTCAAGCTGAACGTGATCTTCGGCGCGTTGATTATCGTGGCGATGGGACTCTGGGACGACGTAAAGAGGATTCCGCCGCGGAACAAGATTCTCGGTCAGGTGATCGCGGCGATCATTTTGCTCAAGGGCGGCGTCGGATCGCATTGCCTGGAGCCGCTCATCTCCCCGCTGAATGTCCGGATGCAAAATCTTCTAGGCCCGCATTTTATCATTCCCCAGTCGTTGACCGACGTCTTGAGCTGGTCGTTCGTGGTTTTCCTGGTGGTCGGTTGCTGCAATGCAACCAACCTGATGGACGGACTGGACGGACTGTGCGGCGGCGTGACGGCGGTGATCGTCGCGGGATTCCTTTTCCTGGCTGTCCGGCTGGCCATGGCTGCGCTGGATCAGGATTGGGATGCGGTCCGGATCGTCCTGGCACTGGCGCTGCTCGGGGCGACGCTCGGATTCGTGCCGTATAATTTCAACCCCGCTTCCATCTTCATGGGGGATACCGGCAGCATGTTCCTGGGCTACTCCTGCGCGACGCTGATTGTCCTGCTGGCGGCGGAGAATTCCAAATGGCTCCTGGCGGCGCTGGTCATGTTCGCGTTGCCCATTATGGATTCGGCCTTGGCGCTGGTTCGGCGATGGGTTAATCACCGACCGCTGTTCAGCGCGGACCGGTATCATTTTCACCATCAACTCGTCGCCAGGGGATATTCCATCCGCAAGACCGTCATCATCAGCTACGGATTGGCCATCGGCTTTTGCCTGTTGGGAATGCTGATCGCGTACATGCGAACTCGATATGCGGTTGCGTTCTATCTGGTGATTTTCGGCTCGTTGATCGTGGCGGCATACAAGATGGGGCTGGTACACGAAAAGCCGCGCGTGGTGACTCCCAAGGCATTGGGAGCTCTCGATGCGGTGATGGCTGCGTCGGGCAACCACCAATCAAACTCGGTGTTGGAACTGCGCGATGCTTCGCAGCAGATTGCGCCGGAGAAGGCAAGCTCCCCGGATAATCAGGCCGCCGCGCCCGAATCGTCCGGGCCCTGATCTTTGCCGTCCCATAACCGGGCGACGGCGGAAGGGCGTTATGACTTTTGTGGAGGGGAAAAATCGTCGCCATTTGAAACAAGACGTGCCTCCGTATGTCCGATTTGATTTATGATCGGAACTCCTGTCGTATCATGTGGTATTGATGCGTGATCGACGCTTGTGTCTATTTGATAAAAGCAAAAGGTAGTTTTCCATGGACGTAACAGTGATCGGGTGTGGATACGTGGGCCTGGTGACGGGCACTTGCCTTGCGAGCATCGGGCATACCGTTCGCGGCGTTGAAAAGGACCCCAAGAAGCTCAAGACCCTGCTCGACGGGCACTGCCCAATCTTTGAGCCGGGGCTGCATGAATTGATGCAGGAACAATATGCCTCGGGTCAACTGCAATTCACCGACAACGTCAAGTTGGGCGTGAAGGATGCGGAAGTGGTCTTCCTGTGCGTCGGGACGCCTTCCAAGCCGGACGGCACCGTGGAGATGGCCGACCTGGAGGCGGCGGCGAAGGAAGTGTGCGACGCCCTGGCGGAAAACAGCAGCGACTATCTCGTGACGATCGTGGTGAAATCCACCGTTCCGGCGGGGACCAATCGCAAGCTCTACAATTTCCTCAAGACGCAGACCCGGGCACACGTGCAGGTGGTGAGCAATCCGGAGTTCCTCAAGGAAGGCACGGCGGTGCAGGACTGCATGAAACCCGACCGCATCGTGGTCGGCGGCGAAAGCCCCGAGGCCTTTCGCATGATGCGCAGGCTCTACGACCCCCTGGTCAAGCCGGAGGACGAAGACAAGTTCCTGACCATGGGATGGGAAAGCGCCGAGCTGACCAAGTACGCGGCGAACAGCATGCTGGCGGCGCGCATCTCGTTCATGAACGAAATGACGATCCTGTGCGAAGCCTACGGGGCTGATATCGAGGACATCCGCAAGGGGGTCGGCTCGGACAACCGAATCGGCCCGGCGTTCCTGCGGGCGGGCTGCGGGTACGGGGGAAGCTGCTTCCCCAAGGACATTGCGGCGCTGGAGCACATTTCACGCGCCGTCGGCTATGAGAACCTGTTCGTGAACGTGATCCAGGCCATCAACAAGAACCAGAAACGGCGATTCGTGGAGAAGATCGAACAGAAGCTGGAGCGCCCGCTGAAGGGGGCGAAGATCGCGGTCTGGGGCCTGGCGTTCAAGGCCGACACCGACGACATCCGCGAATCGGCGGCGTTGGACGTGATCCGCCATCTCCTGGATAAAGGCGCGCACGTCAAGGCGACCGATCCCAAGGCCATGGAGAACATGAAACAGGTCTTCAAGGACGAGGTGGAATGGTACCCCGATCCGGTGAGTTGCTCCGCCGGCGCCGATGCCGTGGCCTTGCTGACCGATTGGGCGCAATACGGAACGCTGCCGTTCCGCAAAATCGCCGCGACCATGAACAGCCCGATCATCTTCGACGGCCGCAACTGCCTGCATCGCGACCTGATGCGCGAGACGGGCTTTCAGTATTACCCCATGGGCCGGCCGGCGGTGGAGAATTCATTGCATCTGAAGCATAAAGTGTGAATCGCGCGCAGGACTAATTGGGCGGCGAATTTTGCGCCGGCGGGACGACTCGCGTGGCCACACCCGGTTCCCCATCGTACATCTGATCGTTTTCGAGGTTGGCCGCGATCAGCGCTTGCAGGTCGTCCGAGGAATTGACGTTCTTGTCCTTGAAGAAATCCTCCTTCAGATTTCGCAGCGTCAGCTTGGAATGATCGGCTGACAGCGAAATGCGCATGAGCAGGAATTTCTTGTCGATCGAGCCGTCATCGGTCAACTCCCGCAGATTGGCGAAGGTGACGCCGTTCACGTCCGCGGCGTAGCCGACCCTACGGTCCGGCTTATCCTCGCCGCCGGCCCATTCCACGTAACACTGATGATTGTCGATGTTGCGAATGGTGATCGTAAGGGGTTTTTTATCGCCCTGCGGTAAGACGAAGTCGCCGACGTAACCCGGGTCCACCGTCGCCTTGTCCGCCGAGCCAAGGGGATATTGGGTCTCATAGCAGCCCAGGGCAAACAGCAGGGCCGGCAGAATGCATGTAAACGCCGCCAGAGTTCTGAATCGCAACATGAAAACCTCCCGCCAAGTGAGTGAACCATGATTCTAATTGGTTTTCTTTGCCGAGCAAGGGACGGCTGTAAAACAACCGGCAACCTCGCTAGAATCCCCGGCTTTGGCACGAAAGGCAGATCGAATGAACCTCGCTCAAACGGATCCGCAGATCGCCGAACTGATCCGGAAGGAAACCCGCCGGCAGGAATCGACGCT
>JBEKIV010000057.1:0-18839 GCA_050011595.1 Tepidisphaeraceae bacterium
CTTCACGCTTGAACAGCGCTACACCATCGGCCGCCACGATCGCGGCCTGTACACCTACGCCATTTTCGATCACCCAGCCGCCGCCCGCGCCGGCGGCATCGGCGAGAGCCGCTTCGGTGTCAAGCTCAACGGCCAAATCTTCGATTGGCTTTCCATCGATGCCCGGCGCAACCGGCACATGCCCAGCGGTTTCGACTGGGACCATGGCATCCAGCTCAACTTCAAGGAAGTCCGCCGGCTCACCACCGGAATCTACAACGGCCACGTCGAGCACAAATACGACTATTCCGCCTGCCAATTCGATATCCCCGCCTTCGGTTGGTCCAGCACGACCGCACATATCGGATTGTTCTTCATCAACCCAACCATTGAATATCTCAGCGGCGGCGCCACCAAGTACGAGCTGACCGGCCACCTCGACGACGGCGCCGGCGGCGATCCCACCCTGCTGAACTATTGGCGCGGATCGCATTACGGCGGCAGCATGTGCTTCGTCAACGCCGGCGAGCCATGGCAAAAGGTCGTCGGGCCTATGATGATCTACCTCAATTCCGGTTCCACGCCCGACGCAATCTTTCAGGACGCCTTGGCCCAGGCGGCCCGCGAGAAGCAAAAATGGCCCTACGACTGGGTCCGCGGTGTGGATTATCCCCTCGCCTGGCAGCGCGGCGCAATTCATGGCCGGCTTATCCTCACGGACCCCTTGGCGCCGACGCCAATCACCCAATTCAAAAATCTTCTCGTCGGACTGGCCTATCCCGATTCGTCTTCCGCAAGCTCCGATTTCGGACGGCGGTACGGCGGGGGAATGCCGCTCAATTGGCAAGACGATGCCAAGCATTATGAATTCTGGACCCGCGGCAACGCCGACGGGTCATTCACCATTCCCAAGATTCGCCCCGGAATTTACCAGCTTCATGCCATTGCCGATGGAATCCTCGGTGAATTTTCCCTCCCCAACGTTGTCGTTAAGCCGGGCCAGACCATCGATCTCGGCCAACTGCAATGGACGCCTTTCCGTTTTGGCCGGCAGATTTGGGACATCGGAATTCCCAACCGAGACGGCTCGGAGTTTTCCAAGGGCGACGACTATTTCCACTGGGGAATGTACCTGCAATACGCGCGCCTTTTCCCCAACGACGTCAATTACGTCATCGGCGTCAGCGACTTCCGCAAGGATTGGTATTTCGAGCAGGTCCCACACGCCATTCACGACGACGGCGCCGGCGACGGCCAAGGCCGCGCAACGACATGGACGATCCATTTCACGCTCCCCACCGCTCTGCATGGCAGAGCCATGCTGCGCCTGGCGATTTGCGGCGTCGGAGCCAGAGCCATTGCCGTCGGCGTCAACAATCATCCCGCCGGAATGGTCACGGGCCTGGTCTACAACGCCACCATAAACCGCGATGGCATCGGCGGGTATTGGGTCGAAAAAGACCTCGCCTTCGACGCCGACATGATGAAGGCGGGCGATAACGCCTTGACTTTGACCATTCCCGCCGGCGGATTGACCTCCGGAATCATTTACGACTACCTCAGGTTGGAACTTCAATAGCCGGCAGATATTATAAGCCGCGTACCTGGCGGACATTTCAATACCAACGGAAGGAGCGAACATCGTGGGCAGGAAACTTATATGGCTCAGTCTGGCGCTGGCCGGCATCACTTTGGCGATCGGTTGCAGCAAGAGCGGCGAAAAGAAATTGCGGCTTGCTTTCGTCACCAACAACGCGGCGGATTTCTGGACCATTTGCCGCGCCGGTTGCCAGAAGGCCGCCGACGACAATCCCAACATCGACGTCGATTTTCAGATGCTCGGCGATTCCAGCGCCGCCGGGCAGAAACGCGTCATCGACGATCTGCTGGCCCGCGGCGTTGACGGCATCGCGCTCAGCCCCGTCGATCCCGTCAACGAATCCCCCATGCTCAGCGACGCCGCCGGGCACGCCGTGATTTTCTGCGCCGACAGCGACGCCCCCAACAGCAACCGCATCTGCTACATCGGCACCAACAACGTCGATGCCGGAAAACAGGCCGGCGGGCTTATCAAGGAAATCCTCCCCAACGGCGGCAAAATCATGCTCTTCGTCGGCAAGCTCGATGCCCAGAACGCCAAGGACCGCATCGCCGGCGTTCGCCAGACGCTGGACGGCTCCAATATCCAGATTATCGACATTCGCACCGACGACACCGATCCCATCCGCGCCAAGGCCAACGCCCAGGACACCCTGGTCAAATATCCCGACGTGGCGGCGCTCATCGGGCTTTGGAGCTACAACGGCCCCGCCATCCTCGGCGCCGTCCGCGACGCCGCCAAGACCGGACAGGTCAAGATCGTCTGCTTTGACGAGGACGACGAAACCCTCGCCGGCATCAAGAGCGGCGACATCTACGCCACCGTCGTTCAGCAGCCCTTCGAGTTCGGCCGCCTTTCCATGATCAACATGGCCAAGTACATTGGCGGCGACAAAACCGTCGTCCCCGACTCCAAGCAGATTTTCATTCCCACCCTCGCCATCAAGAAGGACAACGTCGACGATTTCCAGACCAAGCTGAATAAACTTCGCGGCCGCTCGTAAAAGAGCCGCTCGTAAAATGACCTCACCCCGCATCCTCCAACTGCAAGGAATCTGCAAGCGGTTCCCCGGCGTCGTCGCGCTGGAGAACGTTTCGCTCGACGTGGGCCGCGGCGAGGTCGTCGCCCTCATCGGCGAAAACGGAGCGGGAAAGAGCACGCTGATGAACGTCATCGGCGGCATCCATCAACCCGACCAAGGCGCCATTCTCATCGACTCCAAGCCCGTCTCCATCCGCTGTGTCGCCGACGCCGTCGCCATGGGCGTCGGGTTTGTCCACCAGGAACTGAACAACCTGGAAAACCTTGAGGTGGCCGCCAATATCTTCATCGGCCGCGAGCCGCTTTGGGGCGGACCCCTGAAACTCATCGATCGCCACAAAATCGTCGCCGACAGCCTCCCCCATCTCAGACGCCTCGGCCTGGACGTCAATCCGCATGCCTTGCTCCGCAATCTGTCGATCGCCCAGCAGCAGCTCGTCGAGATCGCCAAGGCCCTGTCCCAGAACGCCCGCATCCTTGTCCTCGATGAGCCGACCAGCTCCCTCACCGCCACCGAGACCACGCGCCTTCTGGCCATGGTGCGCGACCTGCGCACCCAGGGCGTCACGGTGATCTACGTTTCCCATCGGCTCGGCGAGATTTCGCAGGTGGCCGACCGCGTCGTCGTGCTCCGCGACGGCCGCAACGCCGGCGAATTGCCCCGGGACCAGATCACCCACGAAAACATGGTCCGCCTGATGATCGGCCGCGACCTCCGCAGCTTTTATGTCCCCGGCTCCGGCCAGCGCCACGCGGCGAGATTCCAGGCCACGAACGTCCGCACCGCCGTCTGGCCCGCCCGCGCCGTCAGCTTCGACGCCGGCGGCGGCGAAATCCTCGGCTTCGCCGGACTCGTCGGCGCAGGCAGGTCCGAACTGGTTGAAACCCTCTTCGGCGTCCGGCCCCTGCTCGACGGCCGGCTAACCCTCGACGGCTTGCCGCTCCACGTCCGTCATCCGCGCGACGCCATCGCCGCCGGAATTTTCCTCGTTCCCGAGGACCGCAGAAAAACCGGACTCATCACTTCCATGACCCTTCGCGAAAATATCACCCTGCCCGGCTTGTGGAACTACACCCATGCCGCGCTCATCAGCCGATCCGCCGAATCCGCCGCCGCTCGCCGGCAGGTGGATGCCCTGCGCATCCGCACGCCCGGCGTCGAAACGCGCGTGATGAACCTCAGCGGCGGAAACCAGCAAAAGGTCGTCCTCGGCAAATGGCTCTCCCTGGAACCGAAGGTGCTCATCGTCGATGAACCCACGCGCGGCATCGACGTCGGCGCCAAGGCGGAAATCTACCGCCTGCTCCGCGCGCTGGCCGATCGCGGCGTCGCCGTCATTGTCATCTCCAGCGACATGGAAGAGGTCCTGGGAATCAGCGACCGCATCGCCGTCATGCACGAAGGCGCCATCGCCGGGATTCTGGACCGCCCGGATTTCAGCGAACGGAAAGTGATGGACCTGGCGTTCGGAAAAACCGCCGCCTGAAATTGTTATGAAAAAAGAACTCGGAATCGGCGCACTCCTCCTGATCGTCTGCATCGTCGTCGCCTGGATGAACCCCCGCTTTCTTTCCCAGGATAATCTCCGAAACCAGGCCCATCAGATCGGCATGTTCGGCATCTACAGCATCGGAATGGGGATCATCATCATCACCGGCGGAATCGACCTTTCCGTCGGCTCCGTCTTCGCACTCCAGGGCGTCTTGCTCTCCATCATGCTCGTCGGCAAACACTGGCCCTGGCCCGTGGCCACGTTTTGCGCCATGGCCGGCGTTGTCTTCCTCGGCGCAGTTCACGGATTCCTCGTCGCCAAGGCCCGCCTTCAACCCTTCATCGTCACCCTCGCCGGCCTGCTCCTCTATCGCGGCCTGGCCAGATTCATCGCCAACGACGAAACCAAGGGCTTCGGCGACCAGAATTTCGGCCCGCTCAGACGTATCGCCTCCGGATACGTTTACGGCGTTCCCACCTCCTTCGTCTTCCTCATCCTCATCGCCACGATCATGTACATCGTCGTTCATCGCTCCGTTTATGGCCGATATCTCTTCGCGGTCGGACGCAACAAGGAAGCCGCCCGATTTTCCGGCATCAACACGGGATTGGTCATCGGCAGCGTTTACGCCGTCTCCATGCTTCTGGCCTCGATCTCCGGAATCACCATGGCCTTCGACGCCAACTCCATCGTTCCCAGTTCCCACGCCAATTTCTACGAGGTCTACGGCATCGCCGCCGCCGTCCTCGGCGGTTGCAGTCTCCTCGGCGGCGAGGGATCGATCCTCGGCATCGTCCTAGGCACCGCCCTGCTTCAGGTTTTGCAAAACCTGGTGAATCTCCTGGGAATCCGCAGTTCCCTCAATTTCGCGGTGATGGGCGCGGTGATTCTGCTCGGCGCTCTGATCGACCAACTGTTAAGCCGCCGCGGCGCTCGCCAACGGTCCGCATCGACGACCCAACCCGCCGCCCCCCCGGCCATCAGGGGGCGGCAATGAACGTCTCATAAGTTCACATGTAAGCGGGCAAAGCTGTCCTGATTCGGGAAATCGCTCGCCTCTGGAATTCTTCGGTTTGGCTTGAGAAATTAGTTGCGGTACTTGCAATTTTGCAGGTAGAATATATACCTCTTATTTGCTGATTGCCGCATTCGGCTCCTTGGAGCGGAGAAGGCTTGCGACGGCAGCGGGCGATCACGGTCATGCGGCATTGTTCACATCGGAAGCCCAAATGAGCTCAACTTCAGAGGCGCCAGGGGACGGCAATTCTGCAGAGATTGACAACGCGGCAATTCAGCGCGCCGATTTGGGGCGTTTCGCGTTTGTCTTCGGGCACCCGGCCGCTTGGCGGCTTTTGTTGCGTGCGCGCAAAATCAGCGGGATGGAGAATCCTAGCGCCGAGCACCTGGACAAAGCGGCAAACGCGTATGCAGACGATTCGGCAAACAACATGCTGCGGCGCTACAGAGAATCGGCGAATTGTGACATCACTTCCGAGCCGTTGCCCTTCCCCGATTTGGATTCTGAATCCGACTGGGACGACTGAACGGACAAGGACATTAGGGCGTCAGGTGGCTCGCGGTACGAGCTGTCGGTTCCATTCTTCCGCGACACTTCCAGCGATTGCCAGACCCCGACGTATTCGTGTTTGAGTTGCCTTTGGAAATTGAATATGGATAAGTATTCATTCTACCTCGAACAGAGTCCGGATACAAAATTAGAGAATTATGTCGGCACCGAGGGATACGATGCATTTAGAAAGCTAGCCCAATATCTCGGCAAAAACGAACCGCCTTTTCTGGCAAGATTGGCCCCTTCGGTGGTGGTGCGCAGCGATTTACAGTTACTCAATATCGACTCGCCACGATTTGCAGTGCGGATTTATCTCGACGCGGATCGATCTTCGTTCGTGAATCTCCGGCGCATGCTCGATGTCAGAAGGAGGCTGAGCAACACCAGTTGGCGCGTGCCAGCCCACTCTTTCTTCGTGCGAGAGGATATCTATCATCCGCTGTACGACGGGCCTTCCACCCCGCTTCACGCGTTTGAAAAAAAATTGAGATTTGGCGAAGACGCCATCGCGGACTGCGTTCTGATCCCTCCTTCGTCCAGATGTCAGTACTTCGACTTCGTGACGGCAGAACTGGGATGGGTGTATGGAGAGGGCAAGAGCATCCGCGGGATCCCATTCGTTCGACCGTTGTCCGGATTCGGCGGTGGGGCATGCGCCCAAGCTTGTGCCTTTATGGTGGCGACACTGCTCCACAGCTATCCCGCGCCAGAGGCCTCCGACATCTTAGGAACACCCGGGATTCACGGATTGGCCGAAATCACGGCGATTACCTCCGAGCCGGCAAATGCCTACCTCCGTTTGCGCGGGTTGAAGCAAGCGATCATCATCGAGTATTTCGTCAGGACCGGCCGCAACGCGGCTGTGTACCAATTTGACGGCCCGGACGTTGACGAGGAAGTGAAAAGAGCAATCGACGTCGTTGGCGTGTATGTCCGATCGGGATTGTCATCCATCGTCCCGGTCGCCGCTGAAGAGAAGGGCCGGATGCCCAAGACGCACAATCACGCCGTCGTGGTGGTCGGTGCAAGCAAGCATCCGGAAAATCACCAGATCGTAGTGAACAACCCCGCGGAGTTTCCGTTCAGAGTCTGGGATTTCGATAAATTCAAACGACGGACGGTGCTCGGAGCTTCGCTGCCCCCTGCATGCAACCCAACTCAGATCGCGGATCCCCAAGGCGATACCGTTCAGGGTTCCAGCGCGTTGCGTTGCCCGGAACCGCCGCCGAAACGGCCAATTGTAATCACCATCATGCCGGAGGCAGTGCGTCTCCCGCTTGTCGATGGAGTGCTTGCATTTGATCGAACGACCATGCCCGCATTCGGCGTCGTATCCATGGCAAAGTCTCTGATGGAGACCAAATCCTCGGTATTGGCCAACGTGGACTGTCGAGCGCCCGAGATTGGGGATTTCGTGCTGTTCCGATTTGAGCTCAAACGGCCCGGGCAACAGTCCTGCGATCCCCATCTCAACCTCCCCGAGCATCTCAAGCGGCTTCTGAATCTGAATGGCGACGAAAGCTTTCGCACTTGCTGGGATCAGCTCGCGCGATATGCCGGACGATGGTGTTGGTTGCAGGCCTGCAGGAACAATCACGAAGGCCTTGCGGCCGTTCTACTCTGGGATGCCGAAGTGATCCCCATTCACCTGAAATTCGCATTCATAATGGTTCGTAGGGGTCGGATGTTCTATCGACCGGAGAATTTTGTGTTGGCATGCTTTTACCAGGGGGAAAAGGGCTGGGAAACTAATATCCTTCGTCAGGCGCCCGTTCCGAAAATGGCGGAAGAGCAATATGAAGCGGACGTCAGCTCGGTGTCTCAGCCGGACCTTACGCTCCACCCGATAGATAAGGAACCGCTCCTCAAAATAGCGCTCTCGTCGAATGTTACGTTCGGCACGCCATCCGTCGCCGGTTCTATCGCGACTGTTCCCGAGCTGTTGAAACCAAGTTTGATCACGTCGTTTGCAACATCCGGCCTCACCAAAGCCGCGGAGACTTGGCCAAAAGACTTCATCCATACGGCGGAGTTGTATGCATTTATGCATCGTGACGACGGGCTTCTAACTGGCGTTGGCAAGCGTCCACCGCTAGGGGCATCACCAACTATCGTGGAGATATTGGACGGAATCTACAAAATGCTGGAAAGTGACCGCAAAAACGCAATCAAACTATTGGCCGATCGGGTTTGCAACTTCGCCAGCACGGCGGGAGTCAAGATTGAGGCGATGGCCACCTTTTTGCCGCAGATGTTCGGGAACAATCCTGATTCCGCGGAGGCGGCGCGCAATGCTTTGCGCGTTTTGATCGAGCTACGATCGAGACTATGCGAAAAAGAACACGACATCCGAACAATTGAAATCGTTGCGGGAAGTTTGATCGGTGGACTTTTTCCGGCACGGAAGGAGGGTGACGCCCCGGCCTCGGAACCCTACCTCTTTGCCTTTCGACGATCTTCCGAAGAGGCCTACCGGGAGCTTTTGGATGGGCTAACGAACTTGTGCGAAGAGATTGACGGACAGAAGATTCCTTCTGATGACTTCAGCATTTCGCTTGAACTTGAACCGGGCCCGCTATTCGTCCTTAACCGTATGAACGCGCTGCTCGAGCTTGCCAATGCAATCAATGAATCCGACATTCTTCGCAGGAGAGTCGGTTTCAACGTGGACATTGCACATTTTGTTTTGGCGGGAGTGTATCCGGAAAGAGTGTTCGCTTCGGAACTACTGGCCGACCGCATTTGCCATTTTCATATTTCTGACCATGGCTTCGGCCATTTTGGTGATGCGCCGATTGGAGAATGTTCCTTTGGAAAATGGTCACGTCCTTCGGACCCCAAAAACCACATATTCAAGCGGTGGATTGACTTTGCAATGAGCTATGCGGCCAAAAGACATTCGCAATCGGAGGGGCTGCCTCGCTTTTCGGGGTTGATTTCAGTGGAGCTTGAGGCTGCCGAATCTCCCGCGCTAGTCAAACGCTCTTGTAAGACATTAGTCGATCTGCTCAAAGAAACAAGAGTTTCTCCTTCGTCGCCGATAGCAGACAAAGCGTCGCAGCCCATTCCCGCCCACCCTTCGTCAGCATGATCTAGGTCACCTGACAGACAACACCAATTCGTTGCTTCCAGTTATCCGGAGGCCATTGCTCGATCTGGCTGACCAGCGTGGCCGGGAGGTTCGTCAGCAGTTGCGTCAAGTATCGCTGGAGATCGATGTTGTGCCGGCGGCACGTGCTGATCAGGCTGGAAAGGACCGCCGCCCTCCCGCCGTCCATCAGCCAGCGGCAATGATCCTCTCATGCGGTCTACATTCTCAGCGTAGCGCTCCGGCGCGCACCGCTCACTTCGTATCGGGCTGCGCAGAACTTTCCTGATGCGATGTCGACCCGAACCCCCCGTAGGTCAGGTAGACGCCGAAGATGAAGGTTATCCCGGCGTATAAGTAGAAAAGCCGTTCGTATTGAAGTGTCCCGAGGACAACTCCCATATCGGCCTGTGGCGACAGGAACAAAACGAGCACGCCTTTGATCAGCGATATCCAACCGATGAGGGTGACGACGACCGGCAGCGCGCCGCCCGACCAGACATTGTGGCCCAGTACAATCGCCAGCCCAGCGCCTAGCGCGAACACACCGGCGAGCAACAACATTGGCGGGCTGTGAACTAGCCCCGTGATGGCCGCCACGGTCGCCTGTTTGTGCGCCGCCATAGACAGCCCGAGGATGATGCAATAGAGCCCGAGCAACCTGCTAAGAAACACGGTACGTCTCCGCAGGGCGTCCTGCGAACTAATTAATCCAGAATTCCGACTCGGTTCACTTACCGGCGCATGATATACCTCTGCTGACATGGTCGTCTCCTTTCAGCCAACCTATGGAAGTCGGCCTCTGATCTGACGCAATTATACGCGCCAAAAATCAAACAACGTCATATCTCTGTTTGCTGCTCACCTTTTCGCGGCGAAAAGCCGGGACAGAATCCAGTGCGTCGGCAGGTAAATCACCAGCGGCAAAAAGATCATCAACACCGCCAGATACAGCGGCGGCGGCAAATAATGTTGCGGTTTGCTTCCCGGACCAAAAACCCAGTTGATGTTGTCAGCCGGATCACTTACGGCATACGTGATCGGCAGAACGACCAGCGCCGTCAACGTTTGCGCGATCAACGCTCGACGATCGTAACCCAACCGGTAAACCATCCAGACCAAAAGCACCGGAAGCACGACATGGAACAGGGAAAGGGCTCGCACGTACAACGGAATGCGCGGATCAAACATATAGCTGCTCAGCCCGATCCGATCGATTCCGAAGATCAGGCGGAAGAAGAAATTCAGATTCCACACCAATTCCGGCAAAAGGATCGCCAGCGCCATCATGCTTGCCAATAGGGGGCTTTCCAGCCAGAGGGCGACGACCGTCGTCAGCAGCGCAATATCAGAAAACCAGAGGAAATTGCTTGCGGGATAGTGCAGTACATAGATCGGCACGAGAACGCACACGTACACGGTGTAGACAATCTTGATCCATAGCGCGATACGGCCCGAAAAGAGCGTAAAAACGTCCGAGGCTGCTCGGTCCATGCAACAAAGGATAATGTCTAACCAAAATTCGCGGAACGGGGCTTTTGCGATCTTTGCACGTCGCGGCCGCATGCGGGCCGTGCTCGCATGGGCGCGCGTTTATTTAGCATTCGGCAATATCGGCCTGCTCGAATTCGAGTATATTAACGCATGTTCCTATCGCCCTTCTTACGCTTGAGCGTGGTTATGATGATCATGGTCGCTTCTCAAGAGACTCTCGGCGCGAAACTCGACCCTCTGAAACTCAGGTATGACAAGCCAGCTACGGCGTGGGTCGAGGGCCTCCCCATCGGCAATGGCCGGTTGGGCGCGATGGTCTTTGGCCAAGGGGTCCGTCCATCCAGGATACAAAATTGTCCGGGACCATTAGCTACTTCGTCGCCATCGTCACCGGTCGGGGTATGCAGCGACCAATGCCGCGAAGCGGCTACAATCAGGAGCGTTCGGATCGAGGGCGGAGGCGGCGAGAGTCCTACCAAGTTGCTTCAGAGCCTGAGCCGAGGGAGGGGTTGCCAAAAGCTTGGGATGTTAAGGAAGTCCGGGTGATACAGGGCTCGAACATAATATAAAAAGCCCTCGAAAACCACTGGTCACGGCGCTGCAGAATTCGGTGCATCCACCGATATACAACGAGCCGTGTATGCCTCCGAGCTAAGGGCGGTTGGCTCAAGATGGACAGGACTCCCCGCAACGTTACAGGCTGCCATTTTGGCGATCGTTCGTTCTTCGGGATAGAACCGTTCGCACATTCTACAACGTGCTTGAATGCTCATTGAGCGTCGACTGAATCACCCGGGCGCGTTCCAGGTCCGCTTTGGTTTTTAGCACTGTTCCGCCCAGGCTTTTAATTCCTCGCAAGATTTTCTGCAGGCTTCCCACACGATCGACAACGAACAGGGCAGATCGGCCTGGCTTCATCAGGCGTTTCAGCTCGCTGATGAACTTTCGATCGATCCCAACGTTTCCCGAAATATTTGACCATGCGGTGCCGAGCCGCGCGTTAAAGACGGATCCGCTAAAAGGAATCCCGAGCGTCAAGCCGGCAAGAAACCATATCGTACTTCCGCTGAAGATGTTGCCCGATTGCAGCAAAGGCTGCCGGTCGAGCGTATACGAGGCGTCTTGATCGCATTCCAGAACTGCGACATCCGCTAAATCAACTGAATTTCCATCACTGGCAAGATCTATAATATTCTGCCTCACCTGCTCGGCACAAGCAGAATCATCACATGCGATCGCCCAGATATGCGCAGAGTCAGTCATCCAACTCTCCTGGTCCTTATATTTCCAAGATTCGACTGCGAATTGGCAATATAAGGCCTTGAGCCCCTTCGGAAAATGCCTAGAGTTGACGCAGAGATGTCTATAATTGACCTTACATCCAGATTGCCGCGCCGGCGCGTGGACCGCTTTTTTTCCGGGCAAGTCTCCGAAGCGCGGCGATTCGTCAAAGGGACGCCCGCAAGAGGAAGCGGGAATCTTGTCGTGATGGGTGGATTCGAGCGCGTGGAATCGAACTACGCAATTAAACACCGGCGTTTTCCATTCCTCAGCGTGGAATTCGTGGTCGGAGGCCATGGCGAAGCGAAGCTGCCCCGTGGAAAATTTGAGTTGCGAGCCGGCGCAATGTTCAGTTACGGTCCGCGCGTCCCACATGACATCGCCACAGACGCCAGGCGGCCGCTGGCCAAATATTTCGTGACGATGGTTGGACCGCTGGGTTTGCGGCTTCTTAAACGCATCGGGTTCCAACCGAACACCGCGTGGATGACAAGCCGGCCCGGAGATCTGCAAAGGATTTTTGAGGAGCTAATGATCCACGGCACGCGGAACGAGCCAATTAGCCGCGTGATCTGCGACCGGTTGCTCGAACTCATCCTGCTTTTGGGCGCCGACTCGCGTGCCGACGCAATCGCCGGCGGTGAGGCATTTGTGACTTACGAGAAATGTTGCCGGATCATCGACACTGAAGCCTTGCATCTGCGTACGCTCAAAGAAGCGGCCGAACGTTGCAGTGTGTCCCCGGAATACCTGTGTCGGTTGTTCAAACGCTTCGAAAAACAATCACCATATCGCCGTCTGCTACGTGCGAGGATGGAAGTCGCCGCTGTTCGATTCCGCAACGGCAACGCACTGGTGAAGGATGTGGCGAGCGAGCTGGGTTATGCAGACCCCTATCACTTCTCGCACGTTTTCAAGCGGGTTTTCGGCTGCTCGCCCGTCGCGATGCGCCGGGTCAAGTTGAACAAGAGGAGTATGTCCTCTGAATGGCGGTGATCGGAGATTTAGCGTGAAACTATTCGTTGGTCGAAGCGCTACACTCTCGTAAGTTTCGCCAGCCGTTGCAGTTCGCACTCAAGACGCTGCCGCGCGACTGCTGCCGACCTAAGGACATCCCAGTATTCGGTCACGCCGAATGTGGACCTTGCAGGTCAAAAATCGGCATTCTCAGATCAACAATTACCATGGCTAGCCTGATTTGGTGTGCGATAATCTCGCGTAGATGCGTGGTTGGAAGCAACGGAATGATAGGGCGAAGCGGTTTTCGAAATACAAAGTTCGACATCTAAAGTCCGCGAACATGCCGTCGCATTCTAGGAGGGTTTGTCAACAATTCGATTCCTCATATAGCTGCGCCATATTTCCTTTACGAAGTGTAGATTTGCTCGCGCTAATGATGGTTCTAATGGCCTCTCAAAAAACTTTTGGCGCCAAGTCCGAATCGCTCAAGCTTTGGTACGACAAGCCGGCCGCGGCGTGGGTTGAGGCCCTCCCCGTCGGCAATGGCCGGTTGGGCGCGATGGTCTTTGGCGACCCCGTTCGCGAGACCATACAGCTCAACGAAGATACCGTCTGGGCGGGCAGCCCCTATCGCAATGACAATCCCTTGGCCTTGGAGGCGCTGCCGAAGATCCGCCAGTTGCTCTTTACGGGTCAGTGGGCCGACGCGCAGAAGCTGGCCCGGCATGCCATGGTCTCCCCCACCGCTCAGGGCGTGCCGTTTCAGACTTGTGGAAACCTCATTCTCTCATTTCCCGGCCACGAACAATACCGTGATTATCGGCGCGAACTCGATCTGCAAAGCGCCATCGCCACCACAACTTACAGCGTCAACGCAGTGCGCTATACCCGCGAGGTTTTTGCCTCCTTCGACGCCAACGCTATTTTCATCCGTCTCACTGCCGATCATCCGGGCAAGATGGATTTCGCGCTGGGCCTCAATCGCGCGGCGCCCGTGGAAGTTGCAACTGTTGGCCAAGACACCCTCGTCATGTCGGGAATCACCAGTTCGCATGAAGGCGTTGTGGGAAAACTGAAATTCCACGTGCGCGCTAACGTCATTGTCGATGGCGGCGCAGTGAAAGCGGCGAACGGTGCACTCGCCGTGACCGACGCCGACGCGGCAACGATCCTCATCGCCATTGGCACTAATTTCGAGAACTACGCCTCGCTCGCGGCCGACCCCTCACAACGCACCGAAGCGGCACTTACCGCCGCTCTGGCGACTGACTACGTTACCGCCCGTCGTCGCCAGATCGAGCGCTACCAGCATTTTTTTGATCGCGTGAAGCTCGACCTCGGCACAAGCGAGGCCGCCGATCGTCCGACGGATGAGCGCGTCAAGGCTTTTGCGGCCGCCAACGATCCCTCGCTTGTCGCCCTTTTGTTTCAATTCGGGCGCTATTTGCTGATCACCAGTTCTCAGCCCGGCGGACAACCCGCCAACCTACAGGGGATTTGGTGCGATCAGCTCCAGCCTATGTGGGACAGTAAATACACGGTCAACATCAACCTGGAGATGAACTACTGGCCTTCCGAGGTGACAAACTTGTCGGAAATGAACGAGCCGCTCATTCAGATGGTGCGTGATCTGGCGGTCACCGGGCGGCGGACGGCGCGGGTGATGTACGGAGCCAATGGCTGGGTGCTCCATCACAACACTGACCTCTGGCGATTCACCGGCGCCATCGACGGTGATCCCGGACTATGGCCCTGTGGCGCGGCTTGGCTCTGTCAGCAACTCTGGGAGAAATACCTGTACCACGGCGACCGAACCTATCTCGCTTCCGTCTACCCCATCCTGAAAGGCGCCACGGAGTTTTTCCAAAGCTTCCTTGTGGAGGAACCGACCCATCACTGGTTGGTCGTCTCGCCGTCATTGTCGCCGGAAAATGCTCCTGTCAATATACGCCACGGTTGGCTGACCATCGCATCAGGTGTGACGCTCGACAACCAATTGCTCTTCGATCTCTACAACAAGACCATTGCCGCCGCCCAGATTCTTGACGTGGACGCCGATTACGTCGCCCAACTGAAGGCAACGTTGGATCGCCTCCCGCCGATGCAGATCGGACATTACGGTCAACTCCAGGAATGGTTGGAGGATTGGGACAGCCCTGGGGATCACCATCGGCACGTTTCCCACCTGTACGGACTCTACCCCAGCAACCAGATTTCGCCGTACCGCACCCCGGAACTCTTTGACGCCGCGCGCACGTCCCTTCTTCAGCGCGGCGATGCCTCGACCGGCTGGTCGATGGGATGGAAAATCAATCTTTGGGCCCGCTTACAGGATGGAAATCACGCCTATAGACTCATCAAAGATCAGATTGTTCTCGTTCCTTCCTCGCAACAGCATGCACCCGACGTCGAGCATGGCGGCGGCACATTCACCAATCTCTTCGACGCCCATCCGCCGTTTCAGATCGACGGCAATTTTGGCTTCACCGCCGGCATCGCCGAAATGCTCCTGCAGAGTCATGACGGCGCGATTCAACTCTTGCCCGCGCTGCCCGACGTGTGGCCTGATGGCAGCGTCAGCGGGCTCCTGGCCCGTGGCGGATTTGAGATTACGTCCCTGGAATGGACCCACGGCCGCTTGGCGCATCTTTCCATCAAGTCCAACTTGGGTGGAAATTGTCGTCTGGGCGCCTCTCAGAAATTGAAAGGACTCGGCGGCGTCAATCTTCTTCCCGCTGAAGGTGAGAATCCAAACCCGTTTTTCGCGACGTTTAAGGAGCCGAAACCCCTGGTATCGAACCAAGCCAAGCTCAATCCGCCCGGAGTGGCGGCCAAATACCTTTACGACTTCCAAACCGTCCCAGGCGGCGAATATGCAGTCGAGGCAACTGAGCAATGATGCGCCCCTGGATCGTCTCAAATCAAGGCCGCAAATCCCTCGGATTTAACCGCCCATTTCCCATCACCTGGAAATGCCCCCGTCCTGGCCATTATCGCCACAGCCGCCAGCAAGCCGCCGTTGGCGGGTAAATACGCCGGCAGATTCGGTCGCTGATACACGTGCCCATTGGGCAAATACCGGTTCTTCACCGACTCGATCATCAGCGCCCCCACCGCCAGTTCCGGTTCGTTCAGTTTCGCCGCCGTCATCGCCGCCATCGGAAAATCCCAGCCCCAGCAACGGTCCCATTGCCAGACCTCCATCACCTTCGTCAGCGACCGCCGCATCGTTTCCCTATCCACTTCATCCCCCGGCTGCATGCCGTACGCCCCCAGCAGGGACGGATGCTCCCAATTCCATTTCGTGTACGTATCGGCCATTCCTTCCATCATCAAATATCGCCCCTCGCCCACCGGCAGGGAGGCGAGATGATCCAGCACCTCCTGCCACTTCGCCGCGCGCCCCAGGCCCAAACGCTCCCGCCACCTTTGCGCCGCGCTCAGCCCAAATCGCCAATACGCCAACTCGAACGTCGGATTCCGCGTCGCCATCGTTTCGGTATTCTCCGGCACCGGCTTCATTGGCGGGCCCAGCACGTAACGCCCATTCTCCATCGCCGCGAAACTCGACAGAAAATCCGCCGTCTGGAAAACAACGTCCGACCATTTCTCCAGCGTCTGTTTCGTCGGCTTGTGCCGATAGCAAAGCTCCGCGTAATAGATGGGATGCGGCTGCTGCCAAATCAGCAGCGGCGCGATCGCCGACGGCGAATCAATTCCCAACGGCCCCACCATCTTCGGCCAGCGAACCCCGTCATATCCCTGCCGCTGCGCAATCGACTTGGCCACCGGCATGATCCGGTGATAAAAATCCAAACTCCTCTCGAACAGCTCCAGCCGGCCCCACGCCGCGAAATGAACCCCGTGCCACCAGTGCATTTCCAGGTGCGCTTTCCCATACCACGTGTTGAACAACAGCCCCGATTCCGCGGGCGGCATCGGCCCGGCACAATTCAACGCCGTGTTGTATTGCGACAACACGATCCGCCGCTCCAACTCCGCCGCTCGAGGGTCGCTGCTTCCCGACAATTCGGTCGCCGCTCCGCCAGACCAGAACTTCTCCCAATAATCCGCCCCGGCCTTGAACGTCTCATCGACCGATGGAATCGCATCGCCCCGCGCCTCCGGAGAAAACCGGATCACCAAATCCAATCGTCCGCCCTGCCCGCCCTGGATCGAAAACTCATGCTTGGCCGATTGCCGCACTTGCCCATTGCTTTGCACGCTGGCGGAATAACGCTCGGCATCCACGATACGTTCAATGTCCGTCCGGCCATCTCCGCTTTGACATCGCGTTTCGTGCTTGTCGGGCGAGTCCCAATCGGCCATCTCCATCCCCGGCGACGGGTACCCAAACGCGATACGAACCCCCACGTCCGCCGCGATCACGCGCACCGCCAGCGCATCCTGCTCCGGATGACAGGCCGTCACAACGCGGACCGTCCGCCCCGCAAAATCAAACCGGCTGTCGATCGCCCCCGTCCACAGGTCCAGGGTCTGACCGATGGCGCCAACGTCCCCAACCCCCGCTTCCGAGCCGTCCGGCTTTCTCAGGATCAATCCGATCCGCCCCAGGTGCAGCCGATGCGGATTCTCCCGCAGCCAATCGAACAGCGCTTCCTGCCCCGTCCGATCCGTGGCATATCCGACTTTCCGCCCATGCGAATCGTAATCCTTGTACCGAAAATCCTCCGCCCGCAACCCCGCCGGCGCCGGCGTCGTATGCCACCCCCAATGCGCGCTCGTGCACAGCGGAAATTGCTTGCGGTATTCTTCGTTGAACGTTTGCAACCCCGTCACGTCGGCCGTGAACGCGAAACTGCCGTTGCCGACCGTCAGTGCGGAAAACGGATCGGCCTGTTGAATCGCCGGATTATGCCGCCGCACCAGCGCGCGCCGATCGATGCTCGGCCGGCCCGTCATATCCGCCAAAGCCGTCGATGGCCCCAATCCTCCCCATCGCAGCAGTCTTCCCCCCGCCACCATCCCCGCCATCAACATCGTTCTGCGGCTGATCTTCATGGCCTCCCTGTTCTATTGCGCTTCTTCTAAAAACTCTAACGCGAAGAAGCGAAGAACGCGAAGCTGCGCGAAGGAATATCAATCTGATCTCGCGCAACTTTGCGTCTTCGCGTTTCAAGCACATTGCAAGTCGGCGTGTCCCGGTCAAAATCCACCCGCGCGAATTCCGTCCGGAACGCCCACGGCGCTGCCTCATCCTTACCCACATCTCAGGGTGGGCTCGCTTTCCATAACAGGAACGCGGATTCCAGCCCTGAAATCGGCAGGCACAACCCTCTTTTCCGCGGACGTATGGGTAAGGATGAGGCGCTGCCGTGGGTTTTTCTTCCTGAAAGTGTACGTCAATCTGCAACCCGCTCTAATGTGGGAGCGCGGCAGCCCGCGCCCAGATATGCACTTTCCCAGCGGTCGTTTGCACCCGTGCAAAGACGGCGGCATTTGCCCGCCCCGTTTCTATCCTCGTCCGAGCCGCGGCTCAATATCCCCAGTTTGTCAGGCCGGTATAGACTCCACCACCGCCATTGCCGCCTGAGCCTATTTCACTCGGATAGTTCAAGCAACGATTGCTTAGTACGCCCGGGGCACCAGGTTTGGGATTTGTGTAGCTTGACCCTTTGTATCCTGGCAGCCCCATTGCCGATTGCTTGCCGTTCGCCGGGTTTCTCCCGTCGGCTTCCGTTTCCAATATGTCGAGCGCATCGTCAAAGATGAACTCCTGGTTACTCCCGTTGCCGCTGTTAATGGGATTAGTTAAGTTGTTAGCTCCGGTATTGAAATAGGTTGTTAAATAATTGTCGGTAACGGTGGTAACGTGACCGTCAGGAAGCAGAATGTTCCAATAAGAAGTATTTCCTGGCCCGGGGTGGGAAATGGTGCTTGCGCTGCCATAAGCGGCATACGGCGTGTAATAGATCTCCGTCAGCATTGCCAAGGTTTTCGGATAATCTGTAATCCTGCGAAACCACGCCGTATGCACCGTCCCGGAATTCTTAAATGATTTTGGCGAACTCCCAGGGGGAACCCAAAGGGGGATACTACTGTTAAGAGTGCCAGCAATGGTAAATGACCAATGTGGGTTCATGTAATACGACGAGCCATACGAGAAGTGGGCCATTAAGGTCGGGTCAATCGCGGGGCACCAGCGTATCGGAGCGAATGAGAGGTTCGCGAGGTTTGCCCTGTAGTGAGCGGGCGAAAGATCGTAGCCGCCTAGGTAGCCTGTCATAATCAGCCGGCCAATATTTGCGCCAGGGTCGGTCTGACCCTGGTTTGGGTTCACTTCTGTGTTACCATCACCACCTTGCAGAAGCA
>JBEKIV010000058.1:0-17635 GCA_050011595.1 Tepidisphaeraceae bacterium
CATGTACGAAGCCGGCTTCCACGGCGACGTTTATCCCGCGCCGGCCATGTGGTCCAATTCGGATTTGGGCGTTTATCCCCGCTATCCATTCCCGGCCGCGCTGGACCAAATGCGCGCCGGCGGATCATGACCAGGGCCGGCGTCACGGAAAGTAATCTCAAGGGCGTCCACCGCAATTGTCAGACCAGCGGACGCCCGCCTTTGGATGAATAGGTGATCCGTCTCAGCTGAAAATGCCGGCGGAAAAATTCCGGAAGACCCGTACCACGACTTGCGGGCTCTCGGTTTCGCTCTGTCGCATGCAAACTTCGTAGTTCCAACTCGCCCGCAACGTCATTTCGGATGTCGCCGCGCCCATGAGCGTATCGACTTTGCCCATGACCTCGGCCGCGTCAATGCCTCCCTTCCAAGTCACAACCACATCCTCCGCATCCGCCGGAATCGCGATCTTCATGCGCGGCGTTTCTTGGCCGTTGAACGACCAGAATTTTTGCTCATAGCCCGCTCCGTTTTCCGCCGGAAGAAGCCGCGGATATCGTTTGGTTTCCACGGACAGTTCCTTGCGGTCCGGAAGCGAGCAAAGCCGGTCCAAAATCTGCGCAACCTGTGCGGTGAGAATTGAATTGTTCGTCATGGCGCCTCCTTCGGGTGAACCTTTGGGTAAGACGCAGACCACGCCGATCAACACATTGGAATGTGCTTATGATTGTCTTTCGGCCTACGTCCGATAGCAAGGAAAAACCGGGTAAAATGCAACGGTTTTGGCGTCTAAATGGATTGATATCCCACCGCTATTTCCCCCGCCGGGATTTGGGATACTTATCCTGCAAATGCACTAATTCCTGCTGCAACTGCGCTATTTGTTTTAGCAATTCCTGAATCTGCGCCGCCGAACCCTGGTCCGCTTGGGCCTCGCCCGGCCGACCCGCCCACGCCGCGGGATTGAACGGACCCCACATCATCTTCGCCCAGTCCGTCACCGCCGTCGGTTTCGACTGCAACCCCATGGCCTGGCGAAGATACTCTTCGGTCTTCTTCCGGGAATCCATGAACGCCATAAACGCCTGCGAAAAATACCTCTGTGTGAAATCGACGACAAGCTGCTCGTTGGCGCGAAGCAGCCGATGCAGAAGGTCCACCGGAAAAACATCCAGCTTCGGCGAATCAAGTTCTAAAATGATGTGTCCAAGGATCTTGGCGGTGATGTCCTCGCCCGTCTTGGAATCGGTCACGCGCACTTCGTATCCGTCGCGGATGATCGCATGTATCTCCTCAAGCGTCAGATGCCGGCTACGGGTCTTGTCGTAGAATCGCCGATTGGGGTATTTGCTGATTTGAAGCAGCCTCGGCTGCTCCGTCTGCCCGTTCGATTTACCGCGTTTTGCCATGGCCGCTTCCATTACATTGTTGTGCGTTTGCACTATTTTTGTTGTTCTTGCCCAACTGATGATTTACAATAATACCAAACATCTTACACACGGAGGACCCATGGAAGTAAAGGGAAAAGTTGCACTGGTGACTGGCGCGGGAAGCGGAATCGGCCAGGCGGCGGCCGTGGAGTTGGCCAGTCGGGGAGTTTCAGCTCTGGCGCTGATCGATCGGAGCGAATCGGTCACCCAGGTTGCAGCGGGGATCAACGATCAGGCAAACAAGACCCTCGCATTTCCGTATATCGGTGACGTCACCCAGCCCGATTTCCGCCGCAAGGTCTACGACGAAATCGCTCAGAAGGCCGGTTTGGTGCGCATTTGCGTCCCCGCCGCCGGCATCACCCGCGATTCGCTGGCCGTCCATCTGGACAAGACCACTGGTAAGGCCAGCATCTATCCGGAGGAAACCTTCAGGCAGGTTTACGAGGTGAACCTCATCGCCCCCACTTATTGGGCGTTGGAGATGATCGCGCGTATCGCAGAGGACCGTCATACGCACGGCATCGGGCGCTGGGATCCGAAGAACGAAAAGCTTCAGGGCACCGCCATCTTCATCGGTTCCGTTTCATCCCAGGGAAACAAGGGCCAGGTCGCCTACGCCGCCACCAAACGTGGACTCGAAGGCATTGCGGCCACGCTCATGAAGGAGGCCATGTTCTACGGCATCAAATGCGCCGTGATCCACCCCGGCTACACCGACACACCAATGGTGCGCCTGCTGGGACAGAAATTCATCGACGAGCACATTCTGCCTTCAACCCAGTTGAAGCGTCTGATCCGCCCCGAGGAAATCGCCAGCGCGATTTGCTTTATGATCAGTAACTCGTCCGTCAGCGGCGAATTGTGGTGCGATGCCGGCTGGCATCCCTCGGCTTGAACGCCGATCGGTCTGTTTGTGATGATTGATGACAATCCTCATGTTCGATCTTCCGTAAATAGGTTGCCCCGCAGTCTTCGGAGTTCCGGATTGCGTCGGCAACGGAGCCTCGCCTTCTCGGGCTTTTAAGAGCTGTTTCCTCTCCTGGAAATATCCCGCAATGCCGACGATTAGCAGGAATCCGCCCTTCGGCACGGTGGCAGGCAAGGCGAATCTCGTCGCCGCCTTTGGAGAATCCCCGATCCAGCCATCACCGCACTCGCCAGCTCGGGAACATTGGAAATCGCCGGCAAGGGCAACCCATTGGCCGTCGCGAAGGCGTCAAGGGCCGCAACTCCGCCTTGCACTTCATGGATTACAACTACTGCAAGATTCACTCCACCTTAAGAATCACGCCCGCGATGGCGGCGGGGCTGCCCGATCAGGTTTGGGAGATTGAGGATTTGTTGAAGCTGATCGACTGAAAACAAGTACAATTCCACCGGTGAAACGTCGCCTGTTGATCGCGCTGGCCGGCCTATCGCTGGCGCTTTGCATCGTGACGTGCGCTCTATGGGTGCGAAGGTATCCTGCTAAGCGCAATTTTCAATCGCGCTGGAGAATGGAAATGAGTTTTATTCGATTCAGGATTTCCCTTGCGGCATGTGTATTTGTTGCCGCGATTGTCAGCCGCTTTGGCATTGCTGCCAGCACGCAGCCGAGTTCTGTTCCCCCGATCAAGGTATCCTATTCGCCGCCATCGCACATGACGCCGCTGGGCACTACATTCGTCGATTGGGATTCGCTTGTTCCGCGATACACGCCGGTCGGGCTTTCGCGGGCAGTTTTCGATAATCCGACGCCGACGCTTCCAAAGCTGGAAGTTCACATCACCACGCTCAGGCCGGGGATGCTGTCGCATGCGGTGCATCACCATGCGTGGGAGGAGATGCTGCTAATCAAAGAAGGCGACGTCGAGGTCTCGATCAACGGCCAGAAACATCGCGCCGGGCCGGGTTATCTGATTTTCTTCGCATCGCACGATCCGCATAACCTGAAGAACGTCGGCGACACCGAGGCGACGTATTACGTCATTAATTTCGTCTCGAATCTCGTTCATTCGGTTCCCGATCAACCGGCGGCCGAGCAAGCCGTCGCGGGCAAGCTGGCATCGAGCGTCATCGACTGCGGCAGCCTTTCCGCAACGCCGACGCCGACCGGCTCGCGCACCAGCGTCCTCGATTCGCCGACGCTGACTTTTCAGCGATTGAGCGTCCATATCACCACGCTCAACGCCGGCCAGAGCACGCGCGTGGATATGGTCGATCCGGGCGATGAAATCTTCGTCGTCAAAACCGGCGTGCTCGAGGCGACGGTCAACGGCGTCACCAGCCGGATGAAGGATGGCTCCCTCTTCTATTGCGCCCCAAACGACAAGCGGACGTTCAGAAACATCGGGTCTACGCCGGCGAGCTACCAGGTGTTCAAGGTCGTTTCGGAGAATTCGCCGAAGTAGATTCGCGAATGTGCCGCCGTTTTGGGACGTCAGCTCCTCAAATTTGATCGTTGCCGCCTCCGATTCTTCGTAACCGCGCGGACGACCCCAACCCTCAGCCGGACGGACCGGCGGCCTTTGCGTGGGTCATGGCGGCGTGATGAGCATTCAGCGCCGCCCGCTGCTCGGCCAGACACCGCTCTCGAAGGCGAGACGTCCGCCGTGGAGCAAATACCGCCATTGCGATTGCCGGCCCCGACACCCGCTCCGTTTTTCAAACGATGTTCACTAGCAATGAATATTTTGCCCAAACGCTGACGCCCACTTAAACCTCGTTAAGAATAAACGGCGAGCGGTATTGGCGCGTCAGCATGGCGTTGGCGGTGTCGTTTGATTGGAAACGAATCGTGGCAGGATCTATCTGCAGGGGCGCACCCACGGTGGCCAGGTCGACATTGAGCTTGAGACCGTTGGCTTCCAGGTGTTCCCGCACGCGGTTAAATGTTTCGGTTGCAGCTGCGTTTGCCTTGATCGCGATCTGGATGTCTTCAGGGATGCTCTGATTTCCAAGCCGATAGGAGATGTTGCTGATGTGCGAGAGGAAGCTTGAAACTGTTCCCTCTACCAGCTCGCCGTTCTGGTCTTCGCGTTTGCGGCTGCGCACGGCCTTGATGAAGTTTTCCTTGTGGAAGGATTCGGCCATGACGCCGTTGTTGCCGAATTGACGAAGCTGCTTGTCATCCTTGTCGTAAGCCGCGCAGAGGTTTTGGTTGATGGTGACATAGCCTCCTTCGCACTCAATGACGTTGCCGATCTGTACGCCCTTGTATTGATCCGCCCGGGCAACCCCGGTTTTGGTGGGCAGGCCGCGCACTTCGCCGATGAGGAGGGAATCGCCGTAATCGTGGACGGTCATCAGAGTGTTGGGGGTCTGTCCATCATCATCGTATCCGAAGCGACCACCGACGCTGATGACGCTGGGGGCCACGGTTGATTTGCCCAGGGCCCAGCGCGCCAGGTCCATCTGATGGGCCCCTTGGTTGCCGATATCGCCACTGCCGGTTTGCCAGAACCAGTGCCAGTCGTAATGGAACTGCTTGCGCCGCGGGGGGTCGAGCGGCGCGGGGCCGCACCAGAGGTCGTAATTGACCGTCGAAGGAACCGGCTGGGGTCCGACGGTCTTGCCGATGCTGGGGCGAAGCTTGTAGCAGAAGGCGCGGGATACCTGGATTTTCCCGATGTTCCCGGCGGCGGCCCACTGGATCGCCTGCTGGACAGCGGGCATCGATCGCCATTGCGTTCCGGCCTGGACGATGCGGTTGAATTTGGTTCGCGCCGCAAGAGCCTGCTGTCCCTCCCAGATGTTGTGGCAGGTGGGTTTTTCGACGTAGACGTCCTTGCCGGCCATGCAGGCCCAGACCGTCAGAAGGGCGTGCCAATGATTGGGGGTGGCGATGGAGATGGCGTCGATCTCTTTGTTATCCAATACCTTGCGGCAATCGATTTCGAGGCTCGGGCTGTAGGAGGGGCTGGCCGCCGCCGCAATTCCCTTGGCCCGATCCAGGACAGCGGTGTCCACGTCGCACAGAGTGACCAGGCGCACTCCGGGGATGGGGATAAATTGACGGATATGGGCGCGGCCGCAATCGTTGCAGCCGATGACGGCCAGACGCACTTCGCTGTTGGCGCCGATGATCTGGCCATAGGACCGGGCCGACGAACGCGTGAAGGCGAGGAAGGCCGCCGTCGCCGCGCCGCGCTTGAGAAGGCTCCGCCGGGAAATCAAATGGTTGCTTGGTTTCATGTTTCCTTCCGCTGGAGGATATTGCTCCACGTTGCAGCGGGTCTGTCATACCATAGCTTCATGTCGTTGTCCGTAGCGCCAGACGGCGGCGATTCTCTCGAGCTTGAAGAGCACGGGCAAACGGCACGCCATCGATCCGCAGCGTTACCTCACGCAACTGCTGACAAACCTCCCGGCTACGCCGATCAGCCAACTCGAGCTATGGCTGCCGGATAACTGGAAGCGGCGAAATCCGGCCAGTTCAGCGTTATATTACGGTCAGTGCAACGCTCACCATCTATGAACAAACAGATCGCTCCTGCTGGCCGCCCGGATTACGGAATCGACGCACCCGACGTGGTTCGCCGATTCTTCAAATTGGGAGTCTTCGGAATCGCCCTAGGTTGTGCGTCAGTTTTTATGGTGAATCGCGATATACTGCCATGGACACGCTTCATCGTTTCCCCCGCACTGGTAATCGGCTGCACATTCCTTCTGGAGGGGACAATCATGATTTGGGGCAGCAAGGTCGGCAAGCTGCGGCTACGGGACAAGCTGATCGGTTCGATTCCTTGGCGTGGAGATGAATTGGTCCTCGACGTGGGCTGCGGACACGGCCTGTTGCTCGTCGCGGCGGCGCGGCAATTGCGCAGCGGAACGGCCATCGGCATCGACCTTTGGAAAAACGAAGACCAGGCGGACAATTCCCGCGAAGCAACCTGGCGCAACGTCCAACTCGAAAACGTAGCGGCCAGAGTGGAATTGAGAGATGGCGACGCTCAAAAACTGGATTTCCCGGATGACACCTTCGATGTCGTTCTCTCAAGTTGGGCCCTACACAACATTTACAACCAGCCTGGACGCGCCGCCGCCGTGCGCGAGATCGTTCGCGTTCTCAAGCCTGGCGGCCGGCTTGCCATCGCCGACATTCGCCACACGCGCGAATATGCGTCGGTCCTCAAGGACTGTCCGATGTTCGACATTAAACGAACTGGCCCGAATTTTCTGTTCGTCATGCCGACATTCAGACTGACGGCAACGAAGAGATAGAAGCCATTGTTCCCCACGTAAATGAAACTGATGGTGAGCGATAGGTGACCTGTACTCCGTGTATCGCTCACAAATCGCTTCCACTGGCCAATGACCGCATCATAGGCATCTTTCGAATCCTGTGATTCATATCGACCGAGCCAAATCTGGCGCCCGTTAATCCGGACATACGCCCGATCGCTGGTTTTGTGGTGGCAATACTGTGGCTTCAGACTTCTGGGACGAGGCATAGCAGAACTCCAATCTGGGTTATTGTGTCAGTGACACATAAACCGCGTTTTGGGCCGCTCTGTCTCATCGAAAACAGGTACGTTACTTCAACGTCCGGCAGAATTTACAAATGGGCGATAAGGGATTCGAACCCCTGACTTCCACCTTGTAAGGGTGGCACTCTAGCCGCTGAGTTAATCGCCCTTGCCTATAAATTCTAACCGGCCAGGGGCGGGAAGTCATTCGCCGCGGCTGGCAACCGGCTCTGTGCCAGCGCGTGGAAGCAAGCCGCCCCCAGTGCCGCGGCGCCCCACGTCACGTTGCCGTACCATGCGAACACGTCGCCCAGCGCGGTGTAGAAAACGAAGTGGTCGAGCAGGCCGATCACGATCAAACAAATGAGCATCGACCAGGCCGCTAAGCGGTCATGGTTTACGATCGCCATGCGGGCGACGAAGAAGCCGGGGAGAATCAGAATGCCGAAGTGCGTCTTGTGCGACATGGGCGACAGCAGAAGCATCAGGATGAAAACCAGGGCGCATTCAAGGCCGGAGCGGTGTGCATCAGAAGGGCGGCGGAATGGCCGGCCGATGGCCCAGGCGGCGGCGATGAGCAGGGCGAATTCGACGCCGTACACCAGCATCTTCAGCGCGGATGGGGAAATGATCGCCTGGTTGTAGGTGATGACGAGCTGGTGATTGGCGATGTGCCAGCCGGTGGTGAAGAATCGGTGGGCGGCGCCGGCGAGGGATTGATTGATGGTGACGTCGACGTACCACTGTCCGATCTGGCCGCTGGCGGGTTTGACGATGCGCGTGTACCACTCCGCGAGCCAGATGCCCTGGGGGGCGCGATGGACGACATCGGGCAGAAGGTTCAGGGCGATGGCGAGAAAAACGGTCCAGAGGGCCGCGAGCCAGCGGCCGCGCCAGGCGAGATAGGGGGCCAGGATCAGAGGCGGCCCTTTGAAGGCGGCGGCGATTCCCCAGGCGGTGGCGGCCGGAAAGTCGCGGCGGCGTTGCCAGGCGTAGCAGCCGGCCACGAGCAGGGCGTCGATCAGGATGTCGGATTGCTGGTGGCCGAAGGCGCCTTGGACGTAACGCATCCCCGCGATCAGGCCGAGGAGGCAGATGAGGGTTTCGGCTGCGTTCGATGGGGCGCGGTTGAGGGGTCGGCCGCCGCTGATTTTCCAACTCAGTTTCCAAAGCGTGGTCAGGGCAACGGCCTGGACGAGAAACCAGCCGATCCGGCTCAACCAATGGGGCAAAAATGCGAAGGGGATTGCCAGCATCGCGTGGAAGGGCGGGTAAGTGAACGGATGGTTCAACTGGAATTGGTTGATGCCGGGAGCGTAGAGGTCGCCGCCGCGGATTAACGTGGTTGCGGAGTAGACGAAGACCTGCTCCCATTCGGAATTGGCCGGTTTGGCGATGAGAAGCAGGATGCCGTTGACCAGAAGATAGACCGCGCCGGCGACGAGAAAGGCGTTGTCAATAATCCGATGGCGAAGTGGACTCGCCTGGGCCGAGTTCATGTGACGGCAGTTTTGTATCGGAAAGGGGGTGGGATAGCCATCCTTCGGCTTTTCCCTATAATGCCGGGTGTGCCAAAATTTCCGCCAGAGCAGAAATTGAACCGCCATGACGCCAAGACGCCAAGGTAAGATCATGCCAAGGCGCAATTTCCACCTTGGCGTCTTGGTGTCATGGCGGTTCAATTGTCTTTGCTCCCGGAAGTTTGGGCAGACCCATAATGCCGAGCTAAAGGATTTTCAAAGTGCCGGAAGCAATTGCCAAACCGCTGAGTCCATCGACTTTTGAGGGAGCCTCCAGCTTCCTGCTTCGCCGGTTGCATTCGCTTACCGGGCTGATCTTCGGCGGATACATCATCGTGCACCTGTTGGTGAACGCGACGCTGATCCAGGGCGGCAGCGGGTCCAACGATATCTATCAACTCCAGGTGGACAAGATTCACGCCCTGCCATTTTTGTGGGCCGTGGAATGGATCTTTATCTATATTCCGATCCTTTTCCACACGGTTTACGGAACATGGATCATCGTCGGCGGCCAGCCGAACGTGGAGAGATACCCTTATGCCAAAAACTATTTCTACCTCGTTCAGCGCGTCAGCGCGGTGTTGATCGCGCTGTTTCTGCTGTTCCACGTGCTGGGAATGAAGGGGCTTTGGGGCAGCGCGCTGCAATTCATCCCCGAAGACGCCACTGGCAGCACGGCCCGGCACATCAATTCCAGCTTGTGGGTCGCCTATTTGGTCTATCCGATCGGGATCGTCGCCTCGTGCTTTCATCTGGCCAACGGGATGTGGACGGCGGCCATCACCTGGGGGCTGACGATCAGCGCCGGTTCGCAGCGGAGATGGGGATATGTTTGCTCCGTCTTGTTCGTTTTCACGCTGATTTGCGGGTTCCTGGCCCTCGGGGCGGCCATTCACGACAAAGCAATCCTCGTGCATTGAGAGAACCACATGGATCGGCAAGTCATCGACGAGTTTGAGACAAGCGGCGAGAAGCTGGCCAAGGCGATTGCCGGGCTGACCCGGCAGGACCTGCTGTGGGTTCCCCCGCCGGGCGCGGGCATTGGCCGATGGTCCATTCAGCAGATCGTGCTTCATTTGATGGATGATGAGTTGATCTGGTCGGCCCGCATGAAGTCGATGATCGCCGAAGACAATCCCCAGATCCTCGGCTTCGACGAGGCCAAATTTGCCTCGAAGCTGTTTTACGAGGAGCAGGATGCCCAGACGGCTGTTCGGATTCTGGACTTGAACCGCCGGCAGTTGGCGCCGCTGTTCCGGAAGT
This sequence comes from Tepidisphaeraceae bacterium, assembly GCA_050011595.1. GTDB lineage: Bacteria > Planctomycetota > Phycisphaerae > Tepidisphaerales > Tepidisphaeraceae > PALSA-1353. The sequence continues at coordinate 9,643 of JBEKIV010000058.1, forward strand.
TGCCCGATTCGGCCTTCGCCCGGACGGGCCGGCACAACGACCTGGGCGTCATCACGCTCGGACAGAGCGTGAAATGGACCAACGAGCATCTCGACCATCACACGCTCTACATCCACATGAAACGCGACCGGCTGGGCAAACCGTCAAAAGACCCGTCGGCGTCGGCGGCGAGCTATTGAGGAACCGGCATGGATCGCAAGATCGTCGATCAATACGAAGGCGGCGGGGACAAGCTGACCGCTGCGATTGCCGGGTTGTCGAAGCAGGAGATGCTGTGGACTCCGCCGCCGGACGCCGGGATCGGGAATTGGTCGATCCAGCAAATCGTGCTTCATTTGCTGGATGCGGACCTCATCTGGGCGGGGCGGATGAAATGCATCATCGCCGAAGAAAACCCGGTCATTCTCGGCTACGACGAGAGCAAGTTTGCCGCGAGTCTGCTTCCCGAGTCACAGGATGCGGACAATGCGGTGCGGATTTTCGACCTGAATCGGCGGCAATTCACGCGGGTTTTGCGGAAACTGCCCGATTCGGCGTTCTCCCGCACCGGCCGGCACAACGAACGCGGCGTCATCACCCTTGGGCAAAGCGTTCAATGGATGGTCGAGCACCTGGATCATCACCTGAACTTCATCCGTAAAAAGCGCGACAAACTCGGCAAACCACCGTTGAAGGATTAGTCCCCATGGCCGCGGCAGCAAAAAGAGTCATCGTGATCGGCGGCGGCCTGGCTGGGCTGGCGTGCTCCGTCAAGCTCGCCGAGGACGGCGTCAACGTCGATCTGTTCTCGTTGGTCCCCGTGAAGCGCAGCCACAGCGTTTGCGCCCAGGGCGGCATCAACGCCTGCAACGACATCGCCCGCCAACAGGGTTACAGCGAATGGATTCATTTCGACGAAACCGCGCTCGGCGGCGATTTCCTGGCCGATCAGCCGCCCGTGCTGGAGATGTGCAACTGGGCCCCGCGCATCATCGATCTCCTGGACCGGATGGGCGTGCCGTTCAACCGCACTCCCGAAGGCCAGCGCGAATTGCGGCTCTTCGGCGGCTCCCTGGTCAAACGCACCTTCTTCGCCGGTGCCACCACCGGCCAGCAATTGCTCTACTCCCTCGACGAGCAAACCCGCAGATATGAAGCCGATGGTTTGGTCAGCAAATACGAGTTCTGGGAATTCCTCTGGCCGGTGGTGCACGACAATCAATGCGTCGGCATCGTCGCCCAGGACATGCGCACCATGCAAATCCGCGCCTTCCGCGCCGATGCCGTGGTGATGGCCACCGGCGGCTGCGGGCTGATCTTCGGAAAATCAACGAACTCGGTGATCTGCACCGGCGGGGCGGCGTCGCGGTGCTATCAGGCGGGGGCGAAATACGGGAATCCCGAATTCATCCAGGTCCATCCCACCGCCATCCCCGGCGAGGACAAATGCCGGCTCATCAGCGAATCCGCCCGCGGCGAGGGCGGACGCGTCTGGGTCCCCAAACGGCCCGGCGACAACCGCCATCCCAACAGCATCCCCGAGTCCGATCGCTTCTATTTCTTCGAAGAGCGATATCCCAAGTACGGCAACCTGGTCCCCCGCGACATCGCCACGCGCGAAATCTTCCAGGTCTGCACGGAAATGAAACTGGGCGTCGGCGGCGGGAACATGGTCTATCTCGATCTGGGCGACATCGTCAAAAAGATCGGCCGCCAGGGCGTCCTCGACAAGCTCGAGGGGATTCTGGAGATTTACGAAAAATTCGTCGGCACCGATCCCCTGGATGAACCGATGAAGATTTTCCCCGCCGTTCACTATTCCATGGGCGGGCTTTGGACGGGATTCAAAAAGGACGAAAAAACCGGCGGGCTGAAGTTCGGCGATCCGGCCAACATGGCCGCCAGCATCCCCGGACTCTATGCCATGGGCGAGGTCTCCTTCGCCTATCACGGCGCCAATCGCCTGGGCGCCAATTCGCTGCTGAGCTGCATTTTCGACGGACTGTTCGGCGGGCGATGCGTCAAGAACTATTGCACGGACGTTGCCGCCGCCGCGGCCGACGACCTGCCCCAATCGGTCTACGACGCCGCCGTCAAACGCGAGACCGACCGGCAGAATTGGCTCGTCAACAACCAGGGCGACGAGAATCCCTATCTCCTCTGGCAGGAGATGGGCCGGTGGATGACCGACAATTGCACCGTGGTCCGGCACAACGAACGGCTCCAGCAGACCCTTGAGCGCTGCCAGGAATGGAAGCAGCGATACCGGCGGATCAAGCTTTCGGACACGGGGATGTGGACGAACCAGAACCTGAGCTTTGCCCGCGCCACGCGCGACATGATCGTGCTGGCCGAGGCGATCTTGCAGGGGGCGCTGCTGCGGAACGAATCGCGCGGGGCGCATTACAAGCCGGCTTACCCGAATCGCAACGACGAGGAATTCCTGAAGGCGACGATCGCCGAATACGACGCCGCCGGCGATTCGCCGCGGATGAGTTATGCGCCGGTGGACATCAGCCTGGCCCCGCCCCGGGCGCGGGAATACGGCAAAAAAGCCGACGCCCCCGCGGCCGCCGCCGCCAAACCGGAAAAAGCGATGGCATGAACAGCCGGAGGTTGCCGAATTGGTTCGCGATCGCCGCATTTTTGCTCGGCAACGGTTTCGTCTTTGTGAATCCACCGCTGAAGGCGCCGGACGAATGGGCGCATTTCGCCCGGGCCTATCAGGTCTCCCGGTTGCAGTTGCTTCCGCGGCAACAGCATGGCACCCTGGGCGGCTACATTCCCGTCGGAATCGAAACGCTTGCCAAACGCTTTGAGATGGTCGCATTCGACGGCGCCAGCGTTGTGAAAATACTCGATGGCCGGCGCATCCCTTTCGACACCAGCGATGTCACGTTTGCGTACTTCCCAAGCATAGCGCGATATCCCTGGTTGCCTTTCGTCCCGCAAGCCCTGGGAATTGCCTTTGCCAGACTCTGCGTTCACTCCGCCCTGGCCACCATGTACTTCGGGAGGGAGGCCAATCTCATCGGTTATATCGCGCTGGTTTATGCCGCCCTCCGTCTGACGCCGAGCCCACAATGCCGAACGACGCTGGCATTGATCGCCCTGCTTCCGATGTCCCTTCACCAAGCGGCCTCCCTCTCGAACGACGCGACGACGATTGCCATGGCCATTGTCGTTTCTGCCGCCGTCTGGCGGCTGAGCTTTCTCGAAGGCCCCGCTTCCAAAAGCGATCTGTTTCTGTTGTTCATTTCAACCATTTGCCTTTCCTTCACGAAACTCGTGTATTCCCTGACGTCGCTGCTGGTTCTGATGATTCCCGCCAAACGCCTGGGGGGCCGGCGGCGGCATGCCTCGATCGTCGGAATGATCCTGTTTTGCAATTGCATGACGGTCGTGCTGTGGGTGTCGCAATTCCCGAGCCTTCCGCGGATCAATCCCGATCCCTCCATCAACCCGCCCCAACAGGTGCAATACCTTCTCCATCATCCGGGGAAAATTGCTCCGCTCCTGGTTTCCACGGCGATAACTCATGGGAAAGGGATTGCCACGGGCGTGATCGGCATGTTTGGTTGGAATGAAATCATGATGCCGATGGTCCTCGTCGTCATCTATTACGCGCTATTGCTGACATCGGTTGGCGCGGATGGACGGCCGCGTTATTGGCGCGGTGCGATCGTCGCCGTTTCGACTGCAATCGTCGAAGTCGCGGCCATTCTGACGACGCTCTATCTCGAATGGACGCCCGTGGGCGAGAGGGCCGTCATCGGATTGAGCGGCAGGTATTTCATCCCGCTGTTGCCGCTCGCGATATTTTTGGGCGGAGCCGGAAATCGTTCCGGAACGAAGTTGGACAGGCTGCTGCTCGTCGTGGCGGCGCTGATTACGGCATTTTCCGTGATGTTCCTGGCGCAAGAGTTATATCCGGGTTGCCCATTCAGCCGCTTTTACTATCGGTGGTCCGACTGAATGGACGGCCGCGATTCTGGAACGGGAAAGAATGACGGTGCGGAAGATATGAACTCCGGAAATAATTCCCGCGCGCTGGTCACGTCCCCCGGTTCGGACGCCCGATGGTTTCACTGGGCGATCCTCGCCGCCCTTGTCGCAATTGGGGCGGGGCTTCGGTTTCATCAGATCACTAAAGTTGGGCTTTGGCCGGATGAGTTCTGGTCGTCGGTGCATCTGGCAACCGGGCGCGGCGCGGCAGTCCTCGATCTGCCCGCCGGAGTCCTGTTCGATCCTCCGCCGCCGACGTTGCTGGATGGCGCGCCGCCCTGGTGGCACGTCTGGACGGGCCTGGGCGGCATCGTTCATCCGCCGGTTTATCTGATCCTCCTCCGCTGGTGGATGGACGCATTTGGTTCGGGCGACTTTTCCACGCGGGCGTTTTCCGCGCTGGCGTCGCTGGCGGGCATCGGGGTGCTGTTCGACGTTCTCCGCCGCACCGTCTCCGCCCATGCCGCGTTGCTCGCCGCGGCATTCATGGCCATCTCCCCCATGCAAATCAATTTGAGCCAGGAAACCAGGCCCTATCCGCTGCTGGCGCTGTTTGGCCTGCTGGCATGCCAGGTGATCGTCCGCATCGAACGGCAGGGGGCCTGTCGCGGACGGTTGATCCAGCTTGGTCTGGCGATGGCGGCGATGGCGCTGACGCACTATTTTTCCCTCGGCGGACTTCTGGCGGTCTTCTGTTACGCGCTGATTCGTCTGCGCGGCGCGGATCGGCGAAAGACGATGGCCGCGCTCGGCATCGCGGGCGCACTGGTGTTCTTATGCTGGGGTCCGTTCCTCTGGCAGCAGCACCGCGAATTTTTCCGCCAGCAATCCTGGTCGCTGGAGCCTTCCAGCGGAGTGAAAATGCCGCTGATTCGCGCCGCCGCGCTTCCGGCGGCGTTTTTATTCGGCCGGCCCGGCGGCGAAATGGCTTGGATCGCCCCATGCGCGATCGCTTACCTGTTGCCCCTCATTTTCCTCCGCCGATTGCCCCAACTCTTGTTATGGTGGTTATGGATCGTGGGGATCATTGGATCGCTGGCCGCCTACGATTGCATCAATCACGCCCGCCTGCTGGCGTATGACAAGTACACGTCCTTGGCATCGGTGGCGCTGTACGCCCTGTGTGCCGTGCCGTGGCCGATGGGGAAATGGCGCTGGGCGATTCCCTACGTGATGTTGGCCGCCACGGCCACCGCCGCCGTCCAGCGCGTTCAGGAAGGCCCGCCGGACGAGAACGGCGATTGGCGGGCCATGGCCGTTACCCTCGATCGCCTCGCCGCCGGCGGCGATCCCCTGGTCTTCTATCCCAACCAATTCTGGGGCTCGCCGGGAATGTACTACCTGGCCGTTGCCCACTACGTCCGTTCTTCGCATCGGCCGATCATGTATCTCACCCAGCCCGCCGCCGCCGCCGCCGAACGGCAACTGTCGAAATTCCCGAAAATCTGGCTCATCGGCCCCAACGCCGGCGCGGATGGCCCGGCTTATCTGCCGGGCTGGACCGTGCTGTTTAACCGGGGATTTCCGAATAGCGGGACGATCGCGGAATTGGAAAAGACGGGGCAGCGCACGACGACGCGATGAGTTTCGCCAGTGGTCTATTTCACCGTCGCGTCGAGATTCCCCGAGACGTTCACCATCGCCGGCGCGGGATGCGGCGTCTGATCGCTCACGTGGAACAACGCGAACTGGCCCTGCACCATCACCTTCACCCGCGGGGCCTGGCCGCTGAAACTGACGGTCACATACATCAGTTGAAGGACGTCCTGCTGCTTGTTGAGGAAGATCCCGTATGGCGTGTCCTGCCTCTCCATGCTCGCGGAGCGGTTAACCCAGACGGTCCCGGCAAGGTCCGCGGGATTGGAAATATCCGGCAGGACCATCAGGAAGTCATAGGAATTGACCGAATGTTCTCCCGTCAAAACGCCCCGGGGATCGTCGCTGTAAAGATGAGCGATCACCTTGCCGTCCTTGGCGCTGAGCCGCAACCGGGCCGGTGGAAACCATTGCGGCGAACGGTCGATCATCAGCATCGAAGCGGGTTCCGCGACGGCGGAGGCGGAGTTGGGCGAAATCTGCCCGGAGTTGCCGGCAACCGCGGGCCGCGTCGAGGCCGTACCCTGCGGCTGCTCGTCGTCGGTCTTGGCGCAGCCGGCAATCAGCCCAAGACCGCATGCGCAGATCAACGTGAAGCGCAAAAAAATCATCGCCGCACACTCCGCACGGAAGACGAAGCCTCCGCAGCCCTATTATAACATAGCCCTATGTCCACCCGCGCTCCCGAAGAAACCGATCTGCTCTGCGAGAATTGCGGATACATGCTCAACGGTTTGCCGCCTTCCGGGAACTGCCCGGAGTGCGGGACGGCCATCGACTTCAGCCTTTCCGAACGCCTCCGCCAGCCGCCCCTTTGGGAGATCATCGGCGATCCGCGGCCCAAATGGCTTCGTTTTATCCTCACCACCGCGCTGGTGATTCTCCACCCCAAGCGGTTCTATCGTTCCAGCACCTCCCGCGGGCAAATTGGCCCGGCACATCGATTTGCGCAAATTCATTGGGGCATCGCCTCGGTGCTGTTGGGCTTGGCGGCCTGGACCCATTGGGATTCGTACGAATGGGTTATTTACCGTCCGTGGGCTCCATCAATACGGGTTAAGTTGTTGTTGCTGGTTGCGTTGCCGTTGGGCGCTTATTTGGCGGTGACCGGCACGATTCATCTTGCCGCCAGGCTTACCGCTTGGGAAGCCGCCTATCGCGGCTTTCGCCTACCCCATCACGTCGTGTTGCGGGCATTGTATTATCATTCCGCCCATCTCCTGCCCGTTGCCTTAATGGCGTTTATCACCTGCGCCGGATATGACCTGCTGTTTCGACAACAGTTCATCGAACCAACGTATGTGTATATTCTCTGCGGCGAAGTCATTGTCGCCGCGGCATATTTGTTCAACACCTACTGGATCGGCATGCGGAACTTGATGTACGCCAATCGGTAATCGTTCATGCTCGGCTTCTGCACCAGCCCTGAATTCGTCAACCACCTGACTGGGGAACATCACCCCGAGCGGCCGGACCGCATCCGCGCCATCGCGCTGGCGGTACGGCAGGCGGGACTCGTCGATTCGCCCAATCCGTTTGCGGATTTCTCGCCCGGATTTCACGTGGAACCGCTCGGCGGCGAAAAAATGCTGGAACTCGCCCCGGTCCCCGCGGACGAGGGGACCATCGAATTGGTTCACAGCCGGCAGCATATCGAGCGGATCAAACAGGCCTGCCAGGGCGGCGGCGGATTGCTGGATGAGGGGGATACGCCGGTGTCACAGCGGAGTTTTGAATTGGCATTGCTTTCTTGCGGGGCGGTTCTGAGCTGTTGCGATGCGGTGATCGACGGGCGCGTCCTGCGGGCGTTCGCGGCCGTCCGGCCGCCGGGCCATCACGCCGAGCCGGACCGCGCGATGGGATTCTGTCTCTTCGGCAACGTCGCCGTCGCCGCCAGGTATTTGCAGCGCCGACACGCCGTCCATACGGTCGCGATCGTGGATTTCGACGTGCATCACGGCAACGGTACCCAGGCGGCTTTCGAGGACGATCCCTCCGTTCTTTTCATCAGCATTCACCAGCATCCCAAGACGTGTTACCCCGGCACGGGCTACGAATGGGAAGTCGGCGAGGGGCCGGGGCGAGGCGCGACCCTGAACGTTCCCATGGACCCCGGCGCCGGCGACGAGCGGTACGTCGCGGAGTTTCAATCCAAGGTGTTGCCGAAGCTGGACCGATTCAAGCCGGAAATCTTGTTGATTTCCGCGGGGTTCGACGCCCACCGCGACGATCCGCTCGCCCAGATCGAACTGAGCGACCAAGCCTTCGAGACGATGACGCGGATGCTGGTGGACGTTGCCAACGCACATTGCCGCGGCAGGATCATCAGCGCGTTGGAGGGCGGATATGATCTGGGCGCGCTGGCACGAAGCGTCGTGCGACACCTGGACGCGATGAGGGATTGACGTTGATC
>JBEKIV010000059.1:0-17564 GCA_050011595.1 Tepidisphaeraceae bacterium
CAGGGCAAGCAGATCGTGCAGCGGAATGTGCAGCCGCTCCTTGGCATACCAGCCAAGATGCTGCTCAATCAGTGCCGGACTAAATCGGTCGAACCCGGCGGCGACCGGCGTGTGTGTGGTGAAAAGATTGCCGGCCCGCGTGATTGCAAGAGCAACCTCGAAAGGCTGGCCCGTGTCTTGCATGAAGTTTCTGGCCCGCTCCAGCACGGCGAAGGCGGCATGCCCCTCGTTGAGGTGGCAAACTTCGGGCTGGATGCCGAGAGCGCGAAGAAGCCGGCAGCCGCCGAGTCCCAGTACCATTTCCTGCCGAAGGCGCAGCTCCGCGCCGCCGCCGTATAGTTCGCTGGTGACGCCGCGATAAATGGGAAAATTGGCCGCGTCGTTCGTATCCAGCAGGTAAAGTTTCACCCTGCCGACCTGCACCTGCCAGGCGCGCAGCCAAGTGGAATAGCCCGGCGACTTGATCTCCAGCCGCAACCACTCTCCGTTGGGCTGGCGCAGCGGCGTGATCGGCAACTGGCCCGGGTCGTTATACGGGAAAAATGCCTGCTGCGATCCATCCTTGTCGATGGCCTGGCGAAAATACCCTTGCTGATAGAGCAGCCCGATGCCGACGACCGGCACGCCCAGATTGCTGGCTGCCTTGAGCTGATCGCCGGCGACGTTTCCAAGTCCCCCTGAATAGATTGGCAGGGCTTCGCTCAGCATGTATTCCATGCTGAAATAGGCGACGCAATTCAGGGGTGACTGCGCATACTTGCGACCAAACCAAGCCGTGCTTTGGAGCGCTTGCCGTTTGGCTTTCACAAGCTCGTTGACCTTCGCCCGAAAAACGGCGTCGCCCAGGGCGCGCGCCAGCTGCTCGCGCGCGACGGTTTGCAGCACCACCCACGGATTATGCGTCAACTCCCACAGCACCGGATCAAGCTGGCGCCACAACGTATCGGCGCCATGATTCCAGCAAGAGTGCATGTCCAGAGCCAACTCGGCCAGCGAATCGAATCCATCCACATCGGCAGCTTGAGAGGCATAAATCGAGGTTGCAGCGGGATCTTGCTTGCTCATAAGAGGGTGGAATTATAGGGGATGGCAGAATCTATTGTGAGGGGTGAATGTTACTGATGCCTTGCGCGGCGGACTCCGGTCGGTTAAGCTATCCGCCCGGAATGGAACCGGATCGAACACAGGATGGTGCGGCAAACCAGCGAAGGCAGGCCATAGCCCGGCTGATCTCGGGTTTGACGGCGGCGGGGAGGAAGGTGGATGAATCGGCCGTCATCGCGGCCCATCCGGAATTGATGCCGGAGCTTGAAGCCGCGCTGCGGAAATTGAGCCGGATGGGCGCGGGCGAGACGGCGAGCGTCATTCTTGAAACGGTCGTTCCACCCGCGGGGGCTTCTCATATCGGTTACGCGATTGCGGCGGATCAGCCTCCGGTCCAAGTCAAGGGATATTCCATACAGCGCGAACTCGGCCGCGGGGGACAGGCGGTGGTTTATCTTGCAACCCAGGAGAACACCGGGCGGAGAGTTGCGCTCAAGATCATGCGGCCGGAAGCTCTGGCGGATGAACGGGCATTGGCCCGGTTCAAGCGCGAGGTGCAGGTGCTGGCGGCGCTGGAGCATCCGAACATCGTGGGGATTCTCGACACCGGCGTCACTTCCAGCGGCGGACAGTTCATCGCGATGAATTACGTGGCGGGAGTCACGCTGGACGAGTACATGAAATCGCGCCAGCGAAGCGATTCGCCCGATCCAGCCAAGCTCTTGCGTCTCTTTCTGAAAATCTGCGCGGCCGTCAACGTCGCCCACGTTCGCGGAATCGTGCACCGCGATCTCAAACCGGGCAACATCCGCATCGACGAGCGCGGCGAACCGCACATTCTCGACTTCGGTTTGGCGCACACGCCGCTGGACCGGCTGATGGGCGGCGAGCATCCGATCGCGGTGACCGGCGAATTTCTGGGAAGCCTTCCCTGGTGCAGCCCCGAACAGGCGGAAGGCGATCCCGACCGAATCGACATGCGCACGGACGTCTACAGCCTGGGCGTGATCCTCTACCAGTTTCTGACGGATGGGAAGTTTCCATACGAAGTCGTGGGGAACATACGGAACGTGTTGAACAACATTCTCAACACCGAGCCGATGCCGCCGAGCAAAGTCGTGCCGGCGCGGCAATCGGCGCAGGAACGGCGACCGGGCAAGCTCGGCCCGCCGCCGGTCAATCCGGTGATTGAGAGTATTGTTCTTCGAGCGTTGTCGAAGAATCGTGAACTGCGATACCAATCCGCGGGCGAGTTGGGCCGGGACGTGGCGCATTATCTGGCCGGCCAGCAGACCGCCGAGCGGCAAAAAGAGGCGCCGGCCGCTGCGCGAGCCGCGACACCGCGGGCCCGGAAGTTTGCGGTGATCGGTTTGGCGGTCATGGCTCTTTGTGCGGTGGGCGCCGCCGCATGGCTGATGACGCGAAAATCCTCATTGCACAGCGGCGTGACGATCGCTCCCGCCGCGCAGGTGATCGCCGCCGCGCCCACGGCCGTGCCGCGCATGCCCGTTGCGATTGCCGCTACGCCGCACTCCGCGGGAATGCCGGACAATCAAATCACCTCCGTTATCGCAGGAACGGCCCATCTCGAAGGCGATGCGCTGGCGCTGACGCCCGGCAACCTCCCAGCCACGGTTTATTTCGGTCCGACAGATTTGTCCGATTACGACATGTCGTTTGACGCGATGACCAATGAGAACGGCGACGGGAAAGGCTTCCGGGTCATTATCCACAACGCGATGCGAAACGCCTGCCTCTACTGGCTTGGGGCGGAAGACAATACCCTGATCGGGCTTTACTCGCGATTCGAAGGAAACCTGACGCGGCTCCAATGGCAGCCATACAGGCTTGAACCTGACCAATGGTATAACGTCAAAGTCCAGGTTCGCGGTGCGGAGATTCAGTGTTTTCTGGATGGACAGGAACGTCTGGGCGGGAGGGAGGAGCGCATCACCCGCGGACGCGCGGGGCTGTCCAGTTCCGATATCACGACGCGATTCCGAAACATCAAGCTGACCGCGCCCGACGGTTCGGTCATTTGGCAGGGTCCGCCCGATCTGTCGCATCTGGCGCCGCAAGAGATCGACCCGTCCGATCAGATTTCTGCGCCGATGGTGCGGAAGACCGATCTTCTTAAGAGTTTCGGCGCATCGTCCGACGTGTTGCTCGGGTCGTGGAATGCGGGTAGCGATGGATTAACCGGACGGGGGACGAGCGCGCAAATTCAATTCCATATCCCGCTGCCCGAGGAATACGTCTTCCGCGTCCGTTTCGTTCGTTTTGGCGGCAACAAGCCGATCGCCCTGATCGCCTCGCGTGATGGCCGTCCGTTTGCGTTTGTGTTGGGCGGGCACGAGGGGACGCTCTGCGGCTTCGGCGTTATCGACGGCCGGAACTACGACGACAACGAGACGACGCGCCACTCTCCCCGGTGGATCACCAACGGAATCGTTCACACTCTGGTCGTGCGCGTCCGCAAGCAGTTTGCGCTGGCGTACTTGGATGGCATGCAACACGACCGGGTGAACGTGGAACTGAGTTCGCTCGCTCTCCCGGCCGAATGCCGACGCGATCGGTCGCCGCCGCTGGGCGTTTGGCTCGGAGGCGATCAGGTGACGATCCAATCCGCGGAACTGTTGGACCTTGTCCCGGCGTTGCCGCCGGCGACAATGCCGGCCACGATGGCGCCGTCCGAATCCGAGAAACTAAATCAGTAGATCCGCGGCGCCGGCTTGGCCCAACGCCGCCGTGTTGCGCGCCCTTGGTTCCACCGGCCAGGTTTTCTCCGGCCTTGATGACCCAAGGGGCAACGTCTTGAATTGCCGTTAAAAACGGCACGCCAGTTCTTCAAGGAGAGGGTTTGTTGGCCCTTTTTCAACTCCGTGAATTGCTGGCGTGTCTCTCGTTCTTGGACGATCGGCTCTTCGTAGTAGTTACGCTTTTGGCCGCTCGTCCACTTCTAAACTCATTATAATCCGCTTCGAACAATTGGCGACAAAAATGCCGTCGGATTTGAAGATTTTCTTCTTATCCTTCTTTCCAGGGAGTGCCGATGTGTTAAATGGCCCAAGACCTGCTCAATAAACTCTTCCAAGCCCTTGTGGCTATTGTGAAATAAATGAGCATTTGGTCTGGGCCGTTTTTGTTTCTGCACCGCTGGACTTCGTGGGACTGGCGCCGTTCAGTTCGGGGATTGCCCTGCTTTCGTAGGTGCCGGAAATCTTTGGCGAGCATGCGCTTTGGGGTACACGGCTGTGCAATCGGGGCTGTTGGTCATGCCGCGGACCTTGGCGAAGGCGGAACAAGAAATGTCAGGTTGCTTCATTTGGTTTGGGGCCGATCGACGCCGAAGATCAGGTTTGCGGTGGCCCATTGCTGGGAGATGACGGCGCGCGGAACGCCTCGCGAGAGCTGGCTGGCCAGTTGGCCGCCGTGCAGAACGTCTCGCATCAGATCGAACACCGCGTTGTCCTCGCCGCCGACGCCGCGCGTCCCCGCGACATTTCCCGCTCCGGTTTGCGGTGGAACGGCCAGAGGGGAAAAATCAATCGGCTGATCCGTCGCCAGGACCTTCAAGACGGACATCTCCGCATCGCCGGGTTTGAGCCGCGAAGGATCGTCGATCGTGGCATCAAAGCTGACATCGCGAGTCTTCCCCGGCTCGATTGGCCTGGCATCCTCGCCGAACGGCGGATACAGGATTTGCAGATTTCCCATTCGATCCAACGTAAGAATGGTGGCGTAAAGCGTGGCATCCTGGGACTTGTTGGTCAGCCGGACCGCGAATCGCTGGTTTTCCGTAAGCCGCCGGACGCCGTTTTCACTCCGCACGGCGACGTTGGGGGTGGCTATTTCCGCGGTAAGCAGATCCTCGTCCTGGTGGTCGAGCGTCATCATCCGCTGGATACGAGCGGCATACAGAAGGTTCGAGGCGACCGGCTCGGCGTCGTCCGCGGTGCGGCATGGAATCGGAGGCCGGAGCGTCGGCACGCTGGCGTCCGGCTGGTTCACGGGCGGCAACACCGTGGGCGAATATAGGTTGATCGTTTTGCTCGCGGCGTCGTAACGCAGCACAGCCGAGCAGTGGTCCGGTTTGAGGCTCAGTTCGATCTGGTGGTTGTGATCCAGTTCGCGCAGTTTGGCGAGAATAAAGTCCGGTACGTCGCCCTCGGTGGCGACCACGAAGTCCGACATCCTGATGGTATTCAGCGCGGCGGGCGCGTCGGGCGGCAGGCTGGCGCCCTTCTCCAGCTGCACCTGGCACGTCATCGGATCGACCGCGGTGGCTTGGCCGGTTGCGATCGGATTGCGATGAACGCTCAGGTCGTCCAGGTTTTTGTAGAAGGTGAAGCGAGAACCCTCGGAGACACCCAATAGGTTTCCCATCGTGAGCTTGACCATTCCATCGCGGAGACTGTTGGGAACGATGTTGGCATGTGCGGGCGGGAATCCGCCGCGCAGGAACCGCTCGTCGGCTTTGCCAAAGGCGGCGTGAAACTCCGGGGTCTGGCGCACGTCGCCGGGCCAGCGTGCGGCGAATTCCGCCGCCACTTTGCCAGCCAATTCCTGGTAGGTGGTTTCTTCCCCCATATTGTTGGCCAGCAGATAACGCATCACCAGCGACAATCTTCCACACGATCGTCCGCGATCGTCCTCGGTCTCATAGGCGCATTGCCTGTCTCCGCAGGCCGAATAAAAGACAAATCCAGGGAGCGGCCCGGCGGCAATTGGCGGTTGCCTTCGCCCCGAGGCCGATTGTTGCGTTGAAAACTGTGGAAACAAGTCGTCCTGCGGACCGAGCCGGCTGTCATACCCGCCGCGTGCCATGGGTAACGTTCGCTGCCGATCCAGCGAGCGATAGACGCTGCCGGAATGGCAGGAGTCGGAGATGATCAGGACCTGCGCGCCGAGCTTGGCAAGCTGCGTGTGGACCTTCTGAAGTTCGTATCCGCGGACGTCGCGATCGCCGGCGAAATCACTGTCGGCCGCCACCCATGAACTGTCGAGAGAATTGGGGTCCTCCTCGGTGGACAGGCGTTTGACGCGGCAGCCGTGTCCGGCGTAGGTGATGACCACCGAGATCGGCTGGGTGGTTTTCGTTGTCGCCAGTTTAACCTGCTCGACCAGGTCGCTCAGCACGCGGCCGATTCCCTGACGCGTGGCCTGTCCGTCGGTGACCATCGCATATCGCGAGACGCCGAGCCGGACAAACGCTTCCTTCATTCCGGTGGCGTCGGCGACGCAACCGTAGAGTTGGTTTTCCGCCGGCAGCTTTGAATAGCGGTCAATACCGATGAAAACGCCGAATTTGTCGTAAGGAAGCGAATCGCTCTTTGGGAAGTCAATTCGAATCCCGGAGGCCGGCCCGGAAGGCTTCGCCTCCGGCCCATCCGCCCGGACCAGGCCGGCCCAACCAATCAACAACGTAAAAATGAGGCCCGCACAATTGAACGGGCTTGTCCTGCACTTATTTGGCCGCTTCAGCATATTGTTCCCCATACTCCCTCGGGCCGTCAGTCGCCCGCCTAAGGCGCTCCAAGCATCATGTCTTGCCATTCCTTGGAAACCTCATCTTCAATCTTCTGTTGCTCCTGGTAGGCTTGGCGGCCCGCGTCCGAGATTTGATCGCTGACTTGAGAGATATATCGCGAGACCTGGCCCTCCTGGGCGATGGCGTTGGACATGTTCTGAATCATCATTTGCCGGACCTGGGCGCAGGCATTGACCCATTTCAATTGCGCCTTGGTCGATGCGAGGATCGTCGTCAGCGTCGGCATGCTCTGATCCATCGAGCCGCGTGGAGCGGCGAAGGAGACAACATTGGCCACCCAGCAGACGACGCCCCCCGGGAGCGGATAGGAGGTTATGGCGCAATACATATCCTCATCGACGCCTTGGCCATTGAGGTCGTATTGGAAGCGCACCTTCACCGCCTCGGCGCTCGGCTGAATTCCCTCGGTTCCGCTGGCGCAATTGAGGTAAATCTTGGCAAATTTCGGAGCGTCCTGGATGCTGACGACCTGGGCATGTGCCAGTTGTTTTCGATACAGGGGAATGACAAATCGCTTGATATAGTCCGTCGGCTTGGCAAAGATGCGAATTTCGTGGCCCATGTAAATGTTGCCTTCGGCGAACTGTTGTGCGATCAAATCGGCGGCTCCCTCAATCCCGCTGACCATCTGTAAGCGCGCTTCGCGAATGCCGGCGACATAAGAACCCTGGGGATAAACCAGCAATCCCGGCAGACCCCCGGGCGCATGAGCGAGTATCGTCGGCGAAACCATCGTCCACGGATCCTGATTCCAGTGGACCCCTCCCTCAAAATGCCAACCCTCCGGCACGAGCAAGGTGTAGGCCGGCCAGTTGTTGACCATCGGGTCTTCAATGACGGCCGGCTTCAAAGTGATTCCGCCGCCGCCCAGATCGCGCGACGCTTCCTCCCGACCGGGGCTTTGCGGCTCGGATCGTTGAAGCCAGTCTTCGCCAACGCCGCGCGGCGCGTCCTGCCGTGTGAGGACAAACGACTTATCGCCCGCATGAAGCGTTAATTGGTCTCCGTCAAGCGTCGCGGTAAACGGGAAATCCTTTCCCTGGCTGCTGACAGAGCCCTCCAGTTGCCCGGCCACGATATGGGCCGAGAGTGAGAACGTCTGATCGTTCCTGACCATGCTGCCGCTGAAGGTTCCGTCGGCATTGGCAACGAGCACCACGGTCATTCCCTCACATTTGAAAGTGCCGGCGAAGCCGTCTTTCGGGACGGGGACGACTGGAGCCGGGCCCGGCGCCGGCGGGGGGGTGTTTCCCGGCGGGGCGATGTTTCCCGGCGGTGTGACGACGGCGATAGACACTTTCGCGATCGCCGCCTCCGGATTGAGCTTGCCATATCCCCATTCGCCGTTGGGAACCGCGCCGGTAACCGCCAAATCGTGATCGGCCGTATCGCGGAGGATTTGTTTGATCTGGTTCTCCGTGAGATTCGGGTTTTTTTCGAGCATCAGCGCGATGACGCCGGCGGTATACGGGCAGGAGGCGCTGGTTCCGGCCCAGGCAAGGTGCTTGCCGTCTCGAGTAATCGACGCCGAGCCGCCCTCTTTCGACATGACACTCCCGACAGCCATGGCGGAGACGGTGTATTGCCCCGGAGCGACGATGTCCGGCTTGACCGCGCCATCGCGGCGAAAGCCCGCATTTGAGTAGGCCGAAATCTTCCCAATCTCGATCTGATCGCAGTAGGTGGTGCCGCCATCGGCGTTGTCCCATTGGTTTCGAAAATCATACGATCCGACCGTAATCACGTCATCGGCATCACCCGGATCACCGACGACCATCTGGTGGTCTCCGCCGGCTCCAAAGCTGCCATTATAAATTTCAGGCAAGTACAGGTCGTAAACCCCGTGTGATACTTTCTGGGAAATGCCCGCGGCCAGGACCAGGTATTGCCCCGGCGGGAGTTCGATGAACAACGCGTCAGTTCCGCTCGGCTGGGGACTTAAGGAAATCTTTTTGTCGTGTCTCAGGGATTTGACGGCGGCTTGATCGGCCTGGGCGAGATTGTCCGATCCGAAAATCTGCAAACCGTCGCCGCCCGTTTCGCCTTGAGCGGATTTAGACAGGTCAAGCCTGGCAGGTTTCTTGTCCGATCCGAAGAGAAATTTATCCAACCCGATGAGGCGCAAATTCCAATCGTCGCGCGAGTCGAAAAGCGCCGCGAGAATAGTCTGTTTCTTGACGAAAAGCTCGACCGGCTCGCCAAATCCGCCGTTCAGTTCACCCACTCGGGCGGGCCCGAAGTGGCCGCGGGCGTGCATGACGTTCTGGCCTTCGTTGCCGGCCGAAGCGCAGATCGCCACACCGGGCAACTCACCGCCGTTAACGATCTGGTTGAAGCCATGTTCTTCCTCTCCCGTGCCGTCGTGGAGAGAAAGGTGGCCGCCAAAGCTCAGGCTGATCACACAGGGTTCGTGGAGTTGCGAGGCGATCTGGGTGATCCAGTAGGCGCCCTGCACTGCGTCCGAGCCGTCATTGTCGGGATTCTGGGCATCGTCCACGTACGAATTGACGATGACGAGATCGGCTTGGGGCGCCACGCCCAGACCATTGCCGGCGGCTGTGCCGGCGCATGCCGTGCCATGACCAAAGCTGTCGGACCTGGGGATTTTGATCTGGCCCTTCAGGGCCGCGTTGATCTGGGCATTGGTGTAGACCGTGCCCAGGGGCTTGCCGGTGTCGTCCGCGAGGACCGGCGGTGCCGATCCGACCTTGTGATTGGACTGGTCCCAGGTGTTATCAAAGATGTCCCAAAGATAGAGGATGCGCGAGGTGCCGTCGGGATTCATGAAATCCGCATGGTGCCAGTCGATGCCGGTATCAACGATCCCGACGACCACACCCTTGCCGGTCAGACCTTGATGTTCGAATTTCACGGCTTCGCCGGTGCCGCCGCCGCCGCCCAAATCGCGTGCGACTTGCTCCTGCGGCGAAGTTTGCAGTTGCGATTTTGGGGGCTTGGGGATGTGGCCACTGGGCATCGGCGCGACGGACTTGACTCCGTCCACGTCCGCCAACTGGTTCAAGTCCCGGGCGTGCACCGCCGCATAAATCGTGTCGCCCAGGCGCATCTGGATGGTGGCGCCGGCGGCGGCAATCGCCTTGACGTCCGCGTCGGGGGTAATGCGGATCGCCACTTCAAAGACGTCCGTGGTCCCTGGAGCGGGATAGCCCACTTCATCCGGAGGGGGAAGAAGGCTGGCGCCCTGGTCCGAAGGTGACAAATCGCGGGAGACCTCGGATGCCGACGCCAGTCTCTGGAGCGACGGCGCCAATTTCGACGGCGGCCCCAAGTCGCGGCTGGTGTCGGAAAGACTGATGTCCGGTCCGGATGGAATCGTTTGGCTGGGATTGCTATGGCCGGAACATCCGGCGGCGACTCCCGCCAAAAACCCCAGCCCTATTGCCGCCAATCGTTTCCAGAACCCATGGCAAACGCGAGTCATAGGCTTTCCTCTCGTGTTGATGTTCCATCGTTCCTGCCGCTCAAATCCATCATTGGAACGGATTCCCGCCGCCACCTCCGCCACCGCCGCCTTGCCCGCCACCGGAGATGGGGATAAGAGACTTGTATAGGGGTTCGCTCTGCTTCAGGCTGCCGAAGAATGATTTCAGATTTGAACCCAAAAGCTGGGGCGTGACGCCGGCATTGGCCGTGGGCTGCTGCAATATCAGAATGTGTTTTGGATCGATGACGAAAAATGAGACTCCCAAATGGTAATTGGCCGAGAGAAGATCGGCCAGCGTTTGCGAATTCGGCGCGCCGTTCTTGTCGATCTGAGTTATCGGGCAGGTGATCCAGACCACGCTCTGATCCGGAGAGAGCGAAACGGCGATGGGAAATGTCCAACTGATCTGATCGTCCGTTGTCGTCTTGACCTTCATCACCCAGCAGTCCTTGTCATCCTCAGGGGTCAGGCCGATTTTCGTCAGGGTCTCGCCCAGCGTTTGATAGTTGAGCGGCTGGCCGCTTTGGGCTTCGCCTCCGTTGAGATCCACATCGCGCGAAGGCTTGGAATCCAACACGCTCTCAGGCTGCGCATTGGCGAGATCGCGGGTGTTGTTCGCGCTGGTGGTGGAACTCATCTGGGCCGGCGTCTCCACCGAGCGTGGGTTTTCCGGGAGCGAGATAGGCGCCGGCGCGATCGCCCCATTCCCGCTGGTGCTCCCGCTCGAGCATCCCAACGACAAGGCAAATAATGACGATGCGACCGTCGCCACAAATATTGCACGTAAAGATACGTTAGTGCGATTCATGATTGCCCTTTCAAAAACGGATGGCCTTTGCGAATTCCCATTCGAACGCCGCGTTAAATTATTGGAATGGATTTCCGCCGCCGGTTGGGTTCGCGGTGAAGAATCCCCTGTAGAGCGGTTCACTGGCCTTCAATAAATGGAAGAATTCCTTGAGGCTTTCTCCCAGGGCGCTTGGCGACACGCCGACATTGGGCACGGACTGCTGCAACAGCAACGCGCGGTCGCTTCGCAGGAGGAAGAAGCAGGTGCCCATTATGCTGTTGGCGGTCAGCAGGTCCATCATCGACTGCGCGCTGGGCGCCGCATTCTTGTCCACCTGGCCAAACATGCAGTTGATCCAGATGACGTTCTGGCCCTTGGACAATGAAACGTTGATCGGGAAGGTCCAATCCATCCCGTCTTCGGTGGTCGCCTTGACCTTCATCTCCCAGTACGTCTTGTCATCCTCGGGGGTCAATCCGATTTTCTGTAGCGCGGCCCCCAGGGCCTGATAGGTCAGCGGTTGGCCGGCCTGCGCATCGCCTCCGTTGAGGCCCACGTCGCGCGCGGACGGCTTGGAATTAAGCACCTCCTCCGGCTGCGCATTGGCCAGATCGCGCGCATTGTTCGCGCTGGCGGTCGAACCCGCTTGGTCCGGCGCCTCAACCGTGCGCGGATTTTCCGGCAGCGAAACAGATGCCGGCGCGATTGGCTTTTCCCCGCTGGAGCATCCGGCTGACAAGGCAAACAACGACGATGCGACCGTAACCACAAACATTGCACGCAAAGATAAGGTAGTGCGATTCATGATTGCCCTTTCAAAAATGAACGGCCATTGCGAGCTACCATCGCAAATGTCGCGGTTCAATTATTGGAACGGATTGCCGCCGCCCGTATTGCCGCCACCGGGGTTGCCGCCGCCAGGATTGCCGCCGCCAGGATTACCGCCTTGGCCGCCTTGGCCGCTTTGCATCCAACCGCCCCACAGCGGTTGCGTCTTGTGCACGGTGTCGAAGACGTAAGAGATGGCCTGTTTCAGGATGTCCTGATTGACATTCATATTGGCGATCCCGAGAAGCAGGAACAATTTTTGATCCACGATGCCGAAGGATGCCGGGCAAATGCTGCTATTGGCCGACAGAAGCTTCAAAAGCGAATCCTGAGACGCCCATCCCTGCGGGTCGACGGTAAACATCGGAACGACGAAATAGATGGCCTTCTGGTCCTGGCTCAGACTGACGCCCAGGGGATAGGTGAGACCCGAAGAATCCTTGATGCTGTAAATGTAGACGTTGTTTTGCAGTTGAGGATTCCCGCCAATGGTCTGGAGCATTTGCCCCAGTTGGTCCATGGTCAGCGTGCCGCCGTTGGCGGGCTGGCCGTTGTCGCCGAAATCACCAAACCCGCGGGGGGTTGCGCTGCCGGTCAGCGATTTCTCGTCGACCGCCGACGCATCGCCGCCGGCCGAGATTGACCGCGAGGTCAAATTTCCAAGGTCGCGCACGGAACTAGCGGACGGCGCAATAGTGTTCGCCGGCACCTGAGCCTTGGAAGGCCCGGAGTTGCTGGCGCACCCGACCGCGCCGGCCATCAGCATTGACGCAGCCGTCGCTAAAAAGTTCCCACAAATCCGCGAACGTGATTGATTCATAAAATGCCTCCAGCCGTAAGGTTTGCCTAAAAAAAACATGTAGCGCTAAACAAGCCGCCCCGATTCGCAATACAACATGCGGCAAGGCTAGTTACGTTGCAGGAAAATAGCAAGATTTGTCGCCAACGTCCTGGCGGCAGGTTGCGAACTGGGCTTGAGTGTGACCGCAGTCTATACTGATACACGGGTGCCGTAATATGGGCTCTTGGACGAGGTTGAATCGCCAGGCAATTTTAGACGCGATGGTGCGCACCATGCGCAGGATTCGGGGGCTGTCCAAGGCGACACTTGCGGTCGCGTTTTTCGGCGCAGTCGGCCTCGTTGCGTCGGCCTCTGAATCGGCAACGGCTCCATCCACCCGGATCTCCCCCAGCGATCGCGACGCCGTGATCGCCCAGGCCCGCGCCCATTGGGCTTCGGCCGTCGGCGATTGGAGAAGTGGACAGTTTGATCGCGCCTTGACGGAGGGACAGGCGACGCTGGATCTCTATCACAAGGTCTACGGCGAGCAGGACAATCTGGATGTGGCGATGGCTTTGACCGGCGTGGGGACGTGCCTTTGGGACCTGAATCGCGACGACGAAGCGCTGCCGAAATTCCAGGCGGCGATGGAGATGTATCGGCGGATATATAAGAACCAGGATGAGGAGCCATTGGGGATCGCGATAGGCAGCGTGGGTTGGTGTCTACATTGCCTGGATCGGGACGAGGAGGCGTTGCCGTATTTACGGGCTGCCCTGGAAATGCAACAGCGCATTCACAAAGGGCAGGATGCTCCGAACGTCGTGGCGGCGATGCAGAATTTGGCGACGTGCCTGGATACGCTGGAGCATTATCAGAAGGCGTTGGATGAATATCGGGCCGCCCTGGAAATGCAACGCCGCATCTACAAGGGCGAGGATCGGGCGGAGTTGGCGCAGAGTGAAGACAACGTGGCGGCGTGCCTCCATCAGTTGGGCAGGAGCGGCGAGGCGCTGGGGACGTATCAGTTGGCGCTGGAAATGAGGAAGCGCCTTTTCAAGGGAGCCGATCGCGCGGATGTCGCCCAGGACGTGGAATGCGTCGCGGGATGCCTGGACGATCTGGGTCGCAGCGCCGAAGCGTTGCCGATGTACCGGGAGGCGCTGGAAATGCGGCGGCGAATTTATGGGGGGCGGGATGCGCGGGACATCGCGGCGAGTTTGAACGATACGGCGCTTTGCCTGGATAACCTGGGGCGCAGCGCGGAGGCGTTGCCGATGTATCAGGCGGCGCTGGAGATGGACAAGCGCCTGCTCAATGGGAGCGACGACGCGGACCTTGCGACGGACATGAATAACGTGGCGGATTGTTACAGCAGCCTGGGCCATCGGGACGAGGCATTGAAAATGTACCGCGATGCCTGGCAAATGCGCAATCGCATTTACAAGGGAGAGGATTCGCCGGACGTGGCGGAAAGCCTGGGTAGCATTGCCTGGTGTCTCGATGGCATGGGGCGCAGCGCCGAGGCGTTGCCGGTTTACCTCGCCGCCATGCAAATGCGGGGGCGGATTTATGAGGGAAAGGACCATCCGGATTTGGCCCAAAGCATGAATGACGTGGGGATATGCCTCTCGAACCTGGGCCGCCCCGCCGCGGCGTTGCCGATGGACCAGGCGGCGCTGGAAATGCGGCAGCGGATTTATTCAGGGCAGGACCATCCGGACGTGGCGACAAGCATGTTCAGCGTCGCCTTCGACCTGAGTTTCCTGGGCCGCTCCGGCGAAGCGCTGAAGATGTTCCAGGCCAGCACGCGCATGGCGGAGCGACTTAAAAGCCCGGAACTATTCCGCTATTGCAGCGCGCTGGGGAGCATGCAACTGGCCATGGGCCAGCCGGAGGATGCCGTCAAATCGTTCGAGGAATCGGTCGATTCACTGGAACAAGCCAGGTCGGCGCTGGGCGGCGACGACCAGGACCGCATGAATTTCATGACCGCAAATCAGGGGTGGGACCCGTTCAGCGGCATGGTGCGGGCACAACTGGAACTGAATCACGCGGACACGGCCGCGGAATATCTCGATCGCGGACGGGCGAAAAGTCTGCTGGATTATCTCGAACGGGGGGAACGCCTTTCCAACGGCGATCTGCTCGATCCGCTGGAAAAAAAGGCCAGACTCACCAATGACGCCCAGGAGCTAAAGGAGATCCTCGATGTCCGCACGGCGGTGTCGGCGGCGGAGGACCAGGTGCGGCAATTCACCTCGCGGATCAATCACGCCCGTTCGCTGAGCAGCGACGAGGGGCTGGCGCAGATCCAGGAGCTTGAGCCAAAATTGAACCTGGCATATCAGCAGTATGCGGATGCCCATCGACGGAAGTTCAACCTCGCGGGCCGGACGACGTTCGCGGAGGCGACCACGTCGGTGCAGATTCAGTCGCTGCTGCTGCCGCGGCAGCATTTGCTGATGTATTCGATTACGGCGCGGGATGCGGTGGCGTTGCTGATTTCCCCGGCCGGCCAGGCGATCAGCGGGACGTATCTGACCGAGGCGGATGGGAAGACGAGGCTCTCGGGGCGGGCGCTTCAGGAGTTGATTCGAAGTTACCGGCAGGCGGTGGTGCAGCATGGGATGAATTCGGTTCGCGGGGTGCGGCTGGCCCAGACCCAAACGACCACTCGTCCGCAGGAAGACATGGCGGAGCAAGGGTACAAGCTGTTCCGCCAGTTGATGCCGGAAAAGATCTGGCGGCAGATTCAGGGGGATGATCTGGTGTACGTGGTTCCGGATTCGTCGATGAGCGGATTGCCGCTGGAGATGCTGATTCCGCAAAAGCCGGCCAGTCCGGAGGCTAAAAACAACGTGTACTGGCTGGACCAGGGTCCGCTGCTCTGTTACGGCCCCTCGGCGGCAGCGCTGTTGGAACTGCGGCGTCAGGAGCCGGACCGGGGCGGTAAGACGTACACGCATGAGGCGGTTCTGTTGGGGGATCCGATATTGCAGCGGAACGAGAGCGATCGGCCGCATCTGCCGCCGCCTCGGGCTGGCGCGCTGGTCACGAGCGTGCCGGCGGGTTCGAGCGCGGAGGCGATCGGATTACGCAAGGGCGCGGTGATCGTCGCTTATGGCCCGATCCAGGTCGGCGCCAAAGGCGAGTTCGACAGCGCCGTGGACCAACTCGAGTTGCTCCATTTTCATGGGAGGCTCGATCAAACGCCCAAGCTGAAGTTCTGGCTGGACGGTCAGATGCTGGAGCGGGAGCTGCCCCTGGATACGCCGCCGGGGGTTGAATTGACGGACATGACGGCCCAGTTGGCGTTGGAGTTGTCGCCGGTTCACGAGCAGCCGACGACGGCGGTGGCGACGGCGGATGCGGTGGCGATGCGGGATGCGAGCCCCACGGGGTACGGGGCACTGTCGCCGCTGCCGGGCACTCGGAAGGAAGTCGAGGGGATTTATGCCGTGCTGACGGGCCGGCCGTACGTGGACAAGGGCGATGACTCGGTCGTGGTATTGCTGGGTGAAGACGCGACCGGGCAGCGTTTGGCCGATGCGGCCAAGGGCGCGCGTTATCTTCACCTGGCGACCCATGGCCTCGTGGAACCAGGCCAGAATGCGATCTACAGCAGCGTGGTGCTGAGCCAGCCGGAGGTGGTGACGCCGCAGGATACGGGATTGCTCACGCTCCAGGATTTGTTCGAACACTGGTGGGGCCGGCTGGACGGAACGGAACTGGTGGTGCTCAGCGCCTGCGATTCGGAAGGACTCGATGAGCGCGGGAGCAATGCGATGGGCGGCGAGGGCGTGTACGGCTTGCCGTGGGGCTTCATGTACGCCGGGAGTCCCGCCGTGGTCGCCAGCTTGTGGGAAGTTCAGGATGCCAGCACCGCTGAACTGATGCAGAAATTCTACCGGGACATGCAATCGTCGCCGGCAACCAACAAGCTTACGGCGTTCACGTTGGCCCGGAAGCAATTGAAGAAGGATTATCCGGAGCCGTTTTTCTGGGCGCCGTTCATTTATCTGGGAGATCCGAATTAAGTGTTGCGCCATTGGAAAGCGACAGCCATTCTCCTCTGTCTCACCGTCACGTTGACGCCGGCGGCGAAACTGTCGGCCGATCCGGCCGGCACTGAACCGAGCACGCCTCCGTCTCAGGATGCGAACTCGCGGGCGGACGATCTGCTTTCGACCGCGGCGAACGATCTTCAATCCGGGAAGCTGGAGCAGGCTTTAACAGAGTTTCGTGCCGCGGCGGACCTCTACGGCAATCAGGAAACGTTTAACGCCGCCGACTGCCTCACCGGCGAAGGTTTATGCCTGGGCCAACTGGGCCGCGATGCCGATGCGCTTCCGGTATTCAAGGCGGCTTTGAAGGTTTTTCGGGCCATTAATAAAAATCAGGATGACCCTGACGAAGCGACCGCGATGATGAACTTGGCGACCTGCCTGCGCAATCTGAATCGCAACGACGAAGCATTGCCGGTCTTTCAGGCCGCGATGCAAATGCGGCAACGAATCGTCAACGGCCAGGACCATCCCCAGGTTGCCTCCAGTATGAACGACGTGGCTAATTGTCTGATCAGTCTGGGCCGTGATCAGGAAGCCCTACCCATTTGCCAGGCGGCGCTGGCGATGCGGCGGCGCATTTCCAAGGGCGCGGACGATCCGGATGTCGCGACGTCCCTCGTCACTGTGGCGGGATGCCTGGACGACCTCGGCCGCGAGGACGACGCTCTGGCCGATTACCGCCAAGCTCTGGAAATGAAGCAGCGGCTGTGCAAGGGACAGGACGATCCCGACGTGGACACCACGGAAAACAGTGTCGGGTATTGCCTGTTTTCGCTGGGCCGTTACCAACAGGCGCTGCCGGTATTCAAGGCCACCCTCGAAATGCGGCAACGCCTCTACAAGAACCAGGACCAAGTCGATGTCGTGAGCAGCTTGAACAACGTGGCCAAATGTCTCGACGCGCTTGGCCGCAGCGCTGAAGCACTGCCGATTTATCAGTCGGCCCTGGATATGACGCGCAGGATTTGCAACAACCAGGACAACGCCGATCTCGCCACCGTTATGGACAACGTCGCCCAGTGCATGGAATCCTTGGGCCGTTGCGACGAGGCGCT
>JBEKIV010000060.1:0-17472 GCA_050011595.1 Tepidisphaeraceae bacterium
CGAGGCGCGGGCCAGGACGTTCAGCGTTCAGGGTAACACTGTCGCGGGGGGGGAGTATCAGATCACCAAGCCCGATTTCAGGATGCTGGATGCGTTGGTGATTTCGCGTTCTCCGGCGGTTGTCGTTGGCGTGCCCTATGCATACATCATTCGGAAGGCAACGGAGCCGGGCGCGCAGCCTGGCGTCATTTCGCCGTCGGCGCCGCCGGCGCCGCAGCCGAACGTGCCGACGACGGCGCCCGGGGACATGTTAGCGCCGCCGCCGGCGAATCCCCCGGCGGCTCCCCCGGCGGCTCCCCCGGCAGCTCCCGAGGCGCCGACGACGGCGCCTGGGAACCTGCTTGTTCCGCCGCCGACGAATCCCGCCGGCCCGCAGGGCCGGGCCAATCCTCCCGCGCCGACGCAGCGGACGATCGCGATGGACAACGTCTCGTCACAGGTCTTTAAGTTCGATGACGTGGAAGCCCCGACGGACATGCGGATCATCCGCGTGCCGATCGATCAATTGAGGCAATACGGGGAACTGAAATACAACATCGTGATCCGTCCCGGCGACATGATCATTATCCCGGACCCGGTCACGGGTGTTTATTACATGGGAGGCCATGTTGCCCGTCCCGGTGTTTTCGGCCTGACGGGGGTAAAGGTTACGCTCAAGCAGGCGTGGGTGGCCGCCGGCGGGGCGGACGAATTCTCGCTGCCGTATAGAACCGAGATCGTTCGCCGGGTCGGCACCAATCGCGAAGTTTGCGTTCGAGTGCGTTTGAATAACGTTCTGGCCCTTGAAGAGCCGGACATTTATTTGAAGCCCAACGACGTGATTTACGTCGGCACCCATATTATTGCTCCGTTTCTCTCGGCTTTGCGTAACTCGTTTCGTATAAGTTATGGAGCAAGTTGGTCTTACGATCGAAACTTTTACAATGGTCCGAACTCTTTCTAGGGATGGATGGCTGTTAGTCCGATATTGCGGCAGGTTTAATCAAAGCCTTAATCGCGCAGCATAAAGTTCCGATGCCGCAATAGTTGGATTTGGGGATGGTGGATCGAACCTGCCGCCCAAGCCGGGCGTAAAAGTCCGGCAGGCGTTGTTTTGAAGGCGCCACTTGGCGGCTTGGCAGTCTTGTCCAATGAGCCAGACGCAAATCAACGACGTGGAAAACGGTGATGCCGTCCTGACGGGCGAGATCCCCAGCGATGCGCTGGATTCCGTGGCCGACCCGGTTGTTTGCGGCCTCAAGCGTTCGGTCTGGATTCAAATCGGGGTGATCACCGCGCTGTTCAGCGCATTGTTCTGGCCGAACCTCCGCCGGCTCTGGGACAAGACCAATCCCTTCTACGGAGAAGCGAATTGGGGACACGCGGTCTGCATCCCGGTGATTGGGCTTTATTATCTGTATGTGAACCGTGAAAAGCTGCTGCATGGGAGCTCATCCGTGCAAGCCTCGCGCCGGCAAGCGGGGCTGAGGGTTTGCGGGATGCTGGCGTTGGCGGTGGTGTTGCCGCTGGGACTGATCCGCGAGGAGGCCGGCAGAGTGTTTTTGCCCGCCGCCGCGATCGGCGCGGTGATCCTCGCGGCAACGCTGGCGTGGAACCTATCGGGCAGTTCGGATTCGCTCGTGCAACGCGCCGACCAACACTCCGCCGGTTGGTTCGGCGGGTTCGTCGTGCTGTTCGGCATTGCGGTGTTCCAGTACGCCATCTTCCCGGGCCAAAACGATTTTCTGAAGGACTTTGGAATGGTGATTACGCTGTTCGGCGTGGTCCTGTCGCTGAGCGGGTGGAGCGTCGTGAAGGTGGCTTGGTTTCCCATTGCATTTCTGGTTTGCGGGCTGCCATGGCCGGGACTGGTCTACAGCAGGGTTGCCGGACCCCTTCAGCAACTCGCCGCCAACGTCGCGGTCTGGACCTTGCAAATCACCGGCGTCGAGGCGTCCGTCGGCGGGACGAAAATCTCGATGATCGGCGGCGACGGCAACTGGCGGACGCTGAACGTCGCCGAGGCCTGCGCGGGAATGCGCTCGCTCATGACGTTCATATCCGTCGCGGCGGCGGTGGCGTTTTTGTCGAGCAGGCCGCTCTGGCAGAAAATCATCGTGGTGCTCTTCGCGGTTCCAATCGCCATCTCCTGCAACGTGATGAGAGTCTCCGGCCAGGGACTTTTGGATCGCTACGTCAGCCATTCCCTTTCCGAGAATTTCGCCCACCAGTTCGTGGGGCTGATCATGCTGGTTCCGGCGTTTCTGATGATATTGCTCGTGGGTTGGATTCTGGACCAAATCTTCGTGGAGCAGGTCGACCGCCGCTTTGTGGCGATAGCGCCCAAGGTCCTCACGCGTTCGACGGCGCCGGTGGCGTCGGCGCTACCGCCAGGCGCGTCGCCAAGAAGCCTGGCGGCGATCCGCGGGGCCAGCACACCGCCGCGGCCGGATGCTGTTCAACCGGCCAAGCCCGTGGCCGCGCCGGTGAAGCCGCGGGATTCATCGCCCAAGCCGGCCGCTGGGCCGCGGAGAGCGGCCGGGGACATGCGATTCATCCCGCCGCCGCCACCCTCGATTCGCCTGGCACCGCGCTCTGGGGCGCCGCGCAAGCGACGCGACAACAACAATGGAGATTCGAATTCTCAATCGGAGGCCGGATGAGTTGGAATCGTCCCCCATTTTTACGCGGTCGGCCGCTGGGCGTGGTGCATCCGGCGTTCGTGATCGTCTCGGGAATCCTGCTGGTGTCGGCGATCGCGTTCAACGGTTTCGTGTGGAACCTCAAGCTGCATTTCAAGAAGGACTCGGTTGCCCAGCCGCGCGAGTTCCGCGAGTTGCCGCCCGTCATGGGCCGTTGGCTGCAAGTGTCGCAAGACGACAAGCTGGACAAGGAGACCGAGGACGTTCTGGGCACGGAAAGTTACATTTATCGGGATTACATTGAAGTGGACCGCGCCGGCGCGGATATGGTGGCGATGATGGCCACAAAGGTGGACCCGGTTTCGGCGGCGACGCAGCCGTCGTTGCTGGATGCGGCCGCTCAGCAGGCCGCCGACGCTGCCAGGACGAAATTCAATTCAGCATCTTTCGCTCAGCAGGTGGGGATGATCAACAATTCGCTGCAAGGCAAAACCCCCGGCGAGCGCAGGTCGATCCTGCAGACGCTGGAGGTGAAGAACCATTCGGGCGACGTGATTCACCTTGGGTTGACGTATTACACCGGCCTGGTGGATACGGTGGCGCACATTCCGGACCGCTGCTACATTGCCGACGGATACGAGCCGTCATCGTACACCGTGCCCGTCTGGCAGCTTGGCACGGATGCTTCGGGCAAGCCTTTTTCTCAGTCGGTTCGATTTATCAGCTTCCAGGACTCGACGGGGACTAATCGGGTCTCCAAATGCGTGGCGTACGTCTTCCACACCAATGGTCATTATGAAAGCGATCCCCTGGGGGTGCGGCAAACCTTGGAGGATTTGACCGAACGTTACGGCTATTACGCCAAAATCGAGCTGATGACGCTTGTGCCGAACATTGAAGATACCGATATTTCTAATGCCAGCGCGGCGATGTCCGACTTTTTGACGGCGGCGCGGCCGCAGATCGAAACTTGCTTCCCTGACTGGACTAAGGTGAAGCATTCCCATCCCTAGAAGGATATTTAGGGCGATCCTCCGGAGCGGCGCTGGCGAAAGATGCAACTTTCGACCGCGCTGAGGCATATTGGAGATATCCATGTCCTTTATCGCGTTCAGGCGGAGATTGAAGGTCACTCATGGCAAGACGGCTTAACACCAGATTTTTAACAATCCTGCTTCTCATTGTGGTGGCAGCGGTGGCGGCGGTGCTCCTGGCGGAGAGATTCCTGATCCGCGAGCCGCCGGGCCGGTATATCGCTCTCGGCCAGCAGGCGATGAAGGATCGCAACTGGCAGGATGCCGCCGGCAATTTCGCCAGGGCGGCCAGGTTGGATCCGAGCGACCCGCAGGCGCAGATGATGCTCGGGGCAGCGCTGGCAAAGATGGCCGAGGACGATCCGCGAGCCGCCCCGCTTGAGGTAGCGGCATATACCCAGGCGCTGGAAATCAATCCCAATTACGTACCGGCGCTCAAGGCGCTGAGCGATTGGTATACCACCCATGCGGAGCAACAGCCCAGATCCGATTTTTACCGCAATGCGATCGACTACAGCCGACGGGCGCATCAGGCCGACCCGAATGACGAACTGAGGGAAGCCTTGGCGGACAAGCTGGTCATTGAGGCATGGGCCAGCGGACTCGACACGGACCAGAAAGAGGTGGATGGTGCGACCAAAGAAATAAAGGACCTCTGGAAGAAGAATCCTGCTAACGGCGATCTGCCCTATGCGCTTGCCAGCGAGGAGATCCAGTTGGGAATGGATTTGGCGAGGCAAAACCCGGCGCTGGTTCAGCCGAATGAGGTCACCGAACATTACAAAAACGCGGTGGCGACGTTTGAGGCGGTGCTGACGGGCCCGCACGGGGGCTCGCAGGACCAAAACGCCGCGATGCATTATTACTTCGCCCAGGTGCTGGAACATTTGTCAGGAGTCGATGCGTCAAGTCGCGACGTGATGCAGAAAGACCAGGACCGGGCGTGGTCCGAGATTACCAGGGCGCTTGAATTGGTGAAGGAGAGCGATCGGAATTACCTGGAGATCAACCAGACCGCGGCGGAGATGGCCATGCGACGGGGCGATCCGGCCGGCGCGATCAAGATCTACGAAAAAATGCCCGATACGCCCGACTCGCGCCTGGCGCGGGCGGAACTGATGGGCCGGTCGCCCGGCACACAGGAACAGGCGTTGCAACTGCTCAAATCCTCGCTGGGGTCTCTGACGGACGACCCGAATCACATCGCGCTAGGCGGTTTGCGGTTCAAGATGATGTTGGAGATGGCCAAGGTCCAGATTTTTCAATACCTTTTGATGCCGGACTCGCCCGCAAAGACGAAGCTGCACGATCAAATCCGCGCGGAACTGGACAAGCTGGACCAGGTGGCCGGTTTCAGACTGGTTCTGCCGCTCAAGGACGTGGAAGCCCGATTCCAGATCGGCTCAGGCGCCGAGGAGGAGATGCTCGCCGTTCAAAGCCTCAGCAAGTTGATGGCGGACAACCCTCCGGCGAAGAGGGACTATTATTGGTTCGTCTTCCAGACGCTGCTGGCGCAGGGATACGAGGACACCCATCAGGCCGCCAACGCCATGTCGATTTTGAAGGACGTGGTCCAGCAATATCCGCGGGACGTGCAGTCGCGGAAGCACCTGATCCGTCTGCTGATCGTCGGGCAACCGGACGAGGTTCCCGCCCACATTGACGAACTGCAGCGTCTCAGCCCAAAAGACCCGGATTTGAAGATTTTTCGGATTCAGCTCCTGCTGAGTAACCCGAACAAGAACGCCGCCAAGATCAGGGAACTCTACTCGGGGCTTTCTGAACAGAGTGCCCGGCAGACCAGCGCCAAATCGAGAGTGGCGCTGCTGGTTAAGGATAATGACGAAGCAGCGCGGCTTCTGTCGTTAAGCACGGCCCAGAATCCCGCCAACGTCAACGATTGGGTCCTGCTGTCGGAACTTCTGTATCAAATGGGCAAAAAGGACAAGGCGGCGGATGCCGCCACACGCGGGTTGGCGGCCAATCCGAATAATCCCCAGCTTCGTCTGCTGATCCCGGCGATCCGGGGCGAAGACCGAAAAAAAATCGAGGCTCTGGCGAAGGAGATTGCCGAGGAGAATCCTGACAAGGTCCAGGGACAGTTGATGCTGGCGGCGCTGGCCCAGCGCCGTGGCGATACGGCGGAAGAGACAGCCGATCTCAAGAAAGCTCAATCGCTGGCGCCCGATTCCCCTCACGTGCAGGAACTGCTTTTCAAGCATTATCTGGATACGAATCAATACCCGGAGGCGGCCGCGTGCATTCCCACGCTGGCCAAGGCGAACGCCGATCAGGCGGGGGGCGAAATGTACCGCTTGGCGCTGGCCGTGGCACAGAAGGATGACGTCACCGCCGAAGCCATCGCCCGGAAACTGACCCTGGACAAACCCGAGTTTGCACGTTCCTGGCTGGCGTTGGGAAACGTGTTGGAGGAGGAAGGGCAGTACGATCAGGCGGCTCCCCAATTCCTCGTTTCCTTGCAGAAGGAGACGACCCTGGTGGATGCCTACGTCGGGCTGGTGCGGTGTTACTATGCTCTGCGCAGGCCCGATGATGCATTGCACACGATCGAAGACGGACTCAAGCATCTGCCGGACGACATCACCCTCAGCGAATTGAGGGTGAATTATGAACTGAATTACGGCAAGCCCGAAGTCGCCTTGAGTGACATCGAGGACGAACTGCGTGTCCGGCCTAATCAGCCGGAACTCTTTGCCGCCATGGCGGACGTGGTGCTTCGTTACGCGGAAATGCTTTACAAGAACAACCAACCCGAGGATGCCGTCAAGCAAGCTCTGGAAGCCGTTAACGTGTTGAAAGGCAGGGTGGTGCAATGGCCCAACGAATCGGAGTTGTACGTCGCGTTGTCACGATGCCAGTGGGCGGCCAAGCAGCCGGACGAAGCCTTGAAGACGCTGGAAACCTGGGCGTCGCTGCCGACCTGGAAATCACAGCCCGATCCGTACATGGCGCTATCCGATTTCTACGAACGAGCGGGAATGCATGACAAGGCCGAAGATGCAATGCACGATGCGATGGCGCGATCGAGTTATCGGCCGGACATGCAAATCCGCATGGCCAGCCTGCTGGGGATGCACCACAAATACGACGAGGCGGTTCACTTGTTGCAGGACGTGAACGCGGATAATCCCGACGTTCGGGAGAAGAAGGTTCAAATCCTGCTCCTCCAAGGAAAATTCGACGAGGCGCAGAAGGAACTCAGGTCCGATCTGAGCACGCATCCCGTGAACGCCGAGCAACTGCTGACCTTCTGGTCGCTGGCGTTGTTGGAACACGGCCAATTCCAGGATGCCGTGGATCGTGCGACCCAGGCGCTGGCGATCAATCAGAGGGATCAGACGGCGCTATTCTGCCGGGGGCGCGCGCGGTTGTTTTTGAAGCCGCCGGACGCCGGCGGGGCATTGCAGGATTTCGAAGCGGTTCGGCAGTCCAATCCCAACAGGGTCGACGTCCGGCTGCGTCTGGCGGACGCGCACATGATGCTCAACCAGGCGGACGACGCCGCCGACGAGTTGCTGGCGGCGCTCCGAATCGAGCCCAAGGACAAGGATTTGCGGCTGAAACTGGTGCGCCTGCTCACCAGCGGCCCGCATCCGCGGTTCCCGGAAGCGTTGAAGCTGCTACAGGAGGTCGAAACCGTCCCCCCCTTCGACCACGATCCGGACGTCTTCCAGAACGAGGCCGTGATCTACGGCCAACTGGGCGACGGGGGCGATGCTCTGGCCAAAAGCGAAATCGCGCTGCGGCTTGCGCCGGACAATCCGAGCATCGCGCGGACCAACATGCAGCTCTTGCAGGCCAGCAACAATTTCCAGGCCATCGTTGACCACTACCCCACCTTGGGCAGCAAGCTCAAGACAACCTCCTGGGCCTTGTGGGACCTGGGTCTGGCGGAACAACGCCTTGGCATCGATCAGGCGCTGCCGCACCTCAAACAGGCCCTGTTGGCCGCGGGGGCGGAAGACCAGCCCATTGAACTGCGCGGAATCGCGCAAGGCATTTACGAGAATTTTGGTTACGACGAGGCCGTCAAAGACCTTTCGGCCCTGGCCAAGGACAATGTCTCAGCCAAGATCGCGCTGGTGCAGATCTATCAGGCGCATGGAGATGATGCGGCCGCGCTGGCGACGGTCGACGGACTCATGAGTAATTTCGACAAGCTCAACAAAAGCGATCAGGTCATCGTCTTATCCGGCGCCGCGGTCATGTATCAATTGGCCAAACCGACGCCCATGGTGGACAAGGCCTATGCGGCATATCAGCGCTGGCTACAGCTTGAGCCGGATAACCTGGAGTCGTTGAACAATCTTGCCTGCCTGCTGGCCGACAACTATTCACCCCCACGTGCCCAGGAAGGTTTGCAATACATCAACGCGGCCATCAGCAAGATGTCGCGGCTCGGTCGGACGGAGCCGCGGCTGCTGGACACGCAGGCTTGGCTGATGATTTTGAACGGCTCGGCGGCCGATGGCGTACATATCCTGAACACCGCAATGAGTAGCTTCCCGCCGTTCCCCGATGAGTATTTCCATCTCGGCGAAGGCTATCTGCGGATGGAGATACCCGATCCGATTCAGGCCGAGATGCAGGCAAAGCTTGGCCTGCAAATGGTTAACAAGCGGAACGCCGGCGCCGAGGATGCCGCTCTCCGCGCTAAGCTACAGGATTTGATCAACCGATCAGAGGCAATGAGGTTTGCCAAGCCGCAAGCGCCAGTCCCATAAGCAGTTGGGCCGTTTCGTCGCATGGAAAAAACGCTTGAATGGGTCGATGTAACATGAGAGCAATTACGATCATCGGAAATTTGCGGGGGTGTGTCTTCCCGTGCGTTGTCCAGAGCGAGCATGGCGCAAAAGCTCGGATTGAGACGATTGTGCGCAGTTCCCCAGGAGATTTGTTGTCATGACTACGTTACCGCAGACGGCGGCATTGCGATTGCCGCGGCCGGGTTTCTCCTCTTTGCCGGTTACCGCCAGCATTCCCGCCAGCGGGGCCCTGGGCCATGCCCAGGCATCGTTCACCATGTCCGGCGCCGACGTCTGGCGCGTGATTCGCTCCAATCTTTGGTTGATCGTCTTACTCCTGGTCGTCAGCGCCGGCGCCGGATACGGCATCAATTACTGGTTGAACAAGTACCATCCACGCTATACCGCCGAAGGCAAGGTGGTCATTCCCGGCATGTTCGAGACCAACGTGGAAGGCATGCTTCAACAGTCCAGCGACTTCAACGTCAGCTCGCTTCCGATGCAACTCCGTCTGCATACGACCATGATGAACGATCCGGCGCTGATCACCAAGGTGCTGCAAAACCCCAACGACGAAATCCGCACGACTCAGTGGTTTAAACGCTACGCCACCATTCAGGAGGCCAAGGCCGATCTCGCCGAGGGTGAATTGCAGGTCACCTCCGCGCCCGATTCGCCCTTGATCGTTGTCAGCATGACCGACAGCGATCCCAAATCCTGCCAGGTCGTTGTTCAATCCTTTGTCGATCAGTACATCAAGGACCAGCAGGAAAAGAGCCGCGATCGCCAGTACACCTTTAACCAGGACCTCGCCCAGCAACGAATCACCGCCGAGGGCCAGGTGAAGCTGGACGACGGCGACATTTCCGACCTTCTGGTGGAGCTGAGTTCCGACGGGGTTTCCGGCACCGTCACGAAAATCAGCGAGAAGGACATGATGCTTCAGACGCTGCTGCAAAATCGCCAGGTCGCCATACTCGAAGAGCAGACCGCCAAGGAGAAATACGCCGAGCTGGAGAGGCAGATCCAAACTGATCCGACCAACGTCCCGCAGGTCGAGGCGGAGGTGGACAAAGACCCCGAAATTATGAACCTCAGGCAAATGCAAACCACCTTCGACATGGAGTTGGGTGGGGCCCTCGGCGGCAATATGGGCCCCGACAGTCCGATGCTTCACAACATCCAGCAGAAGAAGCAGATGATCGACCGGAGGGAGAAGACGGAAGAAGAAAAGACGCGCGTGCGCTTCAGGGGCCAGATCGAACAGGATCTACTGCAAAAGGTGCAAGACGCCCAAACCCGCGCCGCAATGATGGATTCCAATATCCAGACCATCAAAGGCCAGATGACCCAGCTCACCGAGAAAATGCAACAGTTGATTCAGAAGCAGGCGGAGCGCACCGTGGACGAGGAAAAGCTCAAGGGGATCGAGACTCGGTTGGAGCAGATCACCAACTACAACGCCAGGCACGAGATCGGCGGCGTGGAATGGGAAGCGCAACCGGAGCTTCCGGAGATTCCCAGTTTCCCCAAACTTGGCGCGACGATGACGGTGTCGATCGCACTGGGGCTTCTGCTGGCGCTGGGGATCGCCTTCCTGCGCGAACTGCTGGATACCACCATCCGCTCGCCGCGCGACATCAGCCGCGTCGGGTCGTTGAACCTGCTGGGCATGGTGCCGCACGAGGACGACGATCCGCAATCCGCCGGCGCTCGCCTGCCCGTCGTCATCTTTGAGGCGCCGCATTCCATGATGGCCGAGCAGCTTCGACAGGTGCGAACCCGCCTTCAGCACAGTTCGTCCCTGGATACCACCCGCAGCATCCTGATCACCAGCCCCTCGCCCGGCGACGGGAAATCCACCATCGCATGCAACCTCGCCGCCGGTCTGGCGCTCAACGGCCGGCGCATCCTCCTGGTCGATGCCAATTTCCGCCGTCCCGACCTGCATCGAGTCTTCAACCTGGCCAACGAGCAGGGATTCTCCGACGTCCTGAACAGTCTCGATTTATTCGAGCACGCCGTGCAGGAAACCCAGGTGCCCAACCTGTTCGTCCTGCCCAGCGGCCACAAGCCCACCAACGCCACCGAACTGGTCGAAAGCCAGTTGCTCGTCGATTTCATCGAACGCGCCCTGGAGGAATTCGACCACGTGATCTTCGACAGCGGCCCGCTGCTGTTCGTCTCCGAAACCGTGGCCCTGGCCCCCCGCGTCGATGGCGTCGTCAGCGTCGTTCGCGCCCGCACCAACACCCGCGGCGTTCTGTCGCGCATGCGCGACACGCTCCGGCAGGTCAAGGCCGAACACCTCGGCGTCGTGCTCAACGCCGTGCGCGCCCAGGGCGGCGGATACTACGGCCGCAACATCCGAACCTACTACGAATACCAGGACAACGGCGGACAAGCCGCGTAGGCCTGGCGAACATTCTGCAATGCACAACCCGCGGCGCCGATTTGAATGATCGGCGCCGCGTTTTTAGTTAGACTTCGGACCTCATGGCGGCCGACCGGGATTCCATCATCCTCTTGCCCGCGCCGCGGCGAATGCGGCGGACCGCGGGGCAATCCGATGCGCCCCCGCTGGAGCGGATTGATCCGACGGTAACGCGCCCGCAGGGCTATCTGCTTTCGATCACGCCGGAGGCGTGCCGAATCGTCGGCCACGATGCGGCCGGGGTTTTTTATGGGCGGCAAACGCTGGCGCAGGTTCGCCGGCAGTTTCGCGCGTCGTTGCCGTGCCTCGAGATAGAGGATTGGCCGGATTTCCCGGTGCGCGGGGTGATGTTGGACATCAGCCGGGACAAGGTTCCCACGATGCCGACGCTGTTTTGGCTCGTCGATCTGCTGGCCGAGTGGAAGATCAATCAGCTTCAGCTTTACACCGAGCATACCTTCGCTTACCTCGGCCACGAAGAGGTCTGGCGGGACGCCGGGGCCATGACTGGCGATGAGTTCCGGCAACTCGACGAGCATTGCAAATCGCGATTCATCGAGCTGGTGCCGAACCAAAACAGTTTCGGGCACATGGAGCGTTGGCTGAAGCATGCGCGATATTTGCCGTTGGCCGAAGCGGGGCAGGGTTCGGATACGCCGTGGGGATACCGATGGGAAGGGCCGTTCAGCCTTTGTCCGATTGATCCGGGAAGCGTGGAATTGCTGGCGGATTTGTATTCCCAGCTCCTGCCGAATTTCACCAGCCGGCTTTTCAACGTCGGCTGCGATGAGACGTTCGACATCGGCCAGGGCAGGAGCAAAGACGAATGCCGCCGGCGCGGCGTGCATCGCGTGTATCTGGATTTTCTATTGCGCGTGAGCGAGTTGGTCGCCCGCCACGGCCGGAGGATGATGTTCTGGGGCGACGTTATTCTCAAAGACCCGCAATTGATCGGAGAATTGCCAAAAAACGTGATTGCGCTGAATTGGGGTTACGAGGCCGATCATCCGTTCGAGGCCGAAGCGCGCGGCATTAGCGAAAGCGGCGTGGAGTTTTACGTTTGTCCGGGAACCGGCAGTTGGTGCAGCATCGCCGGGCGGACGGACAACATGCTGGCCAATCAGCGCGCCGCGGCCGAGGCGGGCTTGAAGCACGGGGCCGCTGGATATCTCAACACGGACTGGGGCGATCACGGTCATTTGCAATATTTGCCGATGAGTTTTGCCGGCCTGGCTACGGGGGCGGCGCTTAGCTGGTGCCTGCAATCGAATCGCGATTTGCCGCTGGAGCGGGCGCTGGATCTTCACGCCTTTGCCGATGAAGCGGGAGTCCTAGGCCGGGCGGCGTGCGAGCTGGGAAACGTCTACAAGGCGGTGGGAAAACTCGTCCCCAACCGCTCGGCGTTGTTCGGCATACTTGTGCCTTCATCCGCGCACGCCGATCCGATTGAGGGAATCACTCGCCGAGGTTCGCAGCGCGCCCAAGCGGCGGTCGAGTCCGCGATGCGAAACGTCCATTCGGCGAAGATGTCGCGAGCGGATGCGGGACTGATAAAGGACGAATTTGCCAACGCGGCGGCGATGCTGCGTTATGCATGCCGCAAGGCGCGAAGCGAGGCGACGCCGGCGGAGTTGGACCGGATTGTCCAACTGCATCGGCAATGCTGGCTGGCGCGGAATCGACCGGGTGGATTGGAGGACAGCGTGGGCAGACTGCTGGAACGTCAACCCGAGCCATGATTGCTCGCGGAGGTGGGCAACAGCAGATTGGAAACATTCCTGTTGTTGTCACGCTAGGTTGGTGGTATGGTCCGAGCATGGTCGCAATTCGAAAGAAAATCGTGGTGGATGAGCGAGGCAGGCCGCGGGAGGTCATCATTTCTTGGTCGCAATTCCGCGAGTTGAGCGAGGCGCTGGGGCTTGATCTTGACGAGAAAGCCAAAGGCGATTTGCGCACCACGCGCCGCGACTGGAAACGCCGCAATGCTTCCGCGTTCAAACCGCTTTCGGCGCTTTGACTCCAATGTCCAAGCTCGTTGTTCATGATCGCGCCGCGCGCTACATAAGGCGGATGGACGCGCGAATCAAGGCGCAATTGTTCGGGAAGCTGGAGGAATTGGCTGAAAACCCGATCGCGATGCCAGGTACCAAGCCCATGGCCGGGGAATGGGTAGGATTTCGCCGGCTCCGTCATGGCGATCTCAGAATCATATATCTTCACGACCGGGCCAGCGACACGGTCATTATTGCCCACGTGGGGCCGCGCGGTGATGTCTACAAGTAACTTTCGAACTTTCGCGCGGGGAAGACTGTCATCATGAAAATCCGCGTCTCTGCCTCCGCGCGTGTCCAACACCTCGCGGCCAGCGGGATAGATGAATAAGATGTCGCCATGTCCGAGCGCGTGACAATCATCGGCGACGGCGCGATGGCGACGGTCTGTTCGCTGATCCTGAGCCAGGGCGGGCACGACGTGACGCTTTGGGGCGTGTTCGAGGATTCGATCAACCGAATGATCCAGAACCGCGAGAATCAGCGGTTCCTGCCCGGCGTGAGATTGCCCCGAGACGTCCACCTCACCGCCAACGACGCCGAATGCTTCGACGGATGCACGCTGATTCTCTCGGCCGTTCCCACGCAATACATGCGGAACGTGTGGAAGCGGCTGGCGGGCCACGTGCCGGCGGGCGTGCCGATCGTCTCGGTTGCCAAGGGGATCGAAAACCACACTTTGTTTCGTCCGACGCAAATCGTGATGGACGTGGTCGGGCGCGGCCGGGGTTTGGCGGCGCTGTCCGGACCCAACATCGCCGCGGAGTTGGCGCGATATCTCCCCGCGACGGCCGTGGCCGCCGCCGAGGACGCCGAGCTGGCCCGCCGCGTCCAGAGCGTCTTTTCAACCCAGTGGTTCCGCGTCTATACGAACTGCGACGTGATCGGCACGGAACTGGCCGGGGCGACCAAAAACGTCATCGCCATCGCCGCGGGAATCCTCGACGGCCTGGCCGCCGGCAACAATGCCAAGGCCGCGTTGGTCACCCGCGGCCTGGTGGAGATCACCCGCCTGGGCGTGGCCATGGGAGCGCAGGAATCCACGTTCCAGGGCCTGGCCGGGCTGGGCGATCTCATCACCACTTGCGTCAGCCCCGAAGGCCGCAACCGCACGGTCGGCGAACAGATCGGCAAAGGCCGCAAACTTCAGGACATTCTCTCTTCCATGGACAGCGTGGCCGAAGGCGTCCCGACGACGCGCAGCGTGCGCGAGTTGTCGATCCGCCACAGCGTTGAAATGCCGATCACCGAGGCCGTGCATTCGGTGCTGTTTGAGGGGATGGACGTGATCCGGGCACTGACGACGCTGATGACGCGAGAGTCGAAGCCGGAATGACGGCCTGATTTCACCTTGGCGTCATGGCGTCATAGCGGTTCAATTCCTGCTCGCCCGGAAATTTCGGTACACCCTGCTACACGCGTCTCGCCGCCGTTATATGTGCACCGCAGCGGCTAACCGGTCCGGTTTGTTTTGCAACTCTCCATTGGTGGACTCGGGTTCGCCATAGGTCGCGCCGAACTCGTCCTCGAGGTTGTAGCCTGCTTCGCCGTGCTGGCTGAGATCGAGGCCGGCGTATTCGTCTTGCGCGGGCACTCGAAGCCCCATGACTGCTCGGACGATTACGAGGATCACTAGAGAACCGACAACGGCGAGGCCGCCGGTGATTGCCACGGCGATGATTTGGTGAACCAGGGCGGTTGACGATCCTTCGACAAGTCCGAGTTTGGTGACGTTTCCAAAGCCCGCGGGAGTGTTGACCACGGCGACGGCGAAGACGCCGGTGAGAATGGTTCCCAGTGCTCCGCCAACGCCATGTACGCCAAATACGTCGAGGCTGTCGTCGTATCCCAGGATCTGTTTGAGAGTGGTTGCGGCGAGGTAGCAGAGGATTCCGGCGGAGGCGCCGATGACGATCGCCCACATCGGCAGCGTGAACCCGGAGGCGGGAGTGATGGTTGCCAACCCGGCAACGGCGCCGGATATGATGCCGAGAACCGTGGGTTTGCCCGTCCAGATCCACTCGATGAACATCCAGGCCGACGCACCGGCGGCGGCGGCGAGATGGGTGTTGAGAAGCGCGTATCCGGCCAGTACGCCGGCGGAGAGGGCGCTTCCGGCATTGAATCCGAACCATCCAACCCAGAGCATGGCGGCGCCGATAACGGCAAGCACCATGCTATGCGGCGGCATCGGGTGGGTGCGATATCCATGCCGCCGGCCCAGCACCAGCGCGGCCACCAGCGCGGAAACCCCGGCGCTGACGTGCACCACCGTTCCACCGGCGAAATCCATCGCGGGGATTGATCCACCGAATGAAGCACTCAACAAGCCGCCTTTGCCCCAGACCATGTGAGCCAGCGGGCAGTACACGAGCAAAAGCCACGCCGTCGAAAAAACCAACATGGAAGAGAACTTGATTCGCTCGGCATAAGCCCCGCACATGAGTGCGGGAGTAATGACGGCGAACATCATCTGGAAAGCCATCCACACGGTGTGGGGGATGGTGGGCGCATATTCCGCCGGAGCGGCGCCGACCTCGCGCAGCATGGCAAATCGCAACCCGCCGAAAAACGGCGTTCCCACGTCAAACGCCAGCGAATAGCCGATAATCGCCCAAACGAGGCTCACGATCGCCATGAGGGCGAAACAGTGCATCATGGCGGAGAGGACGTTTTTCTTTCGCAGAAGTCCGCCGTAAAACAGCAGGAGTCCCGGCCCGGTCATCATGAGCACCAGGGCCGTACTGGCCAGCATCCAGGCCGTATCCCCGGCATTAATGTTTTTGGGATCGCCCAGCCGCACCGGATCGGCCGCCCAGGCGCCCGTTGGGGCCAATAGAAACAATCCAAGAACCGCCAGCGCGCAGAATCGCCCTGCCAATGTCCGCTTCATGTTTTCCTCCGCTACCAGGCCGGTGACGCCATCTCCTCCGAGGGCTCGACCGGGCCTGAATTACTCCACCGGAAAACAACGATTCCGATGGTCCTCGAATCCAACCATGAAAAACCGGACCTACAAAGCCTGTTCATTGGTTTCGCCGGTGCGGATGCGAATCACCCGTTCGACGGGATAGATGAAGATTTTCCCATCGCCCACCTCTCCGGTGCGGGCCGCCTCGACGATTGCCGTTGTCGCTTTCTCCAGGTCCTCCGATTTCACGCAAACCTTGATCAACACCTTGGGCACGAATCCCACGTCCATCTTCGCCCCGCGATACCGCTCGGTGTGTCCCATTTGGCGGCCGAACCCTTTGCATTCCATCGCGGTGACCCCCAGCACGCCCATTTTCGCCAGCGCCAGTTTGACGTCGTCGATCTTGTGCGGCTTGATGACCGCCTCAATCATCTGCATTGGAAAACCTCCGAATTGGCCAAGTTGCAGTGTATGGTTTGCCGTCCAATCTAGCCAGCTTAGCTTCGCGTTGTCATGGTCTCAGCTCCTGTGAGCCAAGAATCCAAAACATCGACAGTGGGCGATAAGAGAATCGAACATATCAAGGATTCGCCAGGAAAATCAACAAAGTCGAGCCAAGGCGCGCAGAATCCGGTTGGCAGAGCGCTTACGCGACATCGCGCGGCGGATAAACGGCGCGACCGCCGGCGTGAGCGGCAACGCACCGGATCAGCGCCGGGTCAATTATCAGTGGCTCGTGAGGCCCGGCGTCGCTGCCGGCCCGAAAAAATATCCCAATCTTAGCCATCTCAAGTCGTCGATTGCGTCACGCACCCTGTGCATTATTAACTCCGATTTTTGCTATAACTTCAATCCCCATAGGTCATAGCAGGCGGAGCCAATAATGCGGAGTTAATTATTCGCAGCCCGTAAAGTTGCTCGTTCTGATGTGGTTTTCCGTTGACTTTTCATGTATTTGTGCTAAACGGACTAGGTGCGGATTTCCCTCAGATGGAGGGCGCGGGGAATGTAACAAGTCATGGAGGGAGAGCCCAAGCAAGTTTTGACGACAGTTCTTGGAGAATTATGCGACGTAAGTACCAGCTCTAGGTGTCCTTACGCGTGAGGAGGGTTGAGTGTATGAGCAGGCGAAACCTAACTTGGTTGGCGTGCATGCTTGCTGCGGGACTGTTGATAAGCGTGCCGGCACGGGCTGCTTTGCTGGGGGTGGAATCAAATCCAAATGTGTGGGCGAACGTTCCAAATATGTTCTCCAGCTTCTTGACGGTTGATTATTCATTGCAAACTCCGACCACCGGACTGCTCACCGCATCGGGGGTTACTTCGGACTATTGGGATCCATTTGGGCCTACAGGCCCGGTGCCACCGTACGGAAACCCTGGGAATGACAACCCTGTATTTAACAGTTGGGATCCCGTTAGTCAGATCGGGACTCCCGGTTCGTTTAATTTGTCTGTTTACGTTACCACTAGCGGCGCCCTGTTGAGCGGCACGGTGTCGATTACCGCTGCAGCCGGGGTTTGGGACGCGGCGACCTGGACCAATCAGATCCTCCCCGCTGGGACGTTGCTGGAGGGGAATCTGACGGCTTTCGGATTTCTAGGTGCGATCCCCGATACCAACTGGGGCGCGTTCGACTTCACGTTCAATGT
>JBEKIV010000061.1:0-17376 GCA_050011595.1 Tepidisphaeraceae bacterium
AAGGCGCAAAGGCGCAGAGAAAAGCTCTTTAATTTTTCTTCTGTGCGCCTCTGCGCCTCTGCGTGAGCCATTTCTTCGATCCCATAGCCGGGCCACACGGATAACTGGGACCCTCTCGGCAACCTGGGCGCCGTCCAAACGAGATCGGCAAGAAGCAATTAATTGCAATTTTTTGCGGGATTCCTCAATTCCATGGAGGCATGCCGATTGCAATTACCGGCTCGTCGGCATTTGGCGAAGCTAAAGACGATTAATATTTGAGCATCGTCCAGGCGCGCGGACGCCAGGGAAGAGCGATCTGCATATAATCGTGCGGGGCAGGGGATTGAGAATCTGGGGAATGGAACAGCGGAGGTGATGGAGTACCGACGATGAGCGATCTACACGTTAAATATCTTTTGGTCGGCGGCGGAGTGGCCGCCAGCGAAGCAGCCAAGGCGATCCGCCAAGTCGATCACCAGGGCGATCTGTTGATGATCGGGCAGGAGATCAACCGCCCCTACCATCGCCCGCCGCTGAGCAAGGGATATTTGCGCGGGCAGCAGAACCGGGAGTCGCTGTTCACGATGCCGGCGGAATGGTTCGTCGAGAGCCGGGTGCAACTGCGCACGGGACGAAGGCTGTCTCGCCTGGATACGACGCGCAACGCGGTGACGCTGGACAATGGGGAAGGAGTGTCGTTCGACCGTCTGCTGATCGCGGTCGGGGGTTCGGCGGCGGCGCTGGACGTGCCGGGGGCGCAGCTTCCCAATCTTTTCTATCTTCGGACCCTGGAGGATGCGGAGCTTTTGCAACACGCGATGCTGAAGGCGGCCCGGGAGGGTCAATCGCATCCCAAAGGCCGGGGACGCGCGGTGGTGATCGGCGGCGGCACGCTGGGGGTGGAGTTGGCGGCATCGCTGACGACCGCGGGGCTGCACGTCGATCTGGCGATTTCGGCGGAACATCCCTGGCGGCGATTGGCGGGCGAGACGGCCGGGCGATGTATCTCCCAGTTCATGGAAGCGCACGGCGTCACGGTGCAT
Source organism: Tepidisphaeraceae bacterium (assembly GCA_050011595.1). Lineage (GTDB taxonomy): Bacteria > Planctomycetota > Phycisphaerae > Tepidisphaerales > Tepidisphaeraceae > PALSA-1353. The sequence goes on from JBEKIV010000061.1 coordinate 1,026, forward strand.
CGCAACGATCGGGCGGCGCGATTGGAAGGCGATGGCCGGGTGCAACGCGTGGTGCTGGCGTCGGGAAAAACGTTGCCGTGCGACTTCGCGGCGGCGGCGGTCGGGATCGCGATTCACAAGGAGATCCTGCGCGGCACGCCGATCGCGGCCGAGCAGGCCATCCTCGTCGATGCCGGTTGCCGCACCAGCGTGCGCGACGTTTTTGCCGCTGGGGACTGCGCCGCGATCTTCGACCCGCTGTTTGGCAAGCATCGCATGATGCACCATTGGGACAGCGCGGCCAAGACCGGCCGGATCGCCGGGACCAACATGGCCGGCGGGGATGCGAAATTCCAATCGGCCAGTTACTTCGACAGCGAAGTTTTCGGGCTGAAGATCGGAGTCTGGGGCGAAGCTAGGGCCGCCGACCGCCGCATTTTCCGCGGTTCCAGCAACGTGGAGTCGCCGCAGTTCACTGAATTCGGCGTCGCCGGCGACGGCCGGATCGCGCAGGTCATCGCCGCGGGAAACCTGGATGCAAAGGACCTGTTCGACCGTCTGATCGAGCGCCGCGCGGCGATGGGAGGAAAGGAAGAGCAGTTGAAGGACCCGAATCTGCCGTTGGAGCGGATACTCGGCACCAGGGATTGATTGCGAAGAAGCTGGGGCAATCCGTGTGCTTGGAATTCAGGAATATCCTGTTCATATACGAAGCCACGATTAGCAGAATGTTAGGCTGCAGCGGATTGTTGGCAACGGCGACCTTGTGTGTTCTTGTGGCGGTTGTCAAAATCAGGATGATGGCGGTTTGTTGGCCGGCTTTGGGCGTTTCTTTCTGTCCCATCGCTAGCCAAAAGCCGGACGTTTTACGTCTAATGCATTTTTTAGTGCCCGCTCCGTTTCGGCCGCCAGACTAGGGAGGCGCTCCTGTGAGTTGGGCGACCCTTTCTTGGACATGGCAGCTCGTTGTGACCGAAAATGTTAACTACCAGCAAAGCAACCTCCATGAGCAAAACAAATCGCGTGGGACATAGGCAAGAACTTGCGAGGCAGGAGCTAATTGAATTTCCGGCTCTTCTCGCTTTTCAAGCGGACTTACGGATTTGCGCTTTCATAAAACAGTTAAACCCAAAGATGCATCGGCAGATACAAAAACTTCCTTCACACAAACAGGAGGATTGGTTTGCCCGCTTTGCGCGCGAAAACGGACGCTTTGAGATTCTTCTAGCCGGAGGAGGGAAGACGCAAAAGGAAAACAATCATCTCCATCTGGAGATTAACAACCATGCTCATGTCAAATTCCACAAGCGCAACAAAAGTGTCTGGCAAATCGCCTCGGCCATCGAACCTTTTTTTGGACAAGTTGCACAGTTGAGAATCGAATCTCATTTCTTTGTTCCGGTTCGAAGACTGTCAAAAGGTCTATTAGAGGTAGCTCTTGATCTTCGCGTAAGACACAGAGGTATAAGCGTCGCACTAATTGGTGGGACTTTTTTTGTCGGCGGCGGTCCGATCCGGCTCATTGAGTGGCTGCTTCGCAGAGATATGAGAGAATGCATGATTACGCTTCGCGACAACCAGGAAATCAAGCTCAGTCCAAGCTATGTCGGGGACGTACAGCGCAGAATGAGGACCGTTTTTCACACTGTAGTTCTTGGAGAATGATCATGAGACTAATCTCTAAAGAACGCTACCAGCAAATGTGGCCTGATGAAGAATGTGCGCCCGCAGAACCGTGGCCGAAAACCACTCAACGTGCCATCGAGCTTTCGTCGGAAAACGAAGACCCTCGTTGGCAATGGATACTCCGCAAACATGAAATCCCTATCGGCAGGCGGTTTGGAGTCCAGGAATACCAAAAAAGAGTCCGGGATATTCTTTCATCATACCGTTTTGGCGTGGAATGTAAGAAGAAGCCAGAGAGGTATTTCGCATTCGTTGGTGGCCGCAAGAGAAAATTTGGAAGCCTATCAGCCAAGTTTCACGCTCTCGTAAACGACTGGGAAGACGCGCACCTTGGTCGCTCAACGACGGATTACAATCATGTGGCGTATGCTCAAATCATTGGAATTGGGCCACAGGCCGTGCCATTGCTTTTGAAAAAACTAGAAGACGGTGACGGAGACTGGATTTACGCCCTCAAATGTATCACTGGCGAAGAGGCTGACACACCGGATATGCATGGCAACGCCGATAAGGTAATCAGTGCTTGGCTGAAATGGGGAAGACGACATGTCAAAAAATACGGCAGGGAAGAGCAAAGGATCGAATCCCCGAAGGGACAAGCACTCCAAGGCGAAGAAATTTATTCAACGACTGTGCGCGCCTACCCTCACCGTAAATGATATCGACTGGAAAAAGGCGAGTAACCCGACGAAACGATACAACTGCATGGGGTTTGCCGTTGGAGTTCTAAAATGGTGGGAGCCTCCGAAGGTATCAGGGGGAATTCGCAAAAACCCTCACCACGATTGGCCGAAAGGCGTCGCGGTGGATGATAGTGAGGCTCTTCTTGAATCTTACATCCAAGCCGCCCAATCTGTCGGCTTTGTAAAATGTGACACCGACGATTCGGAAGACGGACAGGAGAAGATTACTCTATATTTTACCGCTAGCGGCGGTAAAAACTTCTTCCAGCACGCCACGCTTCATATTGGGAAAAACCGTTGCTTATCCAAGCTAGGGCGCGACTCAGATATCGAGCATCCGACTAACGGATTGGACCGTGTCGTTTTTTATGGATCGGAACGATTGCATATGAAGCGAGATGCTTCGTTGCGACCAATTCCCCGATCACTTGTGTCTCCCGCGAGGTATCGGTCAGGTTGAGGCCCGTTTTTCATTTCAGGATTCCCCGGCTGGCTGGTGATACATAAGTCTCCCGTCAGAAGAATTGAAATGGCTTGCGGTAACCGACCGCAAAACCGGCAAGGTGCTCGGAACGTGTTGGCTTGGCAAGCTCAACGCCAAGTGGTGCAAAGCCCTCGGAATCGGCGAACCGATTGAGTTGGGCTATCGCTACGCGAAGCGGCATTGGGGCAAAGGGTACGCGAAGGAAGCGGCCCGAGCGATGCTACGCCGCGGATTTGAAGAACTGAATTTGTTGGAAATTGTGGCGATCGTTGACATCCGCAACGGAGCGTCCGAGCGCGTGCTTCAAAAGCTCGGGATGAAATACCGGAGTGGCGCGGAATGCGAAGGCATAACAATCCGCTTCTACTCAATAACGCGAGATGAGTTTTCGTCCTCGACGTGGTGCGGCGCCTGACGGCACGGCAAACGCGATTTCGCGTCAATGCAGCCGATGCGGTGCCGCGGCGGTGTCGGCGGCGAGGAATCGGGCGCCGATCAGCCAGAGTATTCCGCCGATGGCGGTGATGGCGGTGATGAGGCCGAAGGCCGCGTTCCAGCCGAATCGGCCGGCGATGTCGCCGAGGATCGGCGGCGACGGGGCGTCGCCGACCGCGTGGATGATCAGGATGTTCAACGCGAAAGCGGTGGCGCGAATGGAAGGGTGCGTGACGTTGGCCAGGATGGTGTTGGACGGCCCGGTGTTGAAGAAGAGGCAGAATTCCGCGGCAAAGATCACGCCCCAGGCCCAGGGGAACGGCACGGCCAGCATCAGCAGGATGAACGGGCAGGAGAGCAGAATGCCGACCCCGGAAACGAGGAAATAGGAGCCGGGGAATCGCGGCCGGAGCAAATCTCCGGCCAGTCCGCCCAGGTAGGTCGCCGATATACCCGCCAAAACCATGATAATGCCAAAGATAAGGTTCACCTGTCCCAGGTCGCCGGCGTGCCGGACTTGGCCGATGTAATGGGGCATCCAGTAGGAAATCCCGCCGATGGCGAAGGTCATGGCGGCCATGCCGGCGGTGTCCAGAAGATAGGACGGCGTGCGAAGGAGCGCAAGGTAATCGGCCCAGCGAGCGCCGGCGGGCGAGGCGTCGGCGCCATCGCTGGCGCCGCGCGGGGGGGCTTTGCAGAGGAAGCAGAGTAGGCCCAAGAGCAGTCCCGGCGGCGTGACGACGAGGAAGGCGGCGCGCCATCCGAACATCGAGCCGATCTTGCCTCCCAGCGTGTATCCCAGCGCGCTGCCGACCGGGATGGCCATGTAGAACCATGCCAGCGCCGAGCCGCGCCGGGCGACGGGGAAGAAATCGGCGATGAGGGTCGGGGCGGCCGGCCCGTATCCGGCTTCACCCACTCCGACGAACAGCCGCGTGAGCAGAAGGATTGCGAACGTGGGCGCCAGCCCGCTGCCGCCGGTGGCCAGGCTCCAAAGCATGACGCTGATCCCCACCAGGAGCCAGCGCGACATCCGGTCCGCCAGCCAGCCGAAGATCGGCGCCGTCACCATGTAGGAGACGATGAACGCGGTGGCCAGCGAGCCCATCATCGCCAGGACATGCGGATCATCCGATGGACGATTGGGAAAGAGGGTTTGCTGGATGCGGGGTTCCAACGCGGCCAGGACGTAACGGTCGATGTAGTTGAAAAGGTTGATGGCCAGGAGCAGCGACAGGGAGAGCCGCGCTTGGCGGATCGGAACGGGCCGGCGTGGGAGGCCCAACTGGGGCATTGCCGGCCATCTTGGGCAGGCGGACGGCGGGGTCAAGTCAGGACAACCGCGTTCTCACACGAATCCGAGGTTGATCGCATTTGGCATTTCCCCCTCGCCCGGTACTCCGGGAGCGGATTGGGGTGAGGGCCTGCTCCGAACGGCGGCACCAAGACCCTCACCCTGACCCTCTCCCGGAGTACCGGGCGACGGGAAAGAGAGCGCGGCCGGCCGACGGGATGGCGCAAAAGGCCGAAAATGGAGAAGCAATCCGAATAATGGTTGGCATCACTTTTCATTTGATCGATAGCGGCGTATATTATGAGGCCTGCGTATGATCGACGTACAGAAAATATATGAAAGGCTATTGGATCTACTTAACGAGCTGAAAGCGCAACTACCGCCGGAGGACTATAAGATAAGTTTTGAGCTCATCGAAGCCGGAGAGGGCGACTTGGCATTGGAGGAAATCTGCAATCAGATAAAAGTAGCACGGATTTCAATCCCGCAACGAACATATGGTGAATTGGCCGCACTTGGTACAACCATGGATATGGAAGAGAAGCCTTGGTTAATGCTGCAATCACAAGTGAAACCATAATGGAACCTAGTAATAGTTTGACCCGCGCTGAGACCTGCAATTACAGCTACGACGCCAATGGGAATCTGATCTAGGGGGGTAATGAGGGAGACGTGAGCGCTTTCCGCCGGCTGGTTAAACGCTCACGTCCCGGTTCCATTCGCCGGTTCCATTCGCCAACGGACGGACGATCTCGGCGGGGCAATCACGTAGATGACGCCAGCGCCGATCAATTTTGACTCGAGTCCACCTTGGATGTTATCGTCCTTTCTCTATGAGTGAACCGCGCGAAAGGCGTCGCGTCGGCCTGGCGTGGGTTCTGGGTTATTTCATTTCGCTGCTCGGCGGATGCGCCACGTACCGGCCGCCGGCTTCGATCCGCGACCACGTTATCTCGTTGGATTCCGATGCGCTGGCGCACGATCCGTGCGACTACGGCAAAAAACTGGGAATGGAAAAAGACGGCCCGTTCGATCAATACCTCGACCGCGTGATGGCGGCGATGGATCAATGGCATGAGTCCCGCCACGACCCCGTGCGGAAGATTCTGATCTTCGTGCACGGCGGACTGACGCCCGTCGAATCCGCCGATCAGGATGCCGTGAACGAAACCGGCCCGGCCGAAGTTGGCGGCAGTTATCCGATTTACATCGACTGGGATTCGAGCTTCCCCTCCAGTTATGGCGAGCACGTGACCGCTGTCTCTCAAGGAATCAAGGCATACAAGTACCTCTGGGCACGGAGTCTGCTCAGCCCGTTTTATGTTGTGGCCGACATCGGACTGGCCGTGACGCGCATACCGGAGGTCTGGTCGGAGGAAATCATTACCGATTCCCAGACGGTGACGACCGATCTGGCTTCGGTGAAAAAGCCCAATGACGGCCATCCGCTCCATTGGCTCGACTACGCCCCGGAAGGTGACATCAGCGTCCAAACGTTCAAGCGGCTCAACGCCCTCTACGCCGATGAGGCACAGAATCACCCGGGCCTCAGCGCCATAGACTTATCTAACGATTCCGAACGTCGTCAGATGATGCTATCCATCGGCACCACCGATACGACCAAGGGCGAATTGCTCGGCCTTGGAGCCATGTACGCCGCGACGATTCCGCCGAAGTTCGGCCTCTCCTGGGTCGTCGATGGATTAGGAGGGCCTTCGTGGGACAACATGATTCGGCGAACCTTGCTGATCGTCGATGGTTCTCCCCGGAACGACGCGACAGCCCGCCGATTTCGGAAACGCGCCAGCTTCGAAACGGCCGACAATCCCCTGGCGCAGGAACCTGTTGGCCCGGCGCTTCTCCTCATCGACAAGCTTGCCGATCACCTGCAGCGCAAAAGCCAGGAGTACAAGGATCGCCGCCAGGCGCCGCCGAAATACGAAATCACGCTTGTCGGCCACAGCATGGGAAGCATGGTCATCAATGAACTGCTGTTTCGCAAATGCCATGAAAGCGACGTGGAGTTTAAGAACATCGTCTTTATGGCTGCCGCGTGCAGCGTGCGGGATTGCGCGCGCTGCGTCGTTCCGTACTTGCGCGCTCATCCAGCCGCGCGTTTTTACAATCTCTGCCTGCATCCGACGGCCGATTTGCAAGAGCGCGATGCCGGCGACTTACCGCCCCGCGGCAGCTTGCTGGTCTGGATCGACGAATTTCTAGCCGACCCACCGACGATGTACGACCGAACCATGGGCCGCTGGACCAACGTGCTGGAGGGAATCGGTCAGTTTCCCCAGGACATCCGTGGCCAGATGACAATCAAGGCATTCGATCTCAGGCGAACCGACGATTTTTTTCTCGGCCAACCGCAAACGCACTCCCAATTCCGCGGCCAGAATTATTGGTCCGAATCCTTCTGGCAGGCCGATCCTCCGGACACCTCGGTCGCCCCAAGGTGAACATTCAGAGCCGTGCATTTTGCGATGGGTTCATGCGCGGCGGGGTGCCATTTTCGCTTGCGGGCGTCCGTCTAATTCGAATTTAACTGACCTTTGAACAATGAGTTGCATGCCGATCGATGCCGGGAATTGCACGCTCCGGAACCTCTGATTGCATTTTGCAATGTCTGGGCATGGCTGGCGAGGTCTTTTCGCGCGAAAACCGCGGAGGGGAAGGAACGAACGCTCAATAACGCCGATGGCATATCGTTCGCTATCAGTGACAAACACGCCTGCGGCGGACATTGAAGCCTGTGAAAAAGAATATGCCGACCGACCCAAACTCCCGCCTGCACGTTCTTGTCGTGGACGATGAAATCAACGTTCGCAAGACGCTTGCCATTAGCCTGGAAACGGACGGCCACCAAGTGGTTGCCGTCAGCAATGGGGAGGATGCCCTATCCGAAGCGGCCCACCATCACTTCGACGTGGCGTTTGTCGATCTGCGGCTCAAGAACAAATCCGGCTCCGATCTGATCCCGGAACTCATCGCCAAAAGCCCATGGATTCGGGTCGTGGTCATTACGGCATTCGGCACGGTCGACAGCGCCGTCGAGACGATGAAGCGGGGCGCCGTCGATTACATCACCAAGCCGTTCACGCCCAAGCAAATCAAACGAATTACCGACGCGTTGGCGATGCACGCCGGGCCGGAGAATTCCGCGGGCGAAACCCACGGCAAATCAGCCGTCAGCCTTCAGAGCCATGATCCCGTCATGCTGTCGGCGATAGGCCTTGCGCGGCAAATTGCCCAAAGCGACACCACCGTCCTGATCCGCGGGGAAAGCGGAACTGGAAAGGGGGTCCTGGCTCGCGCCATTCACGACTGGAGCAACCGCGCCGATAAGCCGTTCGCAACTATTTCATGCCCGACACTTTCCCCGCAACTCCTGGAAAGCGAGTTGTTCGGTCATGTCCAGGGAGCATTCACCGGGGCCGTGCGCGACAACCCCGGACACATCGCCGGATCGGACGGCGGCACGCTGTTCCTCGACGAAATCGGGGATCTTCCACTCGACCTGCAACCGAAACTATTGCGCTTCGTACAGGATAAGGAGTACGAATCCGTCGGAGAAGCGATCACGCGACGTGCGGACGTGCGCATCATCGCCGCGACAAATATCAACCTGGAAGATGCCGTCCGAGCCGGGCGGTTCCGGGAGGACTTGCTCTATCGGATCAACGTGATCCCGATTAACGTCCCGCCGTTGCGAGCGCGGCCCGATGACGTCATTCCCTTGGCCGAGCGTTTCGCCAGGGAATTCAATCGGGCCAATCCGGCGGCCGGTTTTACCGACGAGGCCGTTTCGGCGCTGCGGTCCTACCACTGGCCGGGAAACATCCGAGAGCTGAGAAACGTCATCGAACGCGCGGTGGTGCTTTGTCAATCCAAGCCAATCGGTCTTCAGCATCTCCCCGGCAGCTTTCTTCCGAACAACGCTCCGGATTTGGAACTCGGAGATGCGGTGACCATGGACAAACTTGAAGAGGTCCACATTCGCCGGGTTATCGCTCGAACCAAATCACTTGAAGAAGCGGCGCGCGTTCTCGGCATGGACCCCGCCACGCTCTGGCGCCGCCGCAAGAAATACGGCATCTGACCGCGCATGCAGGAGAAACTCGGGGGGAGAGCAAGATTCGATGGGCGTCTGGTCGTTCGTGCAATACGCGTTGTTTCTTGGGCTCGTCACGGCTTTCGTCAAACCGGCCGGCGCCTATCTCGCGCGTGTGTTTAACGGCGGCCATACGAGACTCGATCGAGGACTTAAGCCCATCGAACGGCTGATTTACCGGCTGATGGGGATCGATCCCTGGGTCGAGATGACCTGGGAAAGATACGCGGCCGCATTCATCCTCTTCACGGCCGTCGGGACGCTGCTGCTGTACCTGATCCTGAGACTCCAAACATATCTGCCCGGCGGCCCGTCAGCCGACATGCTGACAACGCCCATGACGCCGGATTTGGCGTTCAATACGGCGGTCAGTTTCTCAACGACCACGACCTGGCAAGCCTACGGCGGCGAGTCGACGATGAAATATTGGACCCAAATGGTCGGCCTGGCAGGGCAAAACTTTTTTGCCGGCGCCGCCGGCCTGGCCGTGGGCATTGCATTCATCCGCGGATTTGCACGAAAGCATTCCGGCACGATTGGCAACTTCTGGTTCGATCTCGTGCGGTCGATCCTTTGGGTTCTGTTGCCGCTCTGCGTCATCGGAAGCGTTCTGCTCATTTTACAGGGCGTTCCCATGGCGTTCGCGCCCTACGCGAAGGCGACCACGGTTCAGGGCGATATGCAGACGATTGCCCGCGGGCCGGTGGCGGCGTTGGAGTTCATCAAGAACCTCGGCACCAACGGCGGAGGATTCTTCAATGCCAACGGAGCGCACCCTTTCGAGGGACCGACGCCGCTGGCCAATCTGCTCGGCATGCTGGCGATCGCGGTCCTGCCGGCGTCGCTGACGTACACGTTCGGGCACATGGTCGGCCGGCCGAAGGCGGGATGGATGCTCTACGCCGCGATGGTGTTCCTCTTCGCCGTCGCGCTCGTCGTGTGCGATTTGGGGGAAAGCCGCGGCAATCCGCTGCTTGCACAACTGGGCGTTGCCGGGGCGAACATGGAGGGAAAGGAAGTCCGCTTCGGCGCCGCCCAGACGGTGTTGACGGCGGTGACAACCAGCAACGGGGCAACCGGCTCCACCAACGCAATGCACGATTCGTTTATGCCGCTGAGCGTCAGCGTGCCCTTGTGCAACATGATGCTCGGGGAGATCGTGTTCGGCGGGCTGGGCACGGGCCTGTACAGCATCGTGATGGTCGCTCTGGTCGGCGTGTTCATCGCGGGGTTGATGACGGGCCGCACGCCGGAATACCTCGGCAAAAAGATTGGGCCAGGCGAGATGAAGCTGATCGCCCTCTTTTCGCTTGTCACGCCGATGGCGATATTGTTCCCCACGGCACTGGCGGTCGTCAGCAACGCCGGGCTGGCCGGTCTATCGACCAACAGCGGACCTCACGGGTTTACCGAAATTCTCTACGCGTACAGCTCGTGCTGCGCCAACAACGGGCAGGCCATGGCCGGCCTCAACGCCAATTCGCCGTTCTATAATCTCACGACGGTTCCGGTGATGTTGGCGGGCCGATTTGCCCTGGCGATTCCCGCGTTGGCGCTGGCCGGTCGGCTCGCGAACCAGGGGCGTCGCTCGCAACACGCGGGCACGCTGCCTTCGGACTCTCTGCTCCTGGCCACGGTGGCGGTTTCGGCCGCCGTGCTGATCGTTCTGCTCAGCTTCCTGCCCGCGCTGGCGCTGGGGCCGTTGCTGGAACATTTCCAGTTGCATTGAATGTAGCTATAAGCTACTCGCGAATGGGCGACTGGCGTGTGTTGTACGAACTGGGGGAGAAGCGATTGTTGGTATTGGATATCAAGCCGCGTGGAGGCGCTTATCAATGAAGACTAAGATCATCGGAAAAAATGGTCGCCGGTTCGCGGTGGTGCCGCTGAAGGATTTCGAGCAACTCAAGCATGACGCGGAGATGCTCGACGACCTCCGGGCCTACGATGCCGCCATGGCCCGGAAGGAAGAGGCGTTCCCGTCCGACGTGGCCGGGCGGCTAGTGGCCGGCGAGAGTCCCATCCGGGTTTTCCGCGAACATCGGGGCCTGACTCAGGAGCAGCTTGCCAAGGCCGCGAAGATTGCCCGGCCGTACCTGGCCGAGATTGAAGCCGGCCGGAAGGAGGGTTCCGTCTCGGTGCTAAGAGCCCTTGCGGCCGCCCTGAAGCTCGACCTGGACGACATCGCCGGGTGAAGAACGGAGAGGGGGAGAGTCAATCAGGCTCAAATTTACCAAAGTCCTGGAATCGCTGTATTTGCGACTCAACGTGAGGAACGACACCGATTTGCGTCGTCTTGTTGATGTGCTGAAACTCCACGGTTTTTTTACCATCTTTTGATGTCCGCTGAGGGCAATTTGCGGGCAATCGTCAAAATTGGTTCTTTCACCCGCCAACTGACGAAAAATGACGTTCAGTTCCCGCTGGCTCCGCACATGGAGGTCGCGCGTCGCGTATCGAAGACGCCGGGAGCGTTGCAAATCATCGATACTGAACCGATCCTGCGTTGGGATCAGCTTCCCGTCTTAACCCCTGATTTGCCGCCAAAGGCCCCCCGCGACGTCGTTCATCGACTCGCCTGTCGATTTCGGACACACAAGTTGACCGTCTTCCAGCTTATTGCTAGAAATATATCGCCTAATTACAAACGTGGTCATTAGGCGACTAGAAATGGGCAAGACGTGCATTTTGCTTCTGCAAAGGGGCCGAATTGCGGAGAAGCTGACCCGTTTTTGCCAACGGTGATCCCTCCGCCTCGAACATCAACCTCATTCGAAAGCTCCAAATGTCCCTTAACATCACCCACATGGAATCTCACTTCAAATCAAAAACATTACACTGCCTTCTATTGATGGCATCACTTATTGTCTGCCCAATGTTGGCTGGGTGCAGCAACAACTGGTTTATCCGCGAAACTACCGACCCGTTTCGAGATGATCCGGTTTTTACGCCGAAAGAGAAAGAGGGTGAGCCGCTTTGCGGCGTCCAAGTGAGATATGCTTCGTTTAGCCAATTCCCATTTGTTTCTGGTTACGAATATGAGCAAATGGATCCCTACCATTACACCATGGACGGCAATGCGGGCACTCCGCTGTTCGACAGTGCGCAGCCGAGTGATGCCGGCCTCGATACGCTGAAAACCAGCGTCCATGACGCAAGTCAAGTCGCGCCCGACCAGGCCCAAAGGGAAAAAATCGCAAGCGATCTGGCTCTAGGCATTGCCACCACAAGCTCCCAGACCGCCAGCCTGGCAAGCGTTGACGCAACCCACGCTGCTAATGACGCCAACAATCCAGCCCTCTTGACAAAAGCACAAACCGATGCGCAGAGCGCAATCACCGACGCCATAAATGCAATCAATCAGGCCAATGCCGCCAATAACTCATCGAGTATCCAGTTAATCCAATTGTCGGTTGGCGCACCGGCAGCAGGGGCCATTCCCGGCAATCCGCTCGCGCAGACAAACATCCCTGTCAGCCTAAGCGAGATTCAGCAGAGAATCAGCGACGCCGAGGCGGACGCGCAAAATACCAGCGCCAAAAACGGACCGAGTTTTCAAACCGCTGCCACCTACCTGAAGGCAGCGTTGGACGAAGTCCAGAAATACAAGAGTCAACTCGAAAGAGCCGATACAGCTACGAAATGCGCGGCAATCGCCAAAAATGCTTCCGACGCCGCAAACACCGCCGCCACAAACGCGAATGTTCCATCCTTGAATTACGCCGGAAAGGCCGCCGACGCAATAATCGCGGCCGATGATGCCCAGATTGCCCAGCGCGCCGCCATCTCCGCCCGCGTGGCCGCCGGTGAATACGACGGATTTGTCGCGCTTGGCCCCGCGGAATATGCCCGAAACAGCCTGCAAAGCCGCATGATGGCAGTCTCCGATGCTGACGTGGCCGGCCATCTCTCCCGCATTACGGGCACCCAGATCGTCTTCAATACCGTCACAGGCGCGCTCGCCCTCGGCACCTCTGCCGCCGCAACTCTCTCCGGCGGCGGCGCCGGTACCGCGCTCGCCGCCACTACCACCGGCCTGCTCGGCTTCAAATCCCTCTTCAACGATGAGGTCTACCGAAACACCCTAGTCGAAACCCTCGTCGACTGCATCAACGCCGATCGGGGACTTCTCCGCAAGAAGATGCTCTTTAACCAACGAAAACTCATCACCGACTACAGCGTCCAGCAAGCCGTCAACGACGCTATCGAATACCATGATCACGGCTCCTTCTACTACGGTCTGACCCTCATCCGCCAATCCGCCGAAGAGAGCAACGCTAACAAGCGAAAGGAAGCCGCCTCCACACAACCCTCAACGCAACCTTCGGCGCAATAGCTTCAACCTCCAAAAAAGACAATCGGGACTTTGTGGCCTCCACGAAAAGAACGCCGAGGACCGGGGCCTCCTGTTCAACGCTGCCAGCGATACCAAGGCCCGCGAACATACAACCTCACCACCAGAGACAGTCAGGCAACCATGGAGGCGCTGGCCAACGATGGCTTTCGTGCGCCGGAATAGAAACCGGAAGTTCAGCCCCTTGAGGGCAATTTGAGGGCAACAGGCGAGTCAAAAAATCGAGAATGAATTGCAAGACGATGCCGCGCGGTTCGTTACAAAACCGCTCGGCGGGGAAACGGAGAGGGGAGCAGTAGATCAGTAGAGCAGTAGACCGCAGTGGAAGGAATCTTCTTCTAATATTTCCTCGCTCTCCTGATCTACTGTTCTACTGCTCCACTGCTCTGTTGGCCGGGTACGGCCAACGGAGAGGGGGAGATTCGAACTCCCGCTACCCTTTCGGGCAGACCGGTTTTCGAAACCGGCGCATTCAACCACTCTGCCACCTCTCCAGGTGAGCGCGAACGATATTCGATGATCCCGCTGAATTCCAGCCATTGTCCCGCATGTTTGGATTCCGTATGGGTTGCAACGTTGAAAAAGTCTTGCGCAACGGATAGTCTATGGTTTCCTACCTGAACCAATATCGATATGAGCGATTCCCCGACTTTCGGCAAATCCCCGGACTCTCAGCCAGATGGGCAGCCGGTCAACGGCGCTGCGCGTGGCGGCGTTCGGCAGGTGCTGGATTTCGAGAAGCCGTTGGCTCAGATCGAGCAGCAAATCCAGGAGTTGGAGGCCCTTCAGCAGCAAAAGTCCGTGGATTATGCCAAGGAATTGCGGCAACTTCGGAGCAATTACACGTCACTGCTGCGCAAGACTTACGACAATCTCACCGCATGGGAAACGGTGCAGGTTGCGCGGCATCCGCAGCGCCCGCAGTTCCGCGATTACCTTGACATGATCTGCCCGGAATTCCGCGAGTTGCACGGGGACAGGCGATTCGGCGATGACCCGGCGATCGTTTGCGGGCTGGCTCGCCTGGGCGGACAGAAGGTGGTGTTGATCGGCCATCACAAGGGCCGGGATACCAAGGAAAAGATCAAGTGCTTTTTCGGATTGGCCCATCCGGAGGGGTATCGAAAGGCGCTTCGCGGCATGAAGCTGGCGGAGAAATTCGGCCTGCCGGTGGTGTCGCTGATCGACACGCCGGGGGCATATCCCGGCATCGGCGCCGAGGAGCGCGGGCAGGCCGAGAGCATCGCCCGCAATCTGTTGGAAATGAGCCGGCTCAAGACGCCCATCGTTTCGGTGATTATCGGCGAGGGGGGCAGCGGCGGAGCCTTGGGCATCGGAGTGGCCGATCGCGTGGCGATGCTGGAGTTCGCCTGGTATTCGGTCATCAGTCCGGAGGCGTGTTCGGCGATTTTGTTCAAGGGCAACGACGGCGCCGCCCAGTTGGCCGACAGCCTTCGCCTCACCAGCGGCCATCTCAAGCAGCTTGGCGTCATCGACACGATCATTCACGAGCCCCTGGGAGGCTCTCATCGCGATCCGCGCACCGCCGCCCACAGCCTCGAGCAATACCTGGCCAAGACGCTTCGCGAGCTCAAGCGGCAAAAGGTCGAGAACCTGCTGGAACGCCGCTACGAAAAGTTCCGCGAAATGGGAATCGTGCTGGAAAAGGCCCGCCGTCAATCCGCCAAGGCCGCGGGGTAATGGGTGTCCACCTACACGCAAAGCATTCAGACGCTGATGAACGAGCTGGCACGGCTTCCCGGCATCGGGATGCGCTCCGCCGAGCGCATCGCGTTTCATCTGCTCAAGCAAAGCCCCGAGGAGGCGATGAAGCTGGCGGATGCCATCCGTGACGTCAAAACGCGCATTCGATATTGCGGCATCTGCTTCAACCTGACGGAACAGGACCCGTGCGCCATTTGTGCCAGTCCCACGCGGGACCAATCTCTCCTATGCGTCGTCGAGCAGCCGAAGGATTTGCTGGCGCTGGAATCCACGGGGCTGTACAGCGGGGTTTATCACGTTCTGCTTGGCCGGATCGCCCCCCTGGAGGAATCGCATCCGGAAGATCTGACCATCGAGTCGCTGGCCAAACGCCTGGAGGCCGGGCAAATCCGCGAGGTCATCATGGGCACCAACCCCACGGTCGACGGCGATGGAACGGCTCTTTACGTCCAGAATCTGATCGCCTCTCGATTCCCGCACATCCAGGTGACGCGGTTGGCGCGCGGCCTGCCCGCCGGGAGCAACATCGAATACGCCAACAAGAACATCCTCGCCGACGCCATCTCCGGCCGGCAGAAGATGTGAATCGCGATTGATTGCATTCCCCGCCACTGAACGTCGTTCAAGTCGATTTGCCTAGAACCACGATCCGGCCGGGAACGTCAACGCCGAAATTGCGTCGGATCGCGGCTTTGTCGGCGGAGATTTCGCTCAGGCCGCTTTCCCCTGCCATCTTGCGAAGATAGCCGATCGAATGGGCGAATCGCGCTTCGGGATGCAGGAAAAAACCCTGGCCGTCGTAATCTTCGATCGAGCAGGCGAACAATCCGCCGCTTCGCAGCGCCCCGGCGACGGCCGGCATGAAGTCCGTCAGATCTCCCACGTAAATCAGCACGTCCCCGGCCACGATCAAGTCGTAGCTCCCAGGCGCCTCGCGAAGCACGGGCAATATCTCCCCGGTGATCAATTGATCGTAAATCCCGCGCGTCTCGGCCGCGCGGATCATCGCCGGCGACAGGTCCACCCCGACCAATCGGCGGGCGTATGAATGAAACTCCCGCCCGCACAATCCCGTGCCGCACCCCAAATCCAGCACGTCCAAATCTCGCCGCGGCGTGGCCTGACGAACCGCCCGCAGCAGTTGTTGCGGAGCACGGTAATGCAGTTCCTCGACCAGATGTTTGTCGAACCTCGCCGCGTAATCGTCAAACAATTCCCGGACATATTGCGTGGGAGCGGTTGCGACCGAACGATTTCCCGATAACGCCGCCAATGTGAATTCCCACTGCACCGTACCCGGCTTG
Source organism: Tepidisphaeraceae bacterium (assembly GCA_050011595.1). GTDB lineage: Bacteria > Planctomycetota > Phycisphaerae > Tepidisphaerales > Tepidisphaeraceae > PALSA-1353. The sequence goes on from JBEKIV010000061.1 coordinate 17,081, forward strand.
AGTCTAATGGCCTGGCGATACGCCGCCGCTGCCGCCTCCTTCTGGCCCACCCTCTGCAGTGCCGCGCCGAGATTGTTATACGCCTCGGCATAATCGGGCTTGAGCCGGATGGCCTGGCGATGGGCCGCGATCGCCTCCTCCAGACGGCCCTTGTCATACAACGCCGTTCCCAGATTCCGGTGGATGTCCGCGGATTCCGGCTTGAGCCGCAGGGCCAGTTGGAACTCGGCGATCGCTTCGTCCAGTTGCCGCTTGCCCAGCAACGCGTTGCCCAGGTTGTTGTGGGTCTCGGCCAC
>JBEKIV010000062.1:0-16983 GCA_050011595.1 Tepidisphaeraceae bacterium
CCGGCGGAGGTCGGCATAACAGAAGATTTCGAACGCCTTCCGATCGTGGTTCGACAGCAGCGGAATCGTGAAGAACGATTGGCAATGCTCGCGGAAATCCGGCGACACGTAGCCGATGCGCAGTCGGCGGTCGGGGTTGCGATCATTGGTATGTGGCTGAATGAACTTCTGGAGCGGTTCGGCGTGCTGTTGGTTCCATCGACGGGCTTCCTCGTCGATCATCCTGGCGTCGTAACCGGGATGAAAATGAAGGGTGTAGATCAGATTACTGTGCGGCAGCGCGTAACCAGGCTTAAGCCGCGTCGCCTGCCGGTAGGAAGCGATGGCCTCGTCAAGTTGCCCCATGTTCTTCAAGGCGTTTGCGAGATTGCAGTAGGCTTCGGGAAAATCAGGCTTAAGCCGAATGGCCTGCCGACAGGCCGTGATCGCCTCATCAAGTTGCCCGTTGCTTTCTAAGGCATTGCCCAGGTTATAGTGTGCGTCGGCAAGATCGGGGTTGAGCCGAATGGCCTGCCGAAGGGCGGCGATCGCCTCGTCAATTTGCCCCTTGCCCTTCAAGGCGTTTCCGAGATTGCAATGCGCTTCGGCAAGATCAGGCTTGAGCCGAATGGCCTGCCGATAGGAAGCGATGGCCTCGTCAAGTTGCTCGCTGTCCTTCAAGGCGTTTCCGAGATTACTGTGCGCTTCGGCGTAATCAGGCTTGAGCCGAATGGCCTGCCGATAGGAAGCGATCGCCTCGCCAAATTGCTCCTTATCCTTCAAGGCGTTGGCGAGGTTGTAGTGGACCTCGGCAAGATCAGGCTTGAGCCGAACGGCCTGCCGATAGGAAGCGATGGCCTGATCGAGTTGCCCTGCGTCCTTTAAGGTTTTGCCGAGATTACTGTGATAGCGCGCATTGGTGGAACAAATCGCGATCGCCCGCCGGATCAAATCCAGCGCCTCGTCCAACCGGCCCGCCTGTCCCGCCAGCACGCCCAACAGATGTAATGCATCCGCATGATTGGGCTGCCGGGCCAAAATCTGGCGGTAAATCCTCTGGGCCTCCGCCAGGCGGCCCGCCTGATGGTGCCGGAGTGCAATTTGGATGCTCTGGTCGATGGTGGTTCGGGTCATGGCCGCGGTCTATCGTGCAAGGAATTTGGCACGACCGAAGTATACCGGATTCGGCGTATTGCCATCGAGCGGCGGCGGGGACTGATTGCCCCGTACCTGCAAACAATTAACGCCGATCCGGCTGAGCATTGCGTTCCAATCAGCCTTTATCCGGCAGTCTTTAGTGGGGTTATGCCGCGGGCTCACATCCACTGATCGCGGATCAGTTTTAGCTGAAGCCAATCGTCCTCGCTGACCCAATCGGGCCGCCTGTCGCCGGTGCCCAGGAGTTGGGAAAAGAATACTTCTGCGTCGGATTCGACGGCATCTCGAGCGGCGCCCAGGGCCAGGCGGGTGGCATAAAGGTCGTCTTCCGCGCTGGCCAGTCGAAGGGCCTCATAGCCGGCGTATCGCCGCACGAGATCGGCCAGGTCGCGATAGAACACCCAAACCGGTTCATCGGGAACCGGCGGAGGAACGCAATGACGCTTCAACGCGTGCTGGAAATACCGCAGCTTGGCGGGCCAATCCAGATGCGGGTCGAGCGCCAACGTGATGTACTGGCCTACCTTGGCGGCTTCGTGGGCGTAGATGCTCCCGTCGGCGTCGGCTTGGCGTGCCAAGGCCGCGTACTGCGACTCCGACATGCCGATTTGGGGCATCGGTGGAAAGATGTGCGGTTGCTGCAGCATCGGGGCGCCCTCAGTCCGATTCGACCAGGTTCCCATGCCGGAGGACGCAGGTGTGCCGCCCTGCAATGCGATAAGTCTACCGTTCGGAACATCTTTTTGACAAGACATATCCTTCATCTTCACGCAATTTGTCACCGCATCCCAGGCAATATGGTCACGCCTCATGGCGGCGGTTAGCATGACGTTATGAGCGACGCGCTGGGCACTCTGTGCATCGTGCTACATGGGCATTTGCCTTACGTTCTGCATCACGGTTCGTATCCGCACGGGGAGGCGTGGCTGTATGAGGCGGCCGCGGAAACTTATCTGCCGATCCTGGACATGATCGGCGAATGTGCCCTCCTCAAAGCACGACCCGCGGTCACTATCGGTCTGACCCCCGTGCTGCTTGAGCAGCTTGCCCACGACCGCTTCAAGGCCGGATTTTCGGAATATCTTAACGAGCGTGCCGCCCGCGCAGCCGCCGACCGCAATGAATTTGAAAGGGCCGGCCAGCTCCATTTCGCCTATCTCGCCGGCCAATGGGAGAAGTGGTATCAGGATCGCCTCGCCCATTTCGAGCGCATCAAGCGCGACGTTCCCGCTGAATTCGCCCAGCGGTTCAAGGAAGGGCACATCCAGATCCTCACCAGCAACGCCACCCATGCCTACACCCCCCTGGTGCTGAACGATCAGGCGATTTCGGCCCAGATGTCCGCCGGAGTCTATGTCAGCGAGCAGCGCCTGGGGATCAAGCCGCGCGGAATGTGGCTGCCGGAATGCGCCTACCGGCCGGAATGGGAGCATTGGCTCCCATCCGTCTTATACGACAACCCACGCCATCGGACGGGGTTGGAAGACTTTATCGCCAATGCCGGAATCACCCATTTTTTCGTCGATACGCATTTGATCACAGGCGGGCATCCGCTTGGGACTTTCGACCAGGGAAATTTCCATCCCGTGAACGATGCGCAGTTGCATTGGGACACCCGGCGGGGGTGGCGGGAAGTGCTGGAGCCGGCCGGCGTTGTCAGCCGGCCGCAACCGCCCCGATGCTTCGCCTTTGGCCGGCATCCCCGCGTCAGCGAACAGGTCTGGAGCGGCACCACCGGATACCCCGGCAACGGGGTCTACCTGGAATTCCACAAAAAGCACAACGAACGCGGCCTGCGATACTGGAAGGTCACCCACAACAAGGCCGGCCTGGGCGACAAAGACCCGTATTATCCCGACGATGTTTCGGCGAAGATTTTCGAGCACGCCCAGCATTTCTGCAACGTCGTGCGCGACGTGCTGCGCGAACATCGCGATCGCACCGGCCGCCAGGGCGTTTGCGTCGCTCCCTTCGACGCCGAGTTGTTCGGACACTGGTGGTTCGAGGGGCCCCGATTCCTCCGCGACGTCATTCTCACGCTGGCCAACAGCCGCGAGGTCAACTTGAGGACGTCGGAAGAGGCCCTGTACCATCATCCGCCGGACAAAGTGATGCGGCTGCCCGAAGGCTCCTGGGGCGAAAAAGGAAATCACAGCGTCTGGATCAACGACCGCAATCGTTGGATGTGGGAAATCGAATACCGCGCGGAGAACCGCATGCTCAAGCTCCTGCACGATTTGCCCTGGAAAACCAACGAGGGCGTGCGCGACCTGATGCAGCGTGCCGGCCGGCAATTGCTCCTGTTGCAGGCCAGCGACTGGCCGTTTGTCGTTCACTCCCACGGCGCGGTGGATTACGGGATCCAGCGTTTCTCCGGCCACGCCACGAATTTCGACCGCGCCACGCTCATGGCCGAGGAATTGACCACCGGTCGCCAGCTATCGGAATTGCGCAAGGTTGAGCTGGCCGAAATGGACCAGCACGACAGCGTGTTTCAGCACATCGACTTGAATTGGTGGATGTAATTGATTTCGGTAACGCCAAAGAACTGGAAAAGGAGAACTGCTTTATATCCCGAGGCGAATCATCAAGTATTTCTGACCGACATCGGTCCAGACTTTGGTCATATGCTCCCTATGCCACTGTGCCTGCCAATCGAAAATCGGCTTGCGCTGGGCCGGATCGTCGGGTAGTTCAATCACGACGACCAAGGAAATGCGTGATCCAAACGCCAGCACTTGCTTGGCGCCTTGCTGGTGCCATCGGTCGGCCTGGGAAATGGCCTGACTTTGACTCCACGGCCCCATGATTCGGCTGGGATCTTCCTGGAACCAATCGTGAACTTCCTTGTGGTATTCGTCTGAGATTTTGGCTTCGATGTCCGCATCCTCACCGAGCTGAGGGGTGCTTGAGCCGGGCCCTTTCAACATTTTAATTCCGTAGATCGATCCGCCGATGACGACCGTGATGACCGCGATGAGGATCACCATGCGGATCAGATTCGATTGTTCGGCGGCCGAATTGCTGGAATAGGTCTTGGGCCTGGGATAGGTGGGGTAGGCTGACGGGGCCGGCTCGGGCGCCGGCGCGGCGCCGGTTCCATAGGCCAGCACATTCGGGGGCCGCTGAACCGGACGATTGTCGGATTCAGGCGCCTGGCGAATTTCATAACCCGCGTCGGGGTCGTCGGCCGGCGCGGAGGGCGCGGGCGCGATAGGCTCGGGTCGAAGCGGTTCATCTGATGCCTCAACCGGCAGACTGCGGACCGGGACTTGTATGATTCCGCCGCAGTTTTTGCACTTCAATCGCTTGCCGGCCAGTTCCGGACGGTACGGCCCGGAGCGCCCGCAGCTCGGACATACGATGCGGTCTGGACCCGTGGTTGACATAGATTTCTCCTCATGCGCCATTAATTGCCGCTGGAGAAGATCACCAGCGTGGCGGCGTTCTGAAGCAGCGCGCAGATCGCCACCGTCAAGATCGCCTCCTGCACATCCAGGGAAAAAAGCGTCCAGAACGTGACGGAATAAATGATGAAGATCAGGTGGATGGCGATCACAAATGCGCGAATGTTGTATTGCAGCAAGATGACAACGGCCGCTCCCGCGGCCCAGGCGAAGATCGACATACCGGCGAGTTTGAGCACGGCGGTGCCCACGGGCCCGAAATTCGTCGCCAGGATTTTCGATGCGACCAACACCCCCGCGAGCATCAGCGCCACGGCAAGCACGATCTGAAACGCCATCACGGCCAACCCCTCTGCCAGATTCGCGTGGTCGAGGGTTCGATCAAACGGCATTTCACCCACCCTGAGCGCCAGGCCGGCCAATAGAAGGACTATGGGAATCACGCGATCCCGTGCAAGAGAGAACTCGGTCTCCAGGTCGCCCGTGGTGAGAGACGCGGTCCCGCGATGTGGATAGAGATCGCGGAACGTCGACGCCGATTCGCCCGCGGCACCGGAGGAAGCGGATTGCGACTTAGATTTAATTTGCCCGGTATCGATGGCGTAAGGCTCGGGTTCGGGCGGCAATTGAGGCATGGGCGGCGCCATGAAAACCCGGCCGCATGGGCATTGAATTTTGCGAGCGGCGACCCGCGGCGTCAAGGCGAACAGTGCCCCGCAATCCGGACAGGGGAAATTGATGGAAGCGAACGCGGTCATTGCCGGCACCAGCAACTCATCGACATTTAATTTGGCAGCCGAACCGCGGGGATTCTAACATGCCCGGCACATAATTGGAGGTTCGGCTCACAAGGTCCGGGGCGTTCTCATCCTGCCGCGTGGTGTTTTCTGATCTGGGCATCGACGCCGGAAGATGACATTTCCATTCGCGTATTCTAGTCTTTCCGAAAGATGCCGACATCGATCGTGGTGAATGATCTTGGCCGCATGCCGTACCGCGGCGCGTGGGACGTGCAGGAGCGGGCGCACCAAAGCGTCGTCGCCGGGGGACCGGAGACGATACTCATCGTCGAACATTCCCCGGTGATCACACTGGGCCGCCGCGCGGAATCCATAGTCAACCTGATTTCCAGCCCCGAAGAACTGGCCAGGCGAAACATCGACTTGGTCCATAGCGACCGCGGCGGCGATATCACCTTCCACGGCCCCGGCCAGATCGTTGCCTACCCCATCATCCGCCTGGCCGATCATCGTCTTTCCGTCGGCGGATACGTGCATCGCCTGGAGGCCATCGTGATCGCGACATTGACGGAACTTGGTATCCAAGCCGAAACCGATCCCAAGGCTGTCGGCATATGGACTCTCGACGGCGGCCAGCCGGCGAAAATCTGCGCCATCGGCGTGCGCATTCGCCGCGGCGTTACCCTGCACGGCCTGGCCCTGAACGTAGCCATCGATCTCAGCGGCTTTGCGCACATCGTCCCCTGCGGCCTGGAAAACCGCGGCGTCACCAGCATCGCCAAAATCCTCGGCGCAGGTTCGCCGTCCCTTCAGGCCGTCAAGGAAAACCTCATCCGGCATCTCATCGACGCGTTTGGTTGCTGATTCTCCTCCAGCGGATTGGAGCTTGACGTTTAGGTTAGTATATGTTAACATGCGATCAACCCGAATTCCCAACCGGGAGGACGGGAGGCGAAGGATTGAATTGACGGATGTCACGAACGTGTCTTTTTGGCGCTTTGTTCTCGTATAAGGGCTTGGGTCACGTCAAGTTACCCGTAGCTGAGAGGAGGCAAACATGAATACCTATGTCATTAGGCGAATCGCCGCGGCGTTGGTGCTGTGGGCGGCATTGGCGCCGGGACTGTGCGTCCAGGCCGCGTTTGGACAAACGGAATCCACGAATATTGCGGGGGATGCCTACAAGTTAAGGATGCTGGGGAAGGTGGATGAAGCCAGAATGCTGCTGGAAAAGACCCTCCGGGAAGATCCACGCGATGCGGCGGCAAATTATGAGCTGGCCAGAACCATGGTGCATATAGCGCTGGGAGACTCGAGGAATCCAAGAAGTTTGACGGAAAGATTGGGAGAGGCGCAGCAGTCGATGGCCAGGGCCGAAGAGATTGATCCCGGCAATGTGATATACCCGTTTTTTGATGGACACATTGCCTTGCTTCAAGCCTATCCCTCTTTAATGCAAAACAGGCCTGACGCCAGGGAAAAGGTCGCCAGTTTGTGCGGCGCTTTTGAATCGGCGCTGAAGCTCAAGCCGGATTATCGCCAGGCCATGCTCTACCTGGTCGAGATTTATGGAACGCTTCCCGAGAACCAGGGTGGCGACAAATCAAAGGCTGAGAAGTATGCCCGGACGTTGGAAGGAATGGACGCGGTATTTGGCGCAAAAGCCAGGTCAATCCTGATGCCGGAAGATGCGAACAACGTTGCTTACTGGCAAAGCGTTCTGGAGAAACATGAAGGCGATGCCGATGTGCTCGAAGATTGGTGAAAGTCCTATTTAAGAGCGGACAAAGTTGATGACGCGGTAGCCTGTTTTGAGAAGGCGATTAAAATTGATTCCGGGAAGGCGTTCCTTTTCCTGGATCTCAGCATCTATCATACTTGGTCGGCGATGCGGGCAGGTAACGGGTCTGAATTATTTCGCGGGGCAGTTGCCTCCGGAGATGCGGCGGTGAGCAGATATCTGGATTCCTCGCCGGTGCTGCCGATGCGGGCGTACGCGCTGGGAGTGCAATACAAGTACAAGCTTCATTCGGGTCACAAGGAACAGGCGGATGAACTCTTGAGACAAGCGGAGGCGCTGGACCCGTATTTCTCAAAGGCCACCGGGGCGCCGAATCCCGACCTTTTCATTCCGCCTGACGAGGTTTCACATAACCACCGGTATCTTTTCAGGCCCATACAGTGAAAGCACGATTACTTTCGCCGGGCATCTATAAACGACGCGAGCCTTTCCATGAGAATGACGGTCGGGATATGGGTCTAACTTGTCCGTGTTGCCCGGAAGCGTATCGCTCTTATATATCGCGTATGCGGGCAATCACGTCGTGGCGGTGCATGCCAGCGAATGACAGACTATCGCGTGTGATTTTGTTCGTCCTTGCCCTGGGGCCGGGCGCGCTGCTGACGTTTCTGGTCTGGCATTGGTGCGTCAACGTGCCGGCATGGGACGAATGGGGCGTCGCCGAGCTTTTCGTCCGCTCGCATACCCACACGCTGACGTTCGCCTATCTAATCTCCCAGCACTGCGAGAGCCGAAAGTTCTTCCCCCGCCTCATCATCCTGGCGCTGGGCTTACCCACGCGGTGGAACGTCTGCTACGACATGGGTGTCACTCTCGTTTTGGCATGGATTGTTTCCTGGAATGTCCTGTGTCTGGCCGGGCGAACGCTGAACGGTTCGGCGGAGCGTCGCCTATGGTTGTGGTTCCTGGGCAACTGCCTGATTTTCACGCTGGCCGCAGAGGAAAACTGGCTATTGGGACTCCAGATCGTGGTCTATCTTCCGATCGTTTGCATAACCACGGCGCTGGTTATTTTTCAGTGCCACACCAACTTCGCGGTGAAAGTCGCGGCGGGCCTGGCTCTGTCCATTATCGCGACGTTTTCCTATGCCAACGGGATGCTCGCGTTCCTTCTGCTGCCGCCCGCGCTGTGGCTTTGGTCTGGAACTCCAAGGCCGTCGCTCCGGGCCGCGACCCTGTGCGGGTTTGCATGGGCCGTCGGTGCGATCGGATCAGTTGGCCTGTTCTTTCGCAATTACCACCCTTCTGAGGCCGCAGTCCTTGTAAATCCGCTGGAAGCGCCCAAGCTCTTGTTGCAATTTTTCATGGCGTTTCTTGGATCACCGCTGAAATCGGGAAGAGAACAAGAGCACATTCCGCTGGTTGTGGCCGTCGGCGCCGTTCTGCTGCTGATGCTGGCAACAGTTGTCCTGCGCACCTATCTTCGCCGAAGGGACGGCGACCTTTTGCGCCGCAGTATGCCCTGGCTGGTTCTGGCCGCGTATTCGGCGTGTTCCGCCGCCATCACCTCGTTGGGTCGGGCGGGAACGGGTCTGAACTCATCGCTCGCCTCGCGCTATTGTGCCTTCTCGGTGTTTCTGATCGTCGCGCTCATCTATCTGATTCCCCTGCACGGGGATGATTCACGCCGAATGAATCCGGGCTGGCGAAGATCCAAACAGGTCATCCTCGCACTGCTTTCCATTGCGCTTCTGGCGCTGCAAACCGAGACCGACATCGCCGGGGCGCGGGACATGCATGATCGCGCACGTGCCCGTCTCGGTGGAAAGGCGGCCCTGGAACTGTTTCCGATATGCCACAACGCTTCCGGGCTGAGTTTGCTCTACCCCAGTTCCGGCAAGATCGAAACGATCGCGCCGCTGCTGGACCAATGGGGATATCTCTCTCCTCCGCTCATCCACGACCCCGACGTCCGCAAATTGGTGAGGCCCACCAACTCGCCGATGGGTTCCTTTGATTACATCTCGGCGGCGCCTGATGGAAAATATTTTTGCACCGGTTGGGGATGGCTCGCTTCACGCCGCGAACAAGCGGATTGCATTTTTGTCACGGCCGACGGCCCATCGGCGTCTCTGCGCATTTTGTCGCTAACGACGGAGCATTCCGAGAGGCCGGATGCCGTGCGGTGGCTGCGCCAACCGAATGCGGGGAAGTTGGGCTGGATGTGCCAAGTCGATCCCGCGTCGATTCCGACCGGGACGCAGACCCTCAGCGCCTGGGCGTTCGATGCCGAACGGCAGGAAGCCTATTATCTGGGGACCAAGCCAATTCCGTAGAAGGGTAAAGGGATCGTTGTGCTCCTGGTATTCTTCGGCTCTGTGGCCGGTCAGGCGAACGGCGACTTCGTTCCAGTACAGAATGCGACGAGCCCGGTCCACGAAATGCACGCCATCATTCAGGTGGTCCAGCCCTTGCAACCGCACCGGCCTCGACGCCACAATGCTCCGGCGAGCCGATGACCGTGGAAGAATCCTCATCTCCTCAAGCCCGCAAAACCGGCCTCGATCGCTGGGTGGGCGACGACGCGGCCTACGTGTTGCCGATGCTCGTGTTTCTGCTTTTCACGTTCGCCGGGGGACATTGGTCGTCGGTCTTTCCTTGGTCGTACGTACTTAAGACCCTGGCGGCCGCGTGGCTCTTGATGCTGTTCCGCAAACATTACACGAAAATCAAATGGAACTACGCGTGGCTCGGCGGGATCGTCGGCATCGTGGGCATCGTGCAATGGGTTGGAATGGAGAAGCTGATCCTGCATCTCTGGCCGAATTATCCTCGACCGGGCGCGGAGCCGTTCGATCCGTTCCACCAGATTTCTTCCCCGGCGATGCTTTGGACGTTCATCGTGATTCGCCTGCTCGGCCCGGTGTTGGTCGTGCCGTTCATGGAGGAATATTTCTGGCGTGATTTTCTCTGGCGCACGATTGCCGCGCCCAACGATTTCAAACTCGCCGAAGTCGGCGAATGGGATTGGAAGTCGTTTGCCATCGTGACCCTGGCGTTTGCCGGCGTTCACATTCAGTGGATGACCGCCATCGTGTGGGGAAGCATGATCGCGGTGCTGCTGGTGCGGACGCGAAGCCTGGGGGCGTGCATCATCGCGCATGCCGTTACCAATTTGCTGCTGGGCGTTTACGTGCTTTACACGCATGATTGGGCGTTCTGGTGATGACATTCCCGCCGTTTTTCCGCTATCATTCGGGGTTCGCGAGCCATTAGTTATGTCCGATGAAGTAAAATCTTCGCCCGCATCGCCGTCGTCGGCATCGCCGCGCCGGCTTTATCTGGATAACGCCGCCACCAGCTTTCCGAAGCCGAAACAGGTGATGGAAGCGATGGTGCGATACGCCAACGAGATCGGCGCCAGCGCCGGCCGTGGAGCCTATCGCGAGGCGGTCGAGACCGGCGCGCTGCTCTCCGAATGCCGCCGGCGTCTCAACCGGCTCTTCCACGGCGAAAACAGCGACCACTTCATCTTCACGCTGAATTGCTCCGACGCGCTGAACCTGGCCATCAAGGGACTGTTCGGCCCCGGGCGCGCGGGGCACGCCATCTGCTCCCAGATCGATCACAATTCGATCCTTCGCCCGCTGAACGCGCTGGCGGACCTCGGATGGGTCGAGCAGACCCGCGTGGCGATCGATCCGTCGAGCGGACTGGTCGATCCCCAGACGATCGCAAAGGCGATTCGGCCGGATACGCGCCTGATCGCCGTGACCCACGCGAGCAACGTGACCGGCACGATTCAGCCCATCCGGGAAATCGGAAAGATCGCCCGCCGGCACGGCATTGCGTTGTTGGTCGATGCGGCCCAGTCGGCGGGGCACTGGCCGATCGACGTTCAGGCCGATTTCATCGACCTCTTGGCCGCGCCGGGACACAAGGGCTTGCTCGGGCCGCTCGGCACCGGTTTTCTCTACGTCCGCCCCGGCATGGAAAAGGCTTTGCGGCCAATCAAGGAAGGCGGGACAGGCTCCGTCAGCGAAAGCGACCGACAGCCGGATTTTCTTCCCGACAAGTACGAACCGGGCAGCCACAACTCCATCGGGATTATCGGACTGTCCGAAGGCGTGAATTGGTTATTGGACCAGGGCATCGAAAACATCGCTCGCCACGGGACGGAACTGTGCGGAACGTTTATCGACGGGATCAGCGACGTCGAGGGGCTATCGTATTTCGGCCCGCACGGAGTAAAGAACCGGCTCGGCGTGTTTTCCGTCACGGTTGAAGGACTGGACGTGCACGAATTGGCCGCGGTGCTGGAATCCAATTACGGAATCCTTACCAGATCGGGGATTCATTGCGCGCCACTGGCGCATCAGGCAATCGGAACGGCGGCGGCCGGAGGCGCGACCCGATTGAGTTTCGGGCCGTTTCTCAGCGGGCAGGATGTCCAATTTGCCGCCGATGCACTGGCGGACGTGGCGATGACGATCCGGCAGCAAAACCGGCCGGCGCATGGCAAAAACGTTCAGCAGATCGTTTCGTAGGCGATGGGATACGGGATCAGGTCCGGCCGGACCAGATGCAGCCGGCGGATGCGGACTTCCATCCATCTTGACGCAACCTGGGGCGCCGATACCGCCGCGTTTTTCCGAAGCGGTATGCTCGCATTATCGCTGGAAAGACCAACCGTCGCCGCCATCGCGCAGGCCAATAACCCAAGCGAAATGAATCGATGAATTCCGCGAATCATATTTTGTCCAGAATCAAACGAGCGATCGCGGTTGCCAAAGCGCGGCGGACGATTTCCCGGCGGAATTCAGCCTACCCCCGGAGTGAAAATACTCCAACAAAAAAATGGCTGCGCAACAACGAACGTGGCGTGACCCCTGGAAAGAGGGGCAAGGGATAGCGTCATTCAGGACCGGGCGGGGCGGAGGCCCCGGACATGGGGGTTTGGGAAGGATTCTCGCCGTTGGATCGGCCTTCCGAAGTTGCCAAATGGGCCGCCCACAGGCTCTGGGCTATCGGCATGGCGAAAGATACGATCTGCCGGGCGATGGAGAGGAATCTGGCAATGTCCGGCCGAGGGGTGGTTTGGGATTGACCAGAATCCGGCCGGGGCGAGCGATCGGCCAAACCACTGGCGGCGAAGCCTGCCGCCGCCGCCACCGCAAGCGACGTCCACGGATGAGCCCGCGTCAATCGCCGCGGATCGACGGCTCGGATTGCTTCGCTCCGCATCTCATCCAGCGTGGCGCGCATCGCCGCCTTGGCATGCTCCGATTGCTGCTCGAGATACTCAGCTTCGCCCATGAGCTTCACCATCGCCGCCTTGGCCGGCTACGTCGCGACCGTAACGCTCCCGTTGCCGGGCGCGAAACTCCTCGTATTTCCCGATCGTCCGGCGACGCGACTGCCGGATGAGCCGGCTCAGAATCAGATACCCGATCAGCGCCAGCGCGCCCAGAAGCAAGACGCCGGTGGCCAATTCCCCGGCCCACCGATGGCCAAGAAATACGGAAAGACCATCGCAGATTCCTTCGCACAGCAGCACGACCGCCGTCACAATCGCGCCGGCGCCCGCCAGCGCCGCCACGGCAACCATCACGCCAAAGATGATTCGCCGTTTGACCGCGAGTTTCAGGGCGTCGATCCGGCTGGCCAGGTAATAGGCGAAGTAATCGGCCAACTCTTCCAGCCGGCTGCGCAGTGAAGTGGACGCCTCTTCGGCAGAGGCGTCTGGCTCGGGAGATTCCGAGCGGGATTCTGCCGGATCGTTTTCGGGCGGCGCGGAATTTGCGCGATCCGACTCCATAGCCTGCCATTAAGATTCGCCTCAGCGAATCAACGCCGCCGCCGCCACAGCAAGCCGAGCAGCAGCCCGGCGCCGGCGGCCAGCAGAAGGGAACGGAGCGGCTTATCCTGGATATAGCTTTCCAGCCCGTCTTCCCACTGCCCAATCTTTTCGCGGCCCTGCTTGACGTAACCCGAGGCGCGGTCCCGCATGTGATCAAACTGCTCGTGGGCCACATCTCGAACCGCTCCGCCCATCTCCAGCACGTCCTTGCCGACCTGGACGGCCTTTTCCTTCAATTCGTCCGTCGCCGAGCCGGCGTGGCTCGAGGTGTTCGTTTCGTGTATTCGAGGCATGATGATGCTCCTTTGTTAATCATAGTTCCTGGATTCATACATATCCCGGACCCGATCGGCTGACAATGCACAAACCGGGTTTTGAACCGGACAATTCGGTCAGCCCCGGCAGCCGAGCGGCGATCAATCGCCGCTTGAAGAGGTCTCAGCGGTAATTCTCCAGGATTCGCTGGATAACCGCGGTTGTGCTCTTGCCGTCGACCAGCGGCGCCAGTTCGACCCGTCCGCCGTAGGATTCGACAACGTCCCAGCCGACGACCTGTTCCTTCGGATAGTCCGCGCCCTTCACGAGAACGTCGGGACGGATTTGCTCGACGAGGCGCTGGGGCGTGTCCTCGTCGAAACAGACCAGGTAGTCGATGCTTTCCAGTTCCTCGAGGATTCCCAGGCGGTCGGCCTGGTTGAGGATCGGCCGCTTGGGGCCTTTGAGCCGGCGAATGCCTTCATCGGTGTTGACCCCGACGACCAGCAGATCGCCCTGCTTGCGCGCGAACTGGAAATATTTGACGTGGCCCAGATGGATCAAGTCGAAGCAGCCGTTGGTGAAGACGATGCGTTTGCCGCTGGCGCGATGGGCGGCCAGTTCGGGCAGCAACGTTTCGATCGCGCGCACCTTGCCGGGACGATCGTGGGCCTCGGCCTGGATTTCGGCGATGATCTCGCTCGGCTTGATGGCGACGGTGCCGAAGCGTTGGACTTCCAAGCCGGCGGCGACGTTGCCGAGCGCGACGGCTTCCACCCAATCCGCGCCGGCCGCGCGGGCGACGGTGAGCATCGCCAACACCATGTCCCCCGCGCCCGTGGCATCGAACACCTGCCGGGGACTGGCGTGCTTCAGCCAGCGGCGCTCGCCGTCGCGCGTCGCCAGAAATGCGCCGTGCCGGTCCAGCGTCAGGATCGCCGCTTCCACGTTCAACTGTTCCAGCAGCTTTTCCGCGGCCGGTTGAAAATCATCGGGCCCTTCGACCGGCCGCCCGGCGGCGCGGCTGGCTTCGGTGCGATTCAGCTTGATCGCCGTGGCGCCGGCATATTTTGAATAGTCCCCGAGCGATGCCGGATCGACCAAAACCGCAATCCCCCGTCGCCGGGCGGCCGCGATCACGCCCCGGCAAACGTCGGGCGGCAACGCGCCCTTGTTGTAATCCTCGATGCAAACAATGTCGCAATCGGCAATCGCCTGCTCGGCCTGGGCGAGCAGCTTTGCCGCCAGGCGATCGGAAACGGGGCTGGCATTCTCGAAATCCAGCCGCATGAGCTGCTGTGCATGGCGATGCTGGGCCGCGCCGACGAGGCGGAGCTTGCTGGTGGTGGGCCGGTCGTCGGCGACGATCAGCAGGCTCGGATCAATGCCGGCCGCTTGCATCAGCCGGCGCACGTCCTGCGCCGCGGGATCATTCCCGACGATCCCAATGGCCCGCACCTTCGCGTTGAGCGTCGCCAGCATGGACGCGACGTTGGCCGCTCCGCCGAGGCGAAGCTCCTCGTTCTGATAATGCAGCACGAGAACCGGTGCTTCGGGCGAGACTCGCTCGGCATTGCCGTACAGATATTTGTCCAGCATCATGTCGCCGACGAGGACAACTTTGCTGGCCGGAAGAGATTGAACGATCTGAATGAGGCGCGGGTGCATGGCAATGATGGTACTCAGGGAGTTGGCTGTTGCCAGTTCAAGGGCGGAATAGATTGACGATTGCCGATTGCCAATTGCCTATTTCCTATTGAGAGGCGGTGACACAGAGGGCACAGAGTGCACAGAGTGCACAGAGAAATGCTGAATTCACCGCTCTATCTCTGTGCTCTCTGTGGTCCATTCCTAATCCCCAATTTGGTCAATTTCACAAGTCGCGAAATCGGAGCAGTTTTTCCGGTTTTGCGACTGAAATGCCACAGTCGTTTCCCAAAATGTCCCGCTACCCCCCCGGGGGGTACCTTCCAGAGAGTAGAACGAAGAAAGTAGAAAACAGACCGGGAATTGGGACGGAATTCGCCCATTTGACTACCCTGAACAATAACCTAACTCGTGGCGAATTGCAAGGGAAAAAGGTGGTGGATTACTTTGTATTTTTCTGGCAGATTATCTGGTGGCTGACACGGGGGTCGCGGGGACTGGCGAGGGTGTTGCTGTCGCTGATATTGTCGTATTCGCGGTTGATTTCCTCCATTTGGGGAACGGTCATTTCAACGGCAACGCGGAATGCCTCCGCAAAACGAAAAACGGTCTCTGGATTGACGATAATTGGAGCTGTTTGCTTCGGTTTTGCCATGTCTCATATTTCAACTGGAAGCCATTTGCGTTCCAATGGTTCATGGCAACTCCTCGGCGCTATCTCCGACTATTTCCCTTGAATTTGCTCATAATGCTGTGCGTGTTGGTATTGAGGATGGTCGGCATTCCATTGCGCCACTTCTCCGTTGTATTCCTGTTCTTTGGCGTCTTCGTCTTGACGTAGCGATTGGTCGGCTGCCTCCGATTTGGCCCTGGCTGCCACCCAATTCTCCTTTTTGTCGCTAGTGACTTGGTTTGCACTATTCCAGTCCGCGTTGCTGGACAGAGTGCCAAGGAATTCACTGCGAAGTTTATCGACCGCAGATTGAGCGGCAGCCATGTCTGCTCTTGCGGAAATAACTACCGCATTGTTGTTGACAACATCGTCCTTTACCTTGGTGACTTTGGCGGCGGCTTTCATCCGATCAACGGCAAGGGGAGCAATAACCGATGGACCTTCACCGTCAGATTTTGCCTTATCTAAGGCGTCCTGCGCATCGTCAAGCTCCGTTTTGGCCGTAACGAAATCTGGATTCGACGCCATTGAAATCGCTGCGCGTTCGGTTGCAACCGAGAGGGCAGATTTAGCCGCGTCTAATTTGGCGGACGTGGCAATCCAGTCGGGATTCTGCTTGAATTCGTCTTCCAGCTTATCCTGAACGGCCTTGAGATTCTTGTTAGCCAAATCCAATTCAAATGCGGCTACCTTTACGTCCGCTTCGGCCTTATTGGCTTCTTTTTGCAGGCGAGGATTAGGCGGGGCAAGGACTGGCTGTGCCATTGATTTGGAATTTTGAACAAAGGCGACAAAAACAGCGATAAAAGTCAGTGTTATCCCTCGCCACATGATGATCCTCCCGCAGTGCAAAAGCCCGACTTGTCCTTGACCCTGCTACCGCGATCCATTCCGGCTACAAGACACACACGCGTCCGTCCCCGTTTGCGCGTCCGTTTAGAATTAACCTAACGAGGACATTATCGTATCCCCTCTTCGGGCACGTGCAAGACGGATGTGCGCCGTAGATGAGTGGAACCGGGACGTGATGAGTGGAACCGGGACGTGAGCGCTTTCCGCCGGCTGGTTAAGCGCTCACGTCCCGGTTCCAATCCACGTCCCGGTTCCAATCCCTTGGGCCGATATTTGCCGCGCTTCAATTCCCCATCCACGATTGCCCGCAGTTCTTCCGCCTCGACCGGCGCGGCCAAGTCCTCGATTTCCCAAACGTGATTGGTGAGGCCGGCAACCATTGCAGGCGTTACGCGAGTCGTCTGATGAATCCGGCAGTAGTTGTAGTGCATGAAGTGCGACGCGACGTTGTGGGCGTGATTCTCGGTGTTCTTTGAAAGGGCGTTGGTCAGCGGGGTAAACCGACTCATTTGAGCGTGTGTGGTGCGATGCTTGATCGTTTTTCGGTGAAATACGGCGAGCAAGCAACCTTTTGCGCGATTGCGTTAACTCTGCGCTGACAGCGCACTTAGGAACATTTGCGCGAAAAACGATCCGTCCCCATAATCGTCTTACCACCCTTTTTCAAGGAG
>JBEKIV010000063.1:0-16946 GCA_050011595.1 Tepidisphaeraceae bacterium
GATGACGCCCGGGACTCGTTTCTGGTCGGACTGGCCGCCGGGGTCGCGGCAATGATTAAGCCGTCGGGGCTGGCCGTGCTGGCTGCATTTGGCATCGCCGTCATCTTTCGGGGGCGGCGAGTTGTCGCCCACGCCGCCGCCGCCGCCGCCGGCCTGGCGATCCCTTTGGCCGTCACGCTGCTCTATCTTCAGGCCGCCGATTTGCTCCTCGTCATGCCGGCAATCTCCCGGCAAATCGCCGGCTACGCCGCCAATTCCGCCTGGGAACCCTGGGACTTCCTCAAACCGGTCATCGTGTTTATCATCCTCGGCTTCCCCATGCTGATCCGCGGCGTGGTCTTTCGCCGGCCGCGCCATCGCCAGGCCATCGGCATCAATCCGCCGATCGCGCTCTTCGCGATTCTTTGGATAACGCTGGAAGCCGCCGGCATCGCGGCCCAGGCTCGGATGTACGCGTATCATTTCTTGGTTCTGGCGGCGCCGGCAGGTTTGCTGTTCGGCCTGATCCCACGCAAGACGCGCCCGTGGCCCTTGGCCGCGGCGCTGCTGATTCCCGCGTTTTTCTCCGGCGGCGGCGGCATCCAGGTTCTTGCCCATGCCCGGGATGCCCTGCGGCCATCAGCCTCCGAAGATTATTTGGCGGCGCACACGCGGCCCGGTGAGACCGTCTGGCTCAACGGCATGATGCGCCTGCTGATCCGAACGGATCTCCAGCCCGGCTCGCGCTATCTCATGAATTTTCTCTGGGCGAACGACGATGATGCCCCGCTGAAATTCTGCAACGCGATGTTGAGCGACTTCGACCAGCGCCGGCCCAAATACATCGTGTTGCCGACGCAATTCGATCGCTACATTCACGCGCAAAGCGACCACATCAAAGAGTTGGGGCTTCGGCCAACCCGCAAGGCGAACTTCATCCGGGCGTGGATGGAATTGAGAGATTACGTCCAGAAAAATTATCGCCCTGAAGCCCAGGTTGAGTGGGAAACCGTTTACCGGCGAGGCTCGTAAATGAAAGCGGAAGCAACCGCCAGGCCAATCGCATTTGGCAATTCCTCTCTCCCGGATTACCGGGAAAGGGGAAAACTTCTGCTGCGCGCGGTGATCCTCCCGTTTGCCTTCACGCGCCTGCTGCTGATCTGCGTCGCCTGCTTCGCGATCTACCGGCTTCCGGCCGCGCGGGCCGTCGGCTGGGACCTGCCCACCGGCTCGGCCGCAATCGACATGTGGTCCCATTTCGACGGCCGTTGGTATCTCACCATCGCCCGGGACGGCTATCAGCTCATTCCCGGCCAGCAGTCCAACGTCGCCTTCGCGCCGCTGTTTCCCATGCTCATGCGCTTCGGCGGGCGGCTGGCCGGCGGAAGCGACGACGCATTCCTGATCGCGGGGATCGTCATCTCCAATCTCGCCCTGATCGTGGCCCTGGCCTACATGATGGCCCTGTTGCTGCTGGAGGGATACGACCAAACCGTCGCGGCTCGCTCGGCATGGTACGTGCTGATCTTTCCCACCTCGTTTTTTCTCTCGGCCGTCTATCCCATGTCGCTGTTCATCGCCTTGTCCACGGCGGCGTTTTACCACGCCCGCAAAGAGCAATGGCGGATCGTCGGCCTGCTGGCCGGGCTGGCGGCGCTGTCGCGGCCCGACGGCGTGCTGCTGACCGCCGGATTGGCCGTCGAATATCTCCAACAGCGCGGATTCTCCATTCGCCGCGACGTGCTGAACCTGGCCTGGAGTCCCGTGGGACTACTGGCGTGGATGGCATTTCAGTGGCGGCAGTTCGGCGATCCCCTGACCTTCGTCGCCGTCCAGAAGCAATGGAATTACTGTCCCCTGCTGACCGTCCTGCACTCCTCGCACGCGGGGCTTCAACTGGGCAGCCCGGCCTTGCTGGCCGTGATGACCATCCTGGCCATCCGCCGGCTGCGGCCGTGTTACTCCGTCTTCACCATCGCCCTGTTCAGCGTCATGCTGATGGCGGAACGGTATTGGTCGATCACGCGATTTATCCTGGTGCTGTTCCCGGCGTTCATGATGCTGGCGATCGTCGGCCGCCGCTGGCGGATCGTTCACCTGCTCTACGCGTCCACGTCCGCGACGCTTTCGGTGATCCTCATGATGCGGTTTTCATTGAATCTCTGGGTGGCATAGCGTCCGGTAACCGCAATCCATCCCTTTGAAAAGATGGGGCCGGAGTTACGCCGATACACCTCAACACCAATGTTGTTGCTGAGATTCATCAGCCGCTCCCTGGGCCTGCATCTTGGCCTTCGCGCTCGACTGTGGCGTGCGGGCGGCTTGGCCTTCAGTTTCATGTTGACGTTCATTCTCGGCAGTTGGGTTTTGAGTTGGGGCCAGACGAACAAGGTCCAAATCGGCCTGGATTTTCTCCCCTTCTATTATGGCGGGACCTGCGCTCTGTCCGGACATTACGAGCAGTTGTACGACCTGTCGGCCACGCGGGCATTTGAAGTCAAAACCGGACACGACGCGGGCCTGAAATTGGGGCCGAGCTTCGGTCCCTGGTGGAACCCGCCGTTTGCGGCGTGGATGTTTGCTCCCCTGGCCGCGCTGCCGTTCCTCGCGGCTTTGCGCCTCTGGTGGACAATCAGCTTGATTTCGCTGGCGATCTCGATCGCACTGATGTGCCGCATGCTCAGCGGCGGCTGGAAGACCTGGCTGTTGACGGCGATGTTGATCGCGTCGTCCATGCCCGCCGTTCTGGTGTTTTGCCACGGACAAAACACCTTCGTCTCCTTGCTGTTGTTGACGGCGACGGTTTCGCTCTGGCGGGCGAACCAATCTTTCTGGGCGGGCGTCGTTGGCGGGCTGCTTTTCTACAAACCGCAGGCGGGAGCGCTCATCGCCGCGGCGCTGTGTGTTTGCCAGGGCCGCCGGGCTCTGCTGGGGGTGGCTTTGACCTGCACCTCGCTGCTGCTGGTGAACATCCTCACCATGCCGGGAACGCTCAAGGAGTTTGTCTTCCAAATGCCGCTGAATTTGCACTGGATGCAGGAAGAAAGCGTTTATCGTTGGGCACGGCATGTCACCTTCAAGGCCTTCTGGCGAAAGGCCATTCAGGATGATGCCGTCGGCCTCCCTTCGCCGTCCGTCAAAATTCTCTGGATCATTTGTGATACGGCCTTGCTCGGCGGCCTGATGGCGCTCTTTGTGAAAACTCGGCCAAACGCCGATCTCGCGTCACGCCGAGACCGGCTGATCGCCGCCACCATCATCGCCATGCCGCTGCTTATGCCTTTTTATTTCGATTACGACTTGCTCCTGCTCAGCGTGGGGATCGTGGTATACGCCGCGGACTGCCAGCGCGATGCGGTATCCGGCGCGTCCCTGAACGCGGAAGACCGATGGCTTATCCGAACATTCGGTGTCATGTACGTGCTGCTCATCATCATGTACTTGATCGTCGGCTTGGAGCACACTTTGAGATGGCGCATTCATCCGATCGTTCCGCTGCTGGCGGCGGCGGCGGGGATGCTGATCCGCCGCGGCCTGCGGACGCCGGCCAGGCCCGCCGCCGCCCAAACGCCCCGATCCCTTCCCACGGCGCTGGCGGCGTAGAGAATATCCCCCGCGTGCATACCGCCTCAAGCCTTCGTCGCGACATCGTTTCGGCCTACCTGTTGACGGCGGCGCGCGTGCTGGCGTGGATCGCGGTGACGGCGATCGTCTTCCGCGTCGCCGGCAAACCGGCGTTCGCCCTGCTGGCGATCGTGCAATCGACCGTGGGGATCCTGGAATATGCCGCGATCGGATTAAGCCCCGCCATCATCCGCATGACCGCCGAGGCGATGCGCCAGTCGCCCAGCGGCAGCGTCGCCGCTCCGGCGGTTCCGCCGGTGATCGGGTACGAAACCCCGCCCCCCAACCGCACCCCGGCCGTTCAGGCCGTCTATGCCAACGGATTCGTCATGGCCCTGCTCACGGCGCTGGCGGGGGCCGTCCTCCTCGGTTGTTTCACCTGGATGTTCCGCTCGTCGCAGACCAATATCAAAAGCGGCGGGGTGGATTCGGAACTGGTGCTGATGGTCGGCATCGCCACGCTCGTGCGGCTCATGAGCGACGCCGCCGGCGCGGCGTTGCAAACCTCCGGAAAAATCTTCCTGGACAACCTGCTCCTCACCAGCCACGAGGCGATCTGGGGCCTGGGCACCGCGATTGGTCTTTTCGCGTTTCATCTGCCCTGGCAGCGGGCGACCGGACTGGCGCTCGTGGCCGGATCGGTGGTCCTTCTGATCGCGCGCGGAATCATGTCCCATCGCCATGGCAGCGGCTTGTTCGAGAAATGGTGGCGGCGGTTCGACGCCAAAATGGTGCGCCGGCTGCTGATCTTTGGCGGAACGGTGGTGGCGGCGCAAATGGCGGATTACCTGTATGCCCCGACAAGCAACCTGCTGATTCTGTATCTGATCGACCAATCCACCGTCGCGGTCTACACGGCGGCCGTGCAGATCGACGGCGGCGCGCTGCTGCTGGTGGGCGCGTTGGCGTCGGTGCTTTTGCCGCGTTCGGCGATGGCGTACGCCGCCGGCGACGGGCATCTCGTCCGGCGCTATTACGTCCGCGGAACCCTGGCGACATTTTTCGCCCTCCTGGCCGCGGCGCCGATCCTGTGGTTTCTGGCGCCGTTTCTGTTCAAGCTTTGGCTGGGAAATCCGATGGCGGCCACTTGCGCCATCCTGCCGATGGTGCTCATCCACACCGTCATCGGCGGCAGCAGCGCCGTCGGCCGATCGATCCTCCTGGCCATCGGGAAAGTCCGGCCGTTCACGGCCTCCGTGCTGATCGCGGGCGTCGCCAACGTGCTTTTGAGCTACTCCTTCGTGCGCTTCGGCCACCTGGGGCTGCGCGGGATCGTTCTGGGGACCATCGTGGCCGTGACCGGCCGCTGCGCGTTCTGGATGCCGTGGTATACGCTGCGCATTCTGAAAAGGGAAATAGCCCCCGGCGAGGCGTTGATTTTGCAAACATTGCCGCCGGCGCATTTGTCGTGATGTCATTGGTCGATTGTCATTGGTCATTTGTCATTTGTCATTGGTTAATTCGTGATTGCATTTGCAAATGACAAGTGACAAATGACCAATGACATCCTCCGCGAATTTGTCTTTTGATTCATCCGCGTGTATCTGATTCCCATCCGTGGCCAAAATCCGCACCCAATTCCTCTGCAATCATTGCGGGAGCGTCCATCCGAAATGGCTCGGCAAATGCCCGGATTGCGGGACGTGGAACAGCCTGGAGGCGTACACGCCGCCCGCGCCGGATGCGCGGGCCGAGCGGGTCGGCGGAGATTTGGCCGCGGCGGCCGAGGCGCTGCCCATCGGCCAGATCGACGAATCGCAGACGCCCCGGCTGACGACCGGCATCGCGGAATTCGACCGCGTTCTGGGCGGGGGAATCGTGCCCGGATCGGTCGTGCTCGTCGGCGGAGAACCGGGCATCGGCAAATCGACGCTCCTGCTTCAGGTGGCCCATGCGATGGCTTCCTCCCGTTCGGCCAGCAAGGTCTTGTACGTCACCAGCGAGGAATCCGCCCGGCAAACCGCCCTGCGCGCCGGGAGATTGGGCGTCAAATCGGGGCAGCTTCTGGTGCTGGCGGAGACCAACGCCGAGCGAATCGTGCATCAGATCGCAAAGCATCAGCCGGCCGTGGCGGTCGTCGATTCCATTCAGATGATCTACAAGCCGCAGCTTCCCGCCGCGCCGGGCTCGATCACCCAGCTTCGCGATTGCTGCATGGACCTGGTCTATTTGGCCAAGACCAGCGGCACGGCGATCATCCTGGTCGGCCATGTCACCAAGGAAGGCACGCTGGCCGGGCCGAAACTCATCGAGCACATCGTCGATACCGTGACGTATTTCGAGGGCGACCGCTTCCACGCCCACCGCATTGTGCGCTGCATTAAAAACCGCTTCGGTTCAACGCACGAGGTGGGGTTGTTCGAAATGACCGGCCAGGGCCTCAAGGAAGTGCTCGATCCGGGGAAACTGTTCATCGAACAATACGGCCCCGGCGGCCAGCCGAGCGGGTCGGTCATCACCGCGGCCATGCAAGGCTCGAGAGTCCTGCTGGTCGAGGTTCAGGCCCTGACGGCCTCCAGCGTGATCGGGGCGGCCAAGCGAAAGACCAGCGGCGTCTCCGCCGACCGCGTCGCCATGATCATCGCCGTGCTGGAAAAACGGGCCGAGATGCGCCTGGCGGCGGATGACGTGTTCGTCAACGTCGCCGGCGGCGTCAAAACGCCGGAACCGGCCGTCGATCTGGCCATCGCCCTGGCCATCGCCTCGGCACATCATAATCGCCCGTTGCCGATGGGAACGCTGGCGGTGGGGGAATTGGGATTGGGCGGGGAGGTGCGGCCGGTGCCGCAAATCGAAATCCGATTGCGCGAAGCGTCGCGCCTGGGCGTGGCCCACGCCATCGTGCCCCATGTCGGCAATCACGTCCCGAAACTCAAGGGCATGGCGCTGCACGAGGTGCGCCGACTGTCGCAGGCGCTGGCGGATTTGTAGGTATACTGGCGGCAATTTCCGCATCGGAGGATGACATGAAGGTCGCGGACGGTAGGATTCTCGCGCTTTTGATCGGCTTGTGCGCAATTGTCTTTTTGCCGGCCGTGGGCGACGGCAAGGCGGCGACCAAGCGGCCAACCACGCTCCCCGCGAAAACCGGGGCGTTCGAGATCACTTTCACCCAGCGCAGTCCGGGCAGCGAATATTCCAAACTGCTTGAACGCACGGGCGCCAGCAAAGACGAGTTGGGTCCGGACTACAAACTGGCGGATGAACCCTTCGTGGCTTATGTCCCGCCGGACTATGACGGCTCCAAGCCGTTCGGCGTCGTGGTGCAAAGCTTTCAGGATGGCAGCCCGGATATCTTTGAAGCGTGGCGCCCGGTTCTCGATGAGCATCATCTGATGATGTTCGCGACGAAAAAGGACCACCTGCCGTTCGGCGCCAACACGGGGGTGTGTCTCGACGCCGTGTATAACCTTCGGCAGAGTTACAACATTGATCCGACTCGGGTTTATCTGTTTGGATTGAGCAAATATATCGAGCCGGTCGGCTTATCCACCGGCGACGTATTCACCGGCGGCATTTACGCGTGGTGGTGCGATTATTACGCGCAGGTGGGCACAATGGCTCCGCTGGTCAATTATAAGCCGTCTGGGCCGCTGCTTCGGCTGGCCAAGACGCACGTGCAGGTGCTGGCGTTTCACGATGACGCCGACCAGGACGACTTTCGCAAGGCGATGGCCGGCGCGATGAGATCGGACGGATTCGACCACGTCGCGCTCGCCCCGGTCGGGCATGATGAGCTTCTATCCGCCCAATGGTTCGACAAGATGCTGAAGCTGGTGGAATCGGTGAAGGCTCCGCCGCCGACGATGGCAGCGGCGGCGACATCCCAGCCGGCGCCGGACGCGCCGCTCCAACTGCTGCATCTGGCCCAGGCCTACCTGAACAGCGGGTTTCCGGATCGTGCGCGGGACAAGCTGAACTTGCTGATCCAGAAATATCCCAACGATCCCGCCGCGGCCAAGGCGCGGGAACTGCTCGGGCAACTCAACAGCCAATAGCGCGATTCAATCCTCCGCCGGCGGGCTGATCGAGCGCAGATATTCAAACGAATAAATCCCCGTGCTGTGATCGTCCGACCAGTCGATCCGCAGCGCGTAGTTCCCGACCATCTCCGCCTTCACCACCGTGAGCGGCTTGTCATAATTCCCCGGAAGAATTTTCAACAGCGATTTGCTTTGCTCCTGCTGAAATCGTTGTTCCTTGCAGGTGGCGCATGGGCACATCGAGCGGAGATAATCGAGCTTGTAGACGCTTCGCTGGCCGTCCTTCCAGAGGATCTCCAGCTTTTCATCGCGCTTGAGATCGAGTTTGGCAGGGGTGGGTGATGGCTCGGCCATGGGTGAAGGGAAGTTATGTCTTGGCCTGGGACATGCTGGCGGTTCTGACGAAATCGCTGATGCCGCGAAATCCCTTGTTGCGTGCCGCCTCTTCAAGCACCAGCCTTTCCTCGGTAGTCAGCCGGACGTTGATCTGCTCCGTGCGTTTCTGCTCAGACGCTGGCGGCGGAGGCGCTTGGCCGTCTTCCAGCATAGCGGCCACCGCAGTCGTCAGGATGTCCCGCGTCGCCTCTACGCATTCGTCCGGCGTCTTGCCGTCGTTCATTACATAAGGAAGTTCCAGACCCCGGCCATAATACTCGCCGTCCTCGTAATGCAAGATGATCTGATACGACTCGGCGATCTTGCGAGCGCGGCGAAGGATCGCGGGGTCAAAAGGCCGGTTGATCGCCTTCGAGGATTTTGCGGATCTGCTTGACATAAAAGGGTTTCACTTTTCCGTTGTGAACTGGAACGGCAAAGCGCCGGAATCCCGGCTTGGCGAAGGAGTGATGCGATCCTCTTATCCGCACCAGTTGCCAACCATCACGCTCCAATAACCGTCGCAGTTCTGCAAAACGTTCTTCGCTGGGCACGGAACCCTCACTTCTCTGAGAATTGCCGCGCCCCAATTCTAAACGGGAAGGAGCGCAGCGCACATTAGCCGCGCCTTATCGGGGGCACAGCCGTGCCCGTGCCGAGCTGCGTATATCTTAGACTATACGACACTTTCTGTCAATTGGGGCCTTGTAACTTCGTTTTCAGCGCCTCCTGCACCATTTTCGGATTCAATCCCTTGCCGTTTCTCATCACCATTCCGACCAACGCTCCCATCGCGGATTGTTTGCCGGCCCGGTAATCCTGCAAGGGTTTGGGATTGGCCGCGATCACGGCGTCGATGGCGGCGTCGATGGCGCCGGTGTCGCTCACTTGCGTCAGGCCGAGATCGGCGGCCAGTTGCTCGGCGGGGCAGTCGTTTTCGCGGAGCTTGTCGAAAAGCTCGCCCGCGCTGCTGGCGGAAATCTTGTTCTGATCGATAAGCTTGGCCACCTCGGCGAACCGCGCGGGAGAGACGCCGATCTCCGACAGGGCGACGCTCTTCTCGTTGGCCAATCGCCGGCCGTGCGACAGGATCAGGTTGCTCAATCGTTTGGCGTCGCCGCCGGCGGCGATGGCGGCCTCGTAAAATTCGCCGGTGGCGCGGTCGCCGGCCAGGATCGCCGCATCCGTCGCCGATAAACCCAGGGCCTCGACATATCGTTTTCGCCGGGCGGCGGGCAATTCACCCACCTGGGCTTTCAATTCCGCCAGCCACGCCTCGTCCACTTCCACCGGAACCAGGTCGGGGTCGGGGAAATAGCGGTAATCGTTGGCCTCCTCCTTTTCACGTTGCAGAAACGTCGTGCCGGTCGCCTCGTCCCAGCCGTAGGTGCTTTTACGGCCGAGCGAGCCGGTTTCTTCCCAGTGGCGGATTTGCCGCTGGACCTCATAGGCCGTCGCCCGCTCCAGAACGCTGAAGCTGTTGAGGTTCTTGATCTCGGTGATGGCCGTCTTGAGCACCTGGCCGTTCTGGTCGGTGATGTGCACATTGATGTTCGGCTCGAAACGCATTTGGCCCATTTGCATTTGGCCGTGACTGACGCCGAGGAATTGCACGATCTTCTGCAATTCCTGGCCGAACAGCGCCACGTCCTGCGGACTGGACAGATCGGGTTCGGTCACGATTTCCAAAAGCGGCGTGCCGGCGCGGTTGAGGTCCACAATTGAAAAGTCGATCGCGTAGCCGCCGGGGGCTTCGTGCAGCAGCTTGCCCGCGTCTTCCTCGAGATGCGCCCGGCGAATGCGAATCTTCAGCGTGCTCCCATCCCGCCGGACCAATTCGAATTCACCCTGGTAGCACAGCGGCAGGTCGTATTGGCTGATCTGATAGTTCTTCGGCAAATCCGGATAGTAATAGCTCTTGCGGTCCCATTTGGTGTGCTTGGCGATCGTGCATCCCAAGGCCAGCCCGACCTTGATGGCATACTCCACCGCCCGCTTGTTCATCACCGGCAGCACGCCCGGCAAGCCCAGGACCTGCTCGTCCACCTGCGTGTTCGGTTCGCCCCCAAACCCGTTGGCCGCCCCGGTGAACATCTTCGATTGCGTCGAGAGCTGGACATGAACCTCCAACCCCACCAAAACCCGGTGCGACTTGCAAATCCTCTGTTCCACGATGCTCGGCTCCCTTCAATGCTCCGATAATCCGGTCGGTCAGTATAAGCGGCAAAGCTTGCCAACCAAAGTCGCCGTTGCCTTTGGCCGAAGAATTCGACATGGAAACATCCGACTTGGGAGCGTCGCAAACCGCCGTCCTGGAGAATCCCGCACCCGCGGAGCAGAACTCCACCGACCGCCGCCGGAGCCGGCGTCAATCGTTCGTCGCCAACGCCTGGCTCTCGAACGAGGCCGGGACGCGAGGGGCCAATCATCACATCGTGGTGGGGGACCTGTCCCTGCACGGGATCGGCTTCTGCTCCGACGAGCGGCTCGATCCGGAAGCGGTCCACTGGATGGTTCTGGATTCCGGCGGCCTTCGCGCCTCGGCCCGAGTCCGCATCGCCTCCTGCCGGCCTAATCCGAATGGCAACGGCGCCTACGAGTGCGGCGCGGAATTTTTCTAGCCGCCAGGCGGGCGATGTTGATCTTTCCGCCTCGCTGCCGATTCAATAATCGACACGGCTACCGGTTATGCCTTACGCGCAGCTTTCGATCGCTGATGACCACAAAACAGCCAGCCCACCCGTCAATCGGTCCGTCATCAAGAATCTGTCGCATCCTGGCAATAATTCTCCGGCGGCTGGGGTCTCGCAATCGTATGACAACCACTCCCGAATGTGTTCCCGGCCTGAATTTTCGCGCGTCCGAAAAATCCAGGTCCTGCGTCAGCAACATCCGAGATTCGCGAAGCGCCGCCTCAAAAATAACATTGTCGTCCTTGCCAATGAGCGATTCATCGGGAACCGTATGGACGTCGTGACCCTTCCCCGCCAAAAGTTCTTTGAGCCCCTCGGGCAGGTTTTCATCCAGCTTGATTTTCATGAAATGGCCGGAACCTCAGGTATCGGCAAATCCTCTTGGACGCTTGCCGCCGCGAATGCGATGACTTCCCTGACTTGCTGCTCCGTCACCGAGGGGAAGCTGGCGAGAATCTGTTCGACTGAATCTCCATCCGCAAGGGATGCCAGAATTGTTCTCAACGTAACTCGCGTCCCGCGCAAGACCGGCTGGCCGCCGCAAATTGCTGGGTCTCGAATGATGAGTTTGTGCAGTTCCATTTCAAGAAATTGTAGCATCGCCACGGCCCTTACACCACTCGTACGTCGATCGCCCCCGGCTTGTACGCGGGGCCGCGCTCCAGGGCCGTGTCGTGGGCTTCGTTGTAATAGTCGATCAGCACCGACCAATCGAACATCTCGCTGAGCCGCTCCACGCGGTTGCGCATCTCGATGCGCTGGCGGCGCGACAGCTTCACGAAATTCAGCAGGTGCTCCACCAATTCGCCGACGCTCTGCTCGAAGCTGCACGTCCGGCGGTTCAAGACGTAAATCCCCCGGTCCTGGTGCTCGGGAACGTACTGCTGAACGTACGCGCCGAATCCGCTGAGGTCCGTGGTCACCGCCGGCAGGCCCAGCGCCACGCATTCCATCGGCGTGTATCCCCACGGCTCGTAATAGCTGGGGAAGACGCCCAGATGGCAGCCGCGCACGAACTGCTCGTAATCCAGGCTGATCAGCGGGCTGGTGGCCGTGAGGAATTCAGGATGGAAAATCACCTTCACCGCATCGTCCGGGGCGTTGAACAAGCCGCGATGGCGGAGATGCTGGAGGATGGCATCGTTGGCGTCGTCGATGAGATCGTGGGTGACGATCGGCGGCTGCCGGCCGGTGCGCCAGGCGTGGATCGCCTGCTTCAGCCGAACCGTGTCGTCCTCGTCCAGCAGGCCTTCGGAAACGATCCGTCCGTTGACCGCGCCGCGGAAAAGCCGCCGGCCCATCTGCTGCTCGATCTGCTCGCAGGTCTTGTGCAACTCGTCGAACATCGACTGGCTCTGGAGCGTGCCGACGTTGATGTTCCGCGTCGCCGTCTTGGTGATGATGAACGCCACGATCGTCGGGCGGTCGCTCACCGGCCGCAGCCGTTCGTTGAGCTGGTGCAACGCCTCGATGAACAGGTCCATGCCCTTGTTGCGATATTCGTAGCGCCCGCTGGTGAAGAGGTAAACCGTCCTGTCCAGATCGAAACTGTAGCAGGGGAAGAAATGCCCGATGACGAATTCGTGGATCGCTTCCTTGTATTCGCGATGGAGGTTCTG
Source organism: Tepidisphaeraceae bacterium (assembly GCA_050011595.1). Taxonomy (GTDB): domain Bacteria; phylum Planctomycetota; class Phycisphaerae; order Tepidisphaerales; family Tepidisphaeraceae; genus PALSA-1353. Next base: position 12,274 of record JBEKIV010000063.1, read on the forward strand.
AAATTCGTGCAGCGCCGCGAAGCGGTGCAGGTTCAGGCCGTTGGGAAGGATCAGGTCCGGCTTGCGGCCGAGCAGTTTCTCGGCCTCGAAACTGGTGACCTGGCTGACGGTGGTGAACACCGTCGCCGCGTGCGCCGCCGCCCGCTCGATCGCAAAACGCGGATAAATCTTGTATCGGCCGGCCGCCTCGTCCGGGTTGATGAACGGCAGATGCTGATAGAACTCCGGGTCGTCGCTGGCCATGTACCGGCCCAGCAACGTGGCGTGCGTCGTGAAGAGCGTCGCCACCGGCAACTTCAGATGCGCGATCCGCGGCACCGCCACGCCGGCCATCCATTCATGGAAATGCGCGATCACCGGCGGCGCGCCGCCCAGCTCCTCTGTCAGTGCAGTAAAAAATTCCGCGACCGAGAACCCGAACGCCACGACCTCGTTGACTTCCCCGTCATCGGCTACCGTGGAGATGCCGTGGTCCTTCCACAAAAGGTATTTGTCCATGTCGAGTTGCGGATACCGACCGCGATAATCCAGCAGGATCACCCGCGGCCTGCCGGGAACCATCCAGCGCCCGAAGTGACAGCCGATCCCCTGGTTTCGCAGGCGGTCCAGCGCCTTTCGCATCACGCCTTCCGTCGGCCCCTCTTCAAATTCCAATCCGGCCGTCTGCGGGTTGTATGGGCCGATCAGGCAGTATCGCTCGCCCCAGCGCTGGAGCATCGCCGGGACTTTGGACCGCAACACGGTGTAGATTCCCCCAAGCTGCCAGCAAACCTCCCAGCCGATCTCAAACAGCAGCGGCTGCTGTTTCGCTTCCTCGTCGGTGGAAACCGGCGGCAGGGAAATCACCGGCTCGGCCGGCGGAGTGGACAAACTGGATTTCCCCCGGACACCCTTGCCACCTCGCGCACCTCGTGTCGGCCTGGCCATGCCGTGCATTATGCCCTGATCGGCCTCAACGCCAAAATGTTGACGCCGAATCCCCCTTTTAGCGGTCGCGTTTACGCGGCGTTGGGAATCGTGGTTGCCGCTCGATTTGCGCTCGGAAACGCCGCACAAGTGCGGCCGCTAAACTCATCCACGGTCGCATAATCTGAATTTGCCTTTCCCCTCCCGCGCTGCTACTGTTCCCAGCCCTGAAAACAGCCGGCTGACGGGGGTCGATTTGATCCCACGCACGACCGGCTTGAAGGAGTTTTGCCGTGAAGCCGAAAATTCATCCCCGTTACCGAAACTGCACCGTCCACTGCGCCTGCGGAAATACTTTCGTCACCCGCAGCACGATGGCCAAGATCAACGTCGATATCTGTAGCGCCTGCCATCCGTTCTTCACCGGAAAACAGAAGTTCGTCGATACGGCCGGGCGGGTGGAGCGATTCAGCAAGAAATTCGGCGGAACCTACAGCTTCCAGAAGACCGCCGCCCCGGCCGCGGCAAAGAAATGACGGGGACGGCCCGATCCCTGCTCGTCATTGCGTTGGCGGCCTCGACGCTCGGGACGATCGGCTGCGCCGCCCATCCGAAGTCCAGCCAGATTCCACCGCCAGCGGCCGCCAGCGATTCGCTGAATCTCACCTCTCCCCGTTTCGATCCTGATGTTATGGCGGTTTGCGATCCTCCAATGGGTTGGACGGCCCGGCCGCTTCGAACCGGGCCGAATAATATTCATCAGGTCTGGCGCAGTCCGACGGGCGATACGGCCTACGGGGTGATTCATTTTCGGATGCCGCTCCCGGTCGGCCAGAACCTGGCGCTTTCCGGATTCCTCGTTCAGATGCAGAATACCGAAGGCACGGCAACGCTTCTGGACCGGCAGGACGACCCGAATCTGCCCGGCATTCGCTTCGTGGCCGAAGGCGCGTTGCATACGATGCGCGCCAATTTGATCGTCAACGGCTGGGAAGGATGGGCCGTATATGCCGCGACGAAGCAAGGCCGGCCGATCAATCGGAAAGAGCTTGACCTTGCCATCGCCGCGCGCGAGCACACGCGCGTCGGCAAGCCGCATGATTGAATGGAGCCTCACTCCGCCTTTGCAATCTCGGAATGTTTCTCTTGGGGCGTTATTAGCAGCGCCTGCTTGTCCAATCCGCGCAACACCACCATCTCGGCGGTCTTCCCGACCCGTTCTTCCGTGAGTTGGCGGTACAACTCGTCCATGTGTTCGATTGGCAAGCCGTCGAACTCGATGATGATGTCGCCCTGGCGGACGCCCGCGCGGTCGGCGGGGCTGCCGGGTTCGACCTGAATGACCAGCACGCCGCCGTCGCCTGACAATTGGTGAAACCGCACGATCCGCCGATGCAGGGGAACGTCCTGTCCGCCCAGCCCGACATAGCTGCGTTTGACGCGTCCGAAGCGCAGAAGCTGCCCGGCGACGAACGTGGCGGTGTTGCTGGGAATGGCAAAGCACAGTCCCTGCGCGGGGCGGATGATCGCGGTGTTCACGCCGATGACTTCGCCGCGTCCGTTGACCAGCGGCCCGCCGCTGTTGCCGGGGTTCAGGGCGGCATCGGTTTGGATCACGTTGTCCACCAATCGCCCCGAGGCCGAGCGAATGCTGCGCGCCATCGCGCTGACGACCCCGGCGGTCACGGTGTACTGAAATCCGTAGGGATTGCCGATGGCCACGACGAGTTGGCCGACCCGCAGGGCCGCGGAATCGCCCAGGACCGCGCAGGGGAGGTTGGGGCCGTCGATGCGGATGACGGCCAGGTCGGTGTCCGGGTCCTGGCCGATCAACTCCGCCGAAAATCGCCGGCCGTCCGGCAGCCCCACGTCCACCCGCCCAGCCGATTGCACGACGTGGCTGTTGGTCAGAACGAACCCATCCGGCGTGAAGATGAACCCCGACCCGCTGCCGCCGGGTTGGTTCGCCCCCGACCGGCCATGGTGAACCTCGATATTCACCACCGCGGGGCTGGCGATGCGGGCGGCGTTCACCACCGTCCGCGAATACGCGTCCAGGGCGTCGTCATCCGCGCCGGCATCGACCGTCGCTGCCGGCTGAGGTTCAATGTCCAGTTCGCTGGAGATCGGTTGAATCATGTCGGATCGTAGGAGGGGAAGGGCGAAAAGACCAGAATGAGGAACAACCGCTACGCGGAAACCCGAAACGGGAAACCCGAAATCCGAAATCCGAATGACGAATCAAGCCCGAATGACGAATGACCAAATGTCTTGTTTCGTCATTGGGTCATTCGGATTTGATTCGTCATTATTCGGATTTCGGATTTCGGGTTTCCTTCAGGGCTATATTTGTCTCGCCAAATGATTCGCCGCCAACGCCGCTTCTCGGAGCGCCTCTGGCATCGTCGGATGAGCGTGGAACGCGCTGCCCACGTCCTCAACGCTGGCGGCGAATTCCATCGCCAGCGTCGCCTCGGCGATCATGTTGCTCGCATCAGCGCCCAGGATGTGAACGCCCAACAGGCGGTCGGTCGCGGCGTCGCCGATCACTTTGACGAATCCCTCGGTTTCATCCATTCCGCGTGCCCGGCCGTTGGCGGTGAAGGGGAATTTGCCGATTTTGATCGGGCCGCGGGCCGCGGCCTGCTCTTCGGTCAGGCCGACCTGCGCAAGCTCGGGATGCGTGTAGACCACGGCCGGACAGGCGGCGTAGTTCACGTGGGCGGATTTGCCGGCCATGATTTCGACCGCCGCGACGCCTTCGGCCTCGGCCTTGTGCGCCAGCATCGCGCCGCCGATGACGTCGCCGATGGCGAAAATCCCCGGCACGTTGGTGGCAAAGCGGGAATCGACGATCACGAACCCGCGGCGGTCCAACATGACCTGGGCCTCGGCCAGGCCCAGCCCATCCGTCACCGGCCGCCGGCCCACGCAGACCAGCACCTTGTCCACCTCATCCGACCCGGTCTGGTCGCCGCTCTTGAAATTCACTTTTACCTTCCCGCCGGAGACCTGCGCCGAATCGGCGGAGGCATTGAAGCGGAATTTCATTCCCTGTTTTTCGAGTAATTTCTGAAGTGCCCCGGCCATTTCACGGTCCGAGGGCGGCAGAATCCCCGGCAGGAATTCCAGCACCAGCACCTCCGATCCGAGCCGGTTCCAAACGCTGCCCAGTTCCACGCCGATATATCCGCCGCCGATCACCATCAGCCGCTTGGGCGCTTCCGTCAGCGACAGGGCCTGCGTCGAGGAAAGGACGTTCTTCGCGTCGAACGGCAGCGACGGCAACTCGATGGGCGCACTGCCGGTGGCGATCAGGACGTTCTTGGCGGCATAGCGCGCCGTTCCGTTGGGGCCGTTCACTTCGACGGTGCCGGGGGCGGCGATTTTGGCCTGGCCGACCAGGTGCTCGATTTTGTTCTTGCGGAACAGATATCCCACGCCGCCGGTCATTTTCTTCACCACGTCGTCCTTGAACGCCATCATGACGGGCAAATCGACGCTGGCGCCGGGGGCGTTGATCCCGCGGCGGGCGAGGTGATGAGTCAGATTGTAAAAGCGATAGGAGCTGTCGAGCAGCGCTTTGGAGGGGATGCAGCCGATGTTGAGACAGGTGCCGCCGAGGAATTCGCGCTCGACGCAGGCGACGCGCATTCCAAGCTGAGCGGCGCGGATGGCGGCGGTGTATCCGCCGGGTCCGGCGCCGATGACGATAAGATCGAAATTGGCGGGTTCAATGGACAATGGATGGTTCAATGGACAATGGA
>JBEKIV010000064.1:0-29350 GCA_050011595.1 Tepidisphaeraceae bacterium
CCTGCGTGTGACCAACCATGACAACATCGTGACGTTTTACTACTTGAGGAACGGCGAAGCATGGGTCAAGCACCCGTGGCAAATGGAAGTGTCCGGCTATCATCACAATGTCTTGGGCGGCTTTCTCAGTCTCAAATACGGCGTCTACTGCACTGGCACAGGGAACGCGAAGCTGCGCGATTTTGTCTATAGGGCCTTATAGCGCTGAGAGCGACATAAAACTAGGGACAGTTTAACGACAACCCGAATCAACCTCCTGGGCTTCGCTGGAATTCGCGGCGGCGGAGCGTCCATTCGGCGCGCCAGGTCCAATTCCAATAGGTGACGATTTGGTCGTCGGATTTCAGCGCCCAGCGGCCGGTCAATCCGGCCTTTGCGGCCTCCTCGTCTGGCCACGACCAATAACCCATCCGGCTGACCTCCCATACAATCACCCGGGATATTTCCGGATTCGCGGCCAGATCGTCGCGTATCTGCTCGGTCGAAATCGACGAGTTGTAGATGCACCGGCTCCTGAATTGCGTCGCGGCGGCGCCGTATTCAAACGGCCATGAACCATCCACGCGGAATTCCTCGGGAGTCGGCTGGAGCCGAGCGGCGATGCAGGCGTTGTACAGCGCCAGCGGGCGATACAACGTGTCGTCAAAAAGGGCGTGCATCTCGAAATAAGTTCTTGTGTCGGAATGAGGCTGCGATCGGTAGATGTCCGCCAGCACGCGATCCAGCGGAACTTCGGTCGTGGCATATTCCCGGGCCAAGCCGTTGACGAGGTTGTAGGAACAGATCATCAGCACCGCGCCGACTCGCAGTACCGAGGTCGGCAATCGGGCGACCAACGCGGCCGCCGCGAGCCATACCGCCGGCCAAACCACCGCGACATAACGGATGTGCCAGACCGACTGCCACTCCAGCTCCGGGTGTTTCCGCATCGATACCTCGTGTATCCAGGTCCATGCGAAGAACATTGCGCCGCACAATGCCAGGACAACGCCGACAATCGCCAGCAGCCGAAGCAGTTCAATGAGGCGATGCCGAAGCGTGCCGCCGGAATAGTGGAAGATCACCGCGGCCGCCAGCGCGATTGCGGCCATTCGAATCGCCGGAACGTTGGCAAGATCCATCCATTCAAGGTGGTTGCGCGCGGTCTGAACCATCGCCGCAACGGCAAGCAACAGCAGCGGGATCGCAACGAATTTGGCGGCGCGCGGCTGCCAACTCAGACAAGCCGCGACGACCACCATTCCCGCCAGCGCGCCCCACGCCACCGGCTGGACGAACTGAAACAACGCATTCAGCCAGACCAGCGGGGAACTGAAATCCTCCACCGACCGGCAATAGAAAAATCCATATACCGGCATGACAAGCCATAACAGGAGCCAAAGCAGCGATCGCCACCAGGGCTGAACCGGATGGTCAAGCTCGCCAATCCTGCGGAGATGTGGCCACGGCATCGCCCCCAGGATGAACAAACCATAGGTGATCGTGAACAGCGCGATCATTGCCCCGCCGAATTTGCGGACAAAAAACGCCGGATGTGCAAGCTCGTCAAGCGTTGTCCAGTCGAATCCGCTCAGATAATTGTTGAGCGCTTCAAACGGCGGCTGGAAAGAGTTGTCGATCTGTTCGAGCCATGCTAATCCGCTGGCGTTCCAGTTGGCATCGGGCGCGGGCTCGCTCACCACGCCGGGCGCCAATCCGCCGGAATTCCGCGACCACTGGCTGTAAAATCCGTAATAGACCGCCGGCCCGGCCGCGATCAGAGCCATGCCGCCGAGCAGCATCGGGACGCGCCAGCCGCGGAAGCGGGCCATCGAAAGAAAATAAAGCGGCGCCAGCGGAAGCAGCAGCAACGTGACCGCGTGAAACCCCGCGGCGGCAATGCCGGCCGCGATCCAGCACAACCACGCGAGCCGCAGCCAGGTGCGAATCCACCACAGAAAACAGGCCACGGCCAACGTTTCCAGCATCCAACCCGATGCGTACATCTTGGCATAATGAGAAAAGAACAGCCCATAAGCCGAACAGGTGATGAACGTCGCGGCGATGATCGCGGTGCGGCGGTTGAACAGTTGTCGGGCCAGGAAATACATGACCGGCGTCATCAGCGTCCCCGACAACGCCGGGACGAACCGCATCACGGACGGAGTGAGCAAAACACCGCCTGGAACAATCCAGACGCCGAAACCCAAAGGAAAACCCTGTCGAATCCAATTCAACAGTTCGTAGTGCAGCGGCATGAAGGCGTCGTTGCGCAGCGTGTCGAGTAACTCGCCGAGCGACCCGCACGTCCGCCAATAGGTAAAACATTCGTCGATCAGCATCGACGGTTGTGACAGTCGATTGAAACACAGCGCCGCGGAAAGCGCCGTCAACGCCAACAGAATCCAGCCAGTCGCGGGGGACTTGATTTCGGCCGGCGCGGCGAGCGCCGGGGATTGGGGCTTGGTCGGATCGGACTCGGTATTCGGAGTCAGAGGTTGCTCCACCATGGGATTGGACCTGAACCGGAATTATCCACAAGAACCCTTGTATGACGAACGTCGCCGGCTGTTTTTGCATAGCATACCGGCACTTGGAGTGTTCGGCCCAGTTTTTTGTTGGTTCGGGGTCGCCATTGTTAGATTGATGCGGGGCGTTTTATCGGACGGTGGGGGTCGCGGGGTCTGTTCCATTGACCCGGAATCGGAGAAGATCGGGATTTTCAATGGAAGAAATCCGCCTGTTGCCGCAACTATGTTGGTGGAATGCGTGAATCTTGCCGTATCGGATGGCAATGGGTGAGGCTTCGAGGGAGACGCCGCACGTGGTGCAATACAACCCGGAGGCGGACGACATCGAGCTTCTGCGGCGAGCCGGCGACGGTGATTCGGCGGCATTTCACGCCCTGGTCGATCGCCATGCGCAGCGATTGTATCGCCTTGCGGTGACATTGATTGGAAACGCCGCCGACGCGGAAGACGTGCTTCAGGAAACATTCATTGGCGCGTTCCGGGGCTTGCGGTCGTTTGAAGGCCGGGCCTCGGTGAAAACCTGGCTGACGCGCATCCTGGTGAGGCAGGCGGGGCAATGGCACCGGAATCGGCGGCGACGGAGGTTGGAGCCGCTGGGCGATTCGGTCGCCGCATCCAGCGCCGAGGCGGACTTTGACGTGAGGGCGGCGATGGGGCAGTTGTCGCCGGAGCATCGTGAGGTCCTGGTGCTGAGGGAATTCGAGCGGATGTCGTACGAGGAGATTGCCGAGGCGCTTGACATTCCGCGTGGGACGGTGGAATCGCGGCTGCATCGGGCGCGAAGCGAAATGCGGGAAAAATTGAAGGCGTATCTGCCCTGATACGGGGCGAGAGAGAACCATGGCCAGTTGTCCGACGAGCGAGCAATTGAGCGCATTCCACGACGGCGAGATTGACGAAGTCCGCCGGGTGGAAATCGAACGGCATTTGCGCCAATGCCCGTTGTGCGGGGCGGAGATGGAGCGTTTGCAGGCGATATCGCGGCTGTTGGGGGCGGCGCCGGCGGCGAAGCTTTTGCCGATCGGCCTGCATCGGCTGCATCGCCGGGTGGACCAGGCGATGGAAGAGGGGCTTTTACGGTTTGTTCGGGTGCTGAACACGATTGCCGCATGCGTGCTGATCGCGGGTTCCGCGTGCCTGATGGTGAAAACGCGTGAAAATCAGACGGTCCAGAGCCCGATGCCGGCGGCGCCCCCGTGGGTGGGAGTGGATGTCGCGGAGACGTCCGACTCACCCTCTGGGGCGGCCAGCACACCGGCGGCGGCGTGGTATTTGGCGGAAGATTCCAGTCGCGGCGACGATTCGCCGTAATTGGTGGAAATATGATGAGCAGGAAATCCGTTCTTCTTCTGGTCATGGCCGTGATGACGCTCAGCGCCGGCGTGGTGCTGGGCTGGGTGTGGACTCCGCTTCAGAGGATAGAGGCGGGTCCGACGGGCGGCCGCGGCGGCGGGCCGCGGCCCTGGTTCGATCAGCTTGGCCTCAGCGCCGACCAGCAAAAGCAAATGGACAAGATCTGGTCCGACACTCGCCAGCAGATGCAGAAGCTGTTCGAGCGCCGCCGCGACCTGGAGAAGCAGAGGGACCAACAGGTCCAGGCGCTTTTGGATTCCAGCCAACGCGCCGCCTACGACAAGATCAACCAGGATTTCCGAACCCAGCGGGAGGATTTTGACAAGCAGCGCGAATCGCTCATTGCCGACGCCAACGTCCGCAGCCGCGCGTTGCTCGATCCTTCGCAAAAGGACAAATGGGACATTATTTCCAAGGACATGCAGATGCGCCGGCGGCGCGGACCCATGGGCATGGCGACCCAGCGCTCGGCAGCGGAGGCTTTGCCTTCCGCGACCACCATGCCCTCCCACGAGGGAGAAGAACATCAACATGGAGATTCAGGATCGCAATAAGAATTGAACATCGGAAACGGTTTCCGGTGTCGCGCGACGTTCCGTGAAAGGAGATTCGTTATGTCGGTACCCAAGAGGCTCGGTTTTGTTCTGACGGCGCTGTTAATCGGCATGCTGACGCTGCCTGTTCTAGGCCAAGCCGGCGGCGGCGGGGGCGGAGGCAATGGCGGCAATAACGGCGGTGGCGGTGGCGGCGGCGGCGGGGGTGGAGGAGGAGGCGGCGGCTATGGGCGGCGTGATCCAGCCCAGAGGCAACAGTTTATGATGGATCAACTCAAGACGGCTCTGGGCGCCAGCGACGATGAATTCGCGGCGATCCAGCCGAAGATTCTAGCCGTCATGCAAGACCAGCGCGACGCCAACCCGCGCACGTTCGGCATGTTTGGCCGCGGCGGCCCAGGCGGCCCGGGCGGCGGCGGGCGGTTCGGCGGCGGCTACTACGGCCCAACCACCGAGCCTTCGGTCGTGCAAACCGCATTGCAGGATTTGCAAACGACCCTCGATGACCAGAACGCCTCCCCCGATGCCATCAAGGCCAAGCTTGATACGCTTCGGCAGGCCCGGACCAAGGCCCGTCAGGACCTGGCCGTGGCGCAGGCGGACCTCAAGTCGGTCCTCACTCAGCGACAGGAAGCCATCCTGGTGCTGAGGGGACTTCTGGACTGAGATCGGCGTGAGTTTTCATGCGGCGACGGAGGGGCCTGCCGAGAGAAATCGGCGGGTCTCTCTAGCGCCGCCGTAAAGGATTTCCCGTGAACGATGTCCTGGCCAGATTGATTTCCGAAGGTCTGCTGGATGCCGAGAAGGCGCGGCAGGTGACGGAAGCGGCGGCGGCGGGCAAGCCGCTGGACGACGCCCTGCGCGCCGTCAACGGCGTGTCGGAGGAGAAAATCCTCCGGTCGCTTGCGGCCTATTTTGACGTGCCGTTCATCGACCTGGAAAAGGAGGGCGGCAAATACGCGCCGTCCAAGGAATTCCTGGCCAAATTCCCGGCCCGGATTCTTCTGGACCGCCGAATCATGCCGCTGGCGCCCAACGGCGACGGCGTCGCCATCGTCACCTCCCGGATTTTCGACAACGGCGGGCTGGACGAGCTTCGCCTGGCGACCGGCCTGGACGTTCATCCGGTGATCGCCCCCTCGGCGGAGATCGACCGCTTCATCAAGAAATACCTGGGCGTCGGGGCGGATACGCTCCAATCCATGCGCCTGGAGGAGAATGCCGACGACGACGTGAAGGTCCTGGAAGAGCAGGGCGAAGACGACCTGGACCTTTCCACCGCGGCGCACGATGCGTCGATCATCAAATTCGTCAATCAGGTGATGGCCGAGGCCCTGGAACTGCGCGCCACCGACGTGCACGTCGAGCCGTTCGAACACCAGCTTCGCGTGCGCTATCGCATCGACGGCGTGTTGCAGGAGGCGAACATTCCGGATCAGGTTCGCAAATATCACGCGGCGATCGTGTCGCGCATCAAAATTCTCAGCCATCTGGACATCGCGGAAAAGCGTCTGCCGCAGGACGGCCGGATTCGATTGAAGGTCGCGGGCCGCGAAATCGATCTGCGCGTCAGCGTCATTCCGATGATCCACGGCGAGGCGGTGGTGCTGCGCATTCTGGACCGGGGCGACGCGCTGCTGGGCCTGGAGCATCTGGGCATGGGGCCGCGAGAAACCAACGTCTGGCAGCAGGTCCTCGACCTGCCGCACGGCATTATCCTGGTGACCGGCCCCACCGGCTCGGGCAAAACGACGACGCTCTACGCGGCCCTGTCGAAGATCAACAACGCCGACCTGAAGATCATCACCATCGAAGACCCGGTGGAATACCAGCTTCGCGGCATCAACCAGATTCAGGTGAACACCAAATCCGGGCTGACGTTTGCCTCCGGGCTTCGTTCGATTCTGCGGCACGACCCGGACGTGGTGCTGATCGGCGAAATCCGCGATCGCGAGACCGCGGAGATCGCGGTGCAGGCCTCGCTGACCGGCCACCTGGTTTTCAGCACGCTGCACACGAACGACGCGCCCGGGGCGGCGACGCGGCTGGTGGACATGGGCGTCGAACCGTACCTCGTCGCCTCCTCGCTGGAATTGGTCGCCGCCCAACGTCTGGTGCGGCTGATCTGCCCCAAGTGCAAGACGGAATTGCCGCAGTCGGACACGGAAAAATTGCGGGCGGATTACGGCGAGAAGATTCCCAAGACGCTGTATCGCGGCGCGGGTTGCCGCAATTGCCAGGGGACGGGTTATCGAGGCCGGCAGGGCGTTTTTGAAATGATGCCGGTCAACGATGAAATCCGCGCACTGATCCTGGATCGCGCCAGCTCGCGCGACATTCGCAAAGCGGCGACGCGGCAGGGAATGAGCAGCCTGCGCAACGACGGCTGGCGGCTGGTGGGCGAAGGGCGAACCACTGCGGAGGAAGTTTTGCGCGTAACCAAGGACGAGGACGTCGCCGTCGGCGCCAGGGAATCGTCCGAAAAATAGGATGGTTCCTGTAGAGCCTCCAACAGAACGCCGGCACAGAGAACACAGAGGACACAGAGAGCACAGAGAATTTGTTTTAGATGAAAAAATGCATTGTCTCTGTGTGCTCCGTGCTCTCTGTGTCCTCTGTGTTGCATTTTGATGGAGGTTATCGAGCGAGATCGGGTTGGTTTTGACTGGAAGCGATTGATGTCGGTATTCGCATACACAGCATTGAGCAAGGACGGCCAGCGCACCAGCGGGACGCTGACGAGCGACTCGCGGAGCGCGGCGCTGGCGGAGATGACCCGGAAGGGCCTGCATCCGGTGACGATTGAAGAAGCCCGCGATATGGCGGCGGCGGAAAAAAGGGTTCAGGGCCGGGCGCACGGCGGCAAGCCGCGCAAGGTTCACGCCAAGACCATCGAGGCATTCACGCGTGAATTGGCGAATCTTCTGGCCGGCGGGGTGCCGTTGGCGCGGTCGTTGTCGCTGCTTCGCCGCGAGGCGTCGCAGCCGGCCGCCAAGCAGCTTTGGAATGACATTCACGACGACGTGGTCGGGGGAACGTCGCTGGGCGACGCGCTGGCCAAATGGCCGGGGAGTTTCTCGACGGTGTACGTCGCGATGGTTCGAGCCGGCGAAGCGGGGGGATTTCTGGACGTGGTGCTCGGACAGATCGCCGACTTCCGCGCCCGCGAACAGGACCTCGTCGGCAAAGTGAAAGCCGCGATGGTCTATCCGATCATCCTGGCCATCCTGGCGGTGGGAGTGGTGACTTTCCTGATGGCGTTTTTCATTCCGCAGTTCAGCACGATCTTCGCCAGCTTCGGCGCGGATTTGCCGGTGATCACGCAAATCGTGATCGCGTGCAGCAACGTTTTGAAGCGGTATATCCTGATCGTATTGGCGGTGTTGGTGGTGGGGATATTCGCATGGAAGCGTGCCGCCGCGACGCCGGCGGGGCGGCGACTGATCGAGCGGGCGATGCTTGGCACGCCGGTGCTCGGGCGGGTGGTCGCCCAGTTCGCGCTGGTGCGGTTTGCGCGGATGCTGGGAACGCTGGTGGGCGCCGGGGTGCCGCTGGTGGCATCGCTGCGCGTGGCCCGCGAAGCCATCGGCAATCAAACCCTCGCCGACACCGTTTCCCGCGCCATCGAGCAAGTTCAGCGCGGCGAGCCGCTGTCCAAGAGCCTGGCCAACAGCCCCAGGCTCTTTCCGCCGTCCGTCGTCGAAATGGTCGCCGTGGCGGAGGAGACGGCCCGGCTGGACAAGGAGCTTCTTCGTCTGGCGTCATCGTACGAGCAGGACCTGGACCGTCAGCTTCGGCTGCTGGTCTCGGTCGCCGAGCCGGCCATGCTGTTCGTAATGGCCGGACTTATCGGCACGATCGTGGTCAGCATGTTGTTGCCGGTTTTCAATCTCGGGGAGATCGTGCATTGATTTGCAAAGGAGCAATCGAATGAATGCGTTGACGTTCAAAAGTAGATCGCGGGTTCGGCGCGGATTCACGCTGATCGAACTGCTGCTGGTCATGGTGATCATCGCCATCCTGGCGACGATTCTGGTGCCGCGCGTCGTCAACCGCGTCGGCCAGGCCAAGACCACCAAGGCCCAGGCCGATCTTTCCACCCTGAAGCAGGCGCTGACGGCCTTTGACATTGATAACGGGAGGTTTCCCACGTCCTCGGAGGGGTTGCAGGCCCTGATTACCAATCCCGGCAATCTGCCCAGTTGGCAAAAGACGCTGGACAAAAACACTCTTCCGATGGACCCATGGGGGCGACCATACATCTACCGCTGCCCAGGCAACAATGGAAACGATTTTGACCTTTTGTCGGGCGGCCCCGACGGACAGGAAGGATCGGCCGGCGCTATCGTAGCCGACTAACTTGACATGTGCAGCCGCAACCGACAATCCGCGTTCACGCTGCTGGAGCTGATCCTGGTGATGTTGATCATCACGATCATCGCCGGCATCCTGGCGCCGTCGCTGGGCCGGTTTACGGCCGGGCAGGCCGTGAACAACTTCGGCCGGCAGATCGTCGGACTCTCCCAGTACGCCCGCGCCCAGTCGATCAGCGAGGCGCGAGTCTGTTATCTGAATTTCGACGCCGCAAAGGTTTATCTCACCCTCGACTCCCCCGGAGCAAAGGGCAACCAACTGGTCAACGTGGGAGCGCCGCTGTCGGTCCCGGTTCCGACGGGCATCCGGATGCAGGTGGTCCAGAACGCCCAGGCGGCGCAACCGGTCATGCTGCTTCCCTGGCCCGCGAATTTTCAGGCGCAGGCGCATCCGCAACCCAACCAATTGCTCGACGGAACGGCGGTCGGGGCGGGGTCGATCTGGGTCTTTCCGCAGAACAACGCATTTGTCCAGTTCCAGCCGACCGGACGAACGGACCCGGCCACCATCGAGTTGACGGATAACTCAGGCCACAAAGTGCAAGTGGTTTGCGATCTGCCCACCGACAGGTTCCATATTCAGGAGGCCGGGCGATGAGAGCGGCAATCGCGAAAACAAACGCCGCGCAAGCGCGGCCGCTAAAAAGGGGCTTCACATTGATCGAAGTGCTGGTGACGCTTCTGCTGATCGGGATCGTGATTCCGGCGATCATGCACGCGATCACGGCGGCGGCCCAGGCGGGCAACGCGGCCCGGCATCGCAACGACGCCGCGTCGCTGGCCAAATCGCAAATGGCCAGCCTGATCCTGGCGGTTTCACAGGGGCAAAACCCGGTTCTGGCGGCCGACGCCGCTCAGAATGGTTTTCAATACCACTGGAAGGCCACCGTCCAGCCGTGGAACCAGGACACCACCACCCTGGGGATTCAGGAAATCGATCTGAGCGTCAATTGGGCCGACGGCAGGCGTTCGGAGTCGGTGACGCTTTCCAGTCTGGCGTTTAACCGGGAAGTGCAGCAATGACACGCCGCGATGCCGAGGTTCGTTCGCATCATTCCGACGGCTTCACGCTGATCGAGATGGTGGTGGCGTTGGCAATGGTGGCGATCGTCGCCGCCGCGATGTCCTCGACGCTTTGGACCGCGTATCACACGACCCGGCAAACCCAAGCCGCCCTGGCGCCCGGGGATCAGGCGTCCATCGCGTTGGAATATCTCTGTGACGATCTGCAATGCGCGATGCAAACGCAGCTTAATCCGGCCAGTGTTTTGGTGGGAGCGGGAACGGCCGCGACCAATTTTGAGCAGACCGCTTTTCTGGGCACGCCCGAGCAGGACAATCGCGGCCACGAGACCGACGACGTGGTCTTCTTCACCACGGCGGAAAGTCCCGTCCACGTCTATGCCAACGGCGAAATCAAATGCGTGGAATACAAGGTCGTTCAGCCCGTGGGCCGGGCGGATCACGTTCTGGTGCGGCGGGCGACGCGGAATCTGTTGCCGGTATCCGGCCAGACCGCATCGACCGATGAGGAGGTCGTCTGCGCCGGGGTATCGAGCTTCACCTTGGAATATTCTTATGACGGGACCAATTTCAGCACGCCGCCTTTGACTGCCGGCACCTGGGATGCCACGCAGGAGGACAACACCGTTCCCGCGGCGGTCCGGGTAACCCTGGGATTGGAAGAGCCGCAGCCAAACGGAAAGGTCCAGACGATCTCGTTCACGCGGGTGGTTTTCCTGCCCTGTTCGACGGCCGACCTGGATCCCCAGGTGAACGCGGGAGTATCGGGACTATGAATCGTCGGCGTGGAGTCATTTTCGTCATGGCATTGGGGATCATCGTGATCCTGACAGGCTTGGCATTGGTGTTCGCGCAAGAGATGCGCACCGAAGCGCTGGCTTCGGCGAATCTCCGCTCCCAGGCCCAGGCCGATGCCGTGGAACTGGGCGCCGAGCAATGGATGCTCGCCCAGATCGACGAATACACAACCGACGCCTACACGCTCACCACGCAAGTCCAGAGCGATACCATCCCCGTCGGGTCGGCCGGATATTTCTGGATTCTTCCAACGGATATGAGCGACGTGCAGGGTCCGGTCTGCGGCATCACGGACGAATCGTCCAAGCTCAACATCAGCTATACGACGCTGATGAATATTGGTTTGCCGACTTTATCCGATTCGCTGAACCTGACTCTTCCGGATGACATTCCTTATTCGATCAGCAATTGGGCGAGCAACGGGTCCAATGCCAACGGCGCCACGAGTCAGGACTATTCCACTCTGCCGGAGCCATACCAGCTCAAAGGCTCTAAATTTGAAACGGTGGAAGAATTGTTGCTCGTGGGTCAGCAGACAGACTTGCAGCAGAACGTGATGCCGCAGCTTTTGTGGGGCAACGACCCGAGTCGAAACATGCTGCTGCTGGAATATAACCAGAACATTGGCCAGTCGGGGGCGTTGACGAGCGCAACCACGTCCGGCAACGTCGGGTTGTTCAACTATCTGACGGCATTCTCGGTCCCGGCCGGCACCGGGACCGGGCCGGCGGCCAATCAGGTGATCAATCCGTTCACCGCCTCGCCGCTGGTGCTGGAGGCGATCGGATTCAGCCAGGCACAGGCCGAATCAATTGTCCAAGCCCGCGAGACGGCATACGAAGCCGGCAGCAGCGGGCAGACGAGGGGAACCACCGGTTATCTCTGGGCGATGCAGGCCGCCGGAGGCGGCGCGGGCGCCGCGGCCGCGTACCTGACCGGGGCATCGTATCGATACTCCGCCGACATCGTCGCCGTCAGCGCCGACGGGCGCGCGTTCAAGCGCATTCGCATCGTCGTCGATGTCAGCCGATTCAATCCTCTGGCTGCCCCGCTTGGAACCCAAACCCCTCCGGCGGTGATTATTTATCGGAAGGATTTAACGGCCTACGGCTGGCCGTTGCCGATATCTCAGAAGCAATTTCAGGATTTGGCCGCCCGCGGACAACTTCAATTGGGCTGGCTGGGCACGGCCCTGACCTCTGCGGGCGCGATCGGGCAAAGTCAGAGTCATTGAAATGAGCCGGGCCGTCCCCGGCCCGGTGGATAAGGAACCGAACCTTGAAGCCTTTGAATCAAAAGAAAGTGTTGGGGCTGGCCATGGGCGAGCGGTCGCTCATGGCCGCGGAACTCGTCGCAACCGAGGGCCGGCCGCAGGTCAAGCGGCTGGCGGAACTGCTTTATCCCGAGGGGATTTCCATCTCCCAACCCGCGGAGCTGGCCAAGGCGCTGGGACATTTCCTCAAGGACAATCATTTTTCCACGCGATCGGCGGTCATCGGAATCCCGCTGAAATGGCTGGTGGTCAAAGCGAAGGACGTTCCTCCGGCGGACGATGCGACGGTGGCACAACTGCTGCGGCTGGAAGCCGAGTCGGAATTCTCCACGGAATTGAAAGACCTGGTGTATGACTTTGCCGGGGACGTGGTCGCGGGCAGCGCGTCGCGAACCGTGCTTCTGGCGGCGACGCCGCGGAAATACGTCGATTGCATCGAATCGCTTTGCGACGGCGCCCGCCTTCAGCCGCTGGCGATCATGCCGTCGGCGCTGGCGCTGGGGACGATCACCGGGGGATCGCTAAAGCGGGACGTTTTGGTTTTGGCCGCGGGTTTCGGGGGATCGGAATTGTCGGCGCAGCGCCAATCGACGGCGACGGCGATGCGCAGCCTGCGGCCGGCGATGCCGCAGCCGCCGTTCATCAGCGAATTGCGGAGACAACTGGGCGTGAACGTGCAACACGGCGAGCTTGGGACGCTTGGCGTGGAGGCTTCGGGCGCGGGGATCAACGGACAAGGGGAGAAATTCGCGGCGGCGGTCGCCTTGGCGCTGTCCGCCATGGACCAGAGCCGGCCGGGAATCGACTTCCTTCATTCGCGCCTCGCTCCGCCGAGGAAGCACCGCATTCCCCGATGGGGATATCTCGCGGGGGCGGCCGTGGTTCTTTGCATCGCCCTTGGCATCTATGCCTACACGGACCTGGATAAAACTGAGCAGGCGGTGAACGCGCTGCAAGCGCAAATCAGCAACCAGCAGAAGGACGCCGATGAAGCGCGCGATTTCGTCGCCAAGGAGTCGCTGGCTCAATACTGGCACGGGGGCGATCCAAGGTATCTGGCGTGCATGCGCGATCTGGATGACGTCATTCCCGAGGATGGGCAGACGTACGCGACGAATTTGGAGATCAAGGCCGAAACGCCGCCGCTGAACGCCGTCTCCAATCTGGCGGGCGCGCCGACGGCGATGGGAGCGGATGGCGAGCGAACTCTCTTTGCGACGCTACAGGGCCACACGCCCAACCTCGAAAGCGTGACGGCGCTGAGGGACCGGATGGGCCGCAATCCGTCGGTGTTCAAGGACATCAAGATCGGTCCGGAAACCAAGGTCCCGCGCACGCAGGAATTTTTGTTTTCCATCACGTTCAGTTACGAGCCGCCGAAGCCAACCCCGCCGGCCGCGGAGCCGTCGAAATGATCGGCATTGAATTGGAGTGATCGTGGTTTTATCCAAACGTGAAAAGTACATTGGGATCGGGGCGATGGCCGCGGTGGCGCTGTTGGCGATCAACGGCCTGATCGTCGGTCCCTACTTCGAGAAGGCCGCCGCGCTGCAGGACGACAAAGCGGCGGCGATCAAGACGCTGGGCGACAACAAGAACCTCATCCGCTTGAAGAACAGCAAGCAATCGGAATGGAACGCGATGCTGTCCAACGGCCTTCAGGCGGACGATTCCACCGCGCAGAGCCGCACGCAGCAGATGATCCAGACCTGGGCCCGCGTGGCCAACATCAATCTTGAAGCCATCAATTCCGAGCACGTTCCCACGCAAAAAGGCCCGTTCCAGGTAATCAACTTCAGTCTGGACTTCAACACGTCGGGGCCGGATTCGATGCGGCAGATCGCCCGATTCCTCTGGTCGATCGAAAGCGCCCGCATTCCGATCCGGCTGAACGACGTCAAGATCCAATCCGCGCGGGAAGGATCGGATCAGTTGAGCGTGAAGTTGGTGGTTTCCGCGCTGTACATGCCGCCGCCGGGCCAGGGCTCGGCCGCCGGCAGCGAAATATTCAATGAATTGGAAGGCATGCCATGAAGAGGTGGACGCTGCTCATTCTGCTGGCCGCAAGCTCCGCGTTGGCGGCGGAACCGACGACGCGGCCGGAGGTTTCGGCGGCGCCGCCGGAGGTTTCGGAGGCGCCGGCCACGCGTCCGTTTGCCGCGGGGTCGCAATATGAATCGCCCCGGTCTTACCGGCGATTTCAGCGGCGCGAAGAATCGGCGCGGCCAAGTTTGCCGGCGATTTACGACGAGGTGGGCGCCCGGAATATCTTCGTCAGAGGCAATCAACGGCCGCCGCCCGCTCAGGAAAACCCCGTGCCATTCACGCAAGCCCCGAGCCAACTGGTCCTCACGGGCGTTTCGTTGGCGGACAACGGCAAGCTCGGATTCCTGGAGGACCAGCAGGCCAGCACGGTCACCCGCGTGAAAGTGGGCGA
The DNA here is from genome assembly GCA_050011595.1 of Tepidisphaeraceae bacterium. Lineage (GTDB taxonomy): Bacteria > Planctomycetota > Phycisphaerae > Tepidisphaerales > Tepidisphaeraceae > PALSA-1353. Next base: position 14,322 of record JBEKIV010000064.1, read on the forward strand.
CGCCATTGCCGCGGGGAAAGTGGTCAACATCACGCTGGATTCCTTGGACTATCAGGATGCGGGCGGAAAGATCATTCGCGTTTACGTCGGTTACAACCTGGCCGGCGGGGACGTGTGGGGCGTTTCCAACTCGGGCGCGACCACGCAGGCATCCACGCAGCCGCAACGAACCGGGCCGCGTGGCCCCAACGAATCGATGGAAGATTATCTCCGCCGGCGGCGGGCGGCGGAAGTGGGACGCTGACATCAGGCAACCGGAAATGAAAGGCTCAACATGAAACGACAATTGCGCACCATGGCATTTCTCCTGGCGTCGATGGCCGTCGGGGCGGTTTCTCCAACGTGGTCGGCGGCGCAAGTAGCGCCCCAGGCGCAGGTGGCGCCGTCGACTTCCGACATTCCAAGCACGGAGCCGAGCCCGGGCGTCGCCGCTTCCAGCGGCCAACTGGTCAGCTCCCCTACCACGCAGCCGACCGCGAAGCTGATGTCGTTTAACTTCAAGAACGCTTCGGTTGGCGCCGTCATCGATTACCTCTCGCAAAACGCCGGGTTCTTCGTCATCGAGCAGGCCATCCCCACGGGCCAGGTCACCATCATCAATCGCGATCCGATCACTCCCGAAGAAGCGGTCAAATACCTCAACACGGTTCTCCAGCATGAAGACCTCACGGCGATTCAAATGGGCAAGGTGCTGAAGATCGAAGCGTTGGCTGACGCCAAACACGCGAATATTCCGGTCCTTTCCGGAAACGACCCGACGAAGGTTGAGGAAACCGACCAATTGATCACGCAGATCATTCCGGTGCGCAACCTGGATGCGGTGAAGCTGAAGACCGACCTTCAGCCGCTGGTCAACACCAATGCGGACCTGACGGCCAACGCGGCGAGCAACTCGCTGATGATCACGGATACGTCGGCGAACGTGCGGCGGGTGGTGGAGATCGTCTCGGGGCTGGACAAGCACGAATCGGCGGCCAGCGACATCCGCGTGAAGCAGTTGAAGTATGCCGACGCCACCGCGGCCGCCAAGCTGATCATGGACATCTTCAATCCGCAGACCAACCAGACCAATGGGACGCAGAACGGCCCGTTCGGCAATTTTCCATTTTTCCGATTCGGCGGCGGCGGCGGTGGGCCGGGAGGCGGCGGGTTTGGCGGAGGAGGCGGGGGGTTTGGTGGAGGGGGCGCAGGCCGATTCGGCGGTGGCGGGCCGGGCGGCGGGGGCGGCGCCGCCGCGGCGGCGCAGCAAGACACCGGCAACACCGGCCACGTTCAGGCCTCGGCCGACGATCGAACCAATACGGTCGTCGTTTCCGGACCGCCGGATACCCTGGCGATCATCGACGGCGTCCTCGCCCAACTCGATGCCAATCCCGCATCCGAACAAGACTTCTTCATTTACCGCGTGAAAAATGGCGTGGCGGTTGACATGGCTTCGACGCTCAACGGACTGTTCAGCGGCACGACGGCCAGCAGCAGCACGGCACAACGTTCGACGTTTTCCAACGGCACGGGGAACCGTATTTCCGGCTCCGGCGGCTTTGGAAGCAGCGGGGGCTTCGGAGGCGGCGGCGGGGGCTTCGGAGGCGGTGGGGGTCTCGGCGGCAGCGGTGGCTTTGGCACTAGCGGGCTCGGCGGCAACCGAACCAGCGGCACAAGCGGCACGGCCGGCGGCGCCACCATTGGCGGCCGGCCTTCCGCCGCCGGTGCCATCGGGGGCGCAGGTCTGGCCGGCGGCAGCGCCGCAAATGCGGGCGGCGTCTCTGAGTTGATCGGACAGGTCTACGTCGTCGCCGACCAGGACACCAATTCGCTGCTCATCGCAACCGCGACCAAATACAAGCAGCAAGTCCTGAGCGTGATCGGTCAGTTGGACAGCCGAGTTCCGCAGGTTCTTATCAAAGTCCTCATCGCCGAGGTGACGCACGATAACGAGCTGGATTTCGGAACCGATTTTTCGATCCTCGACACGAATCGCAATTACGCCGGCAAGGAACAGTTATTCACGAGCACGCTCGGCGCCGCGGCCGCGGCCGCTTCCACCTCAACCCCGGGCGGGTTCGTCTACACTCTCCTGGAGGGCAACATCAGCCTCAAGCTCCAGGCCCTGGCACAGCAGAACAAACTGGACGTGCTCTCCCGGCCGTACATCCTGACCAGCGATAACCAGGAGGCGGACATCACCGTCGGCAGCGAGGTGCCGTTCATCACCAGTACCGAAGTGGATACCACCGGCGGCGTGCATAACAACGCGCAATACCAGGATATCGGGATCATCCTCACGGTGACTCCGCACATCAATCCGGAGGGTTTGGTGACGATGCTGGTCTCTCCGCAGGTTTCATCGCTGACGGCGCAGACGGTGACGATCCAGGCGGGCGTTTCGCTGCCGGTCTTCGACGTCCGGTCCGCCGACAGCTATCTCACCGTCCACGACGGGCAGACGGTTGTCATCGGCGGAATGATGCAGGACCAGAAGACCGAGAGCGTCAACAAGATTCCCTTGCTGGGAGACATCCCGCTGCTGGGCAAGCTGCTGTTTTCATATACCACGACGGACAAGTCCAAGACCGAGTTGCTGATTTTCCTCACCCCGCACGTGGCGGCGGAGCCGGATACGCTCAAGCCGATGGGCGAGGATGAAATGAAAGGGCTGCGGCTGGTGCCGGGCGCCGTGCAGCCGGGCGTGTTCCAGGAGCACATGCGGGGCATGCAACGGGGCAATGCTTCCACGCAGCCGACGCCGGGCTATGTTCCACCCGCGCCGCCCTCCAAGCCGGATTTCTTGGAGCCGCCCGACCCGGGCAAGGATTGAAATGGAGATTCGCTGATGTCCGTTCGATTGCTTGGCCATGCCCTGGCGGTTGTGATGGCCGGGTTGCCGTTGGCCGGTTGCCAGCCGGCGGCTCCCGCGCCAAACCCGGCTGCTCAGACGACGTTTGATTTCAGCCAGGGTAACGGAGGCAACGCCTCGGCGGGCGCGCCCTCGTCGCCGGATGCAATTGTTTCGACCGATCCCACCGCGGCGCGGCTTCAGGACGTCGGGGGATACGTGCTGCTGTATTACCGCGATCACCAGCAGATGCCCGCAACCCTTGAGGAGTTGCGGAGTATCCCCGGAGGCCAGGACCTTCAGTTCACCTCCGCGTCAACCGGCAAGCCGTTCGTCTATCAACAGGCCGGAATGTGGTCCCCCCAACGCGGCGACAAGTGCATCATTCTATATGACCCGGACCTGAACCACGGAGCGCGCTGGTGTTTGTTCATGACCTTGCCGAAAGCGGGCGCCGCCCTGTCGGTGGACGTGACGGCGATTCCGGAGCCGATCTTTCTCAATTACCGGGCGGCGCAATAGAGCGGTAGCAGTTCGGATGTGCCGGCGCGGAAATCTACGCTGCCGCCAGGCCTTCCAGGTTCGTCACCTGACGCAATGCGATCAACGTCCAGCTATTCTTGCCCAGTGCGATGAATATCCGCGTTTCCATCGGCACGACCAATCGAGGGTTGGTGACGTCAAAGTGCTTGCCATCGGCCGTGTTGATCCGAAAAGGATCAAACGGTTCCTGGTTCAGACGTTCTTCCAGTTCCTTCTTGGTCATGGGTTATCTGGCCAACCCGCCGGGCAGGAATCCTTCGAGTTTGCGTGCCCGCACGGGATGCTGCAATTTGCGGATGGCCTTGGCCTCGACCTGCCTGACGCGCTCGCGCGTCACCTTGAAGATGCGTCCCACCTCTTCCAGCGTGTAGGTGTATCCGTCGCCGATGCCGTAGCGCAGCTTGATGATTTCGCGCTCGCGATAGGTGAGGGTCTTGAGAACCTGCTCGATTTTGTCCTTGAGCATTTCCTGGGTGGCCGACTCGACGGGATTGTCGGCCTTTTCGTCCTCGATGAAGTCGCCGAAATAGCTGTCCTCGCTCTCGCCGACCGGGCGGTCCAGGGAAATGGGATGGCGGCTGATCTTGAGGACGCGGCGAGTTTCGGCGACGGTCATCTTGGCGCGGCGGGCGATCTCCTCGATGGTCGGCTCGCGTCCAAGCTCCTGCATCAGCGCCTTGCTGATGTTCCGCAGCTTGCTCATCGTCTCGATCATGTGCACGGGAATGCGGATGGTGCGGGCGTGGTCGGCGATCGCCCGCGTGATCGCCTGGCGAATCCACCAGGTGGCGTAGGTGCTGAACTTGAATCCGCGGCGATATTCGTACTTGTCCACCGCGCGCATCAGGCCGGTGTTTCCTTCCTGGATGATATCCAGGAACGACAGGCCGCGATTGCGGTATTTCTTGGCGATGGAGACGACCAGGCGCAGGTTGCCGCCGGAGAGTTTGCGCTTGGCATCCTCGTACTTGTTGTAGATTTTGCGGACGGCCACGACGCGGCGGTGCAGGTTCTGGGCGTCTTCCAGCACCAGGTCTTCCAGCCCGCTGAGTTCTTCCTGGCAGACTTCCAAGTCTTCGCCGGGGTCTTTGACTTTCTTCAGTTCTTCGATCCGCTGCTCCAGCTCCACCATCTTGGTGCTGATGGAGGAGAGCTTCTTCATCAGCGGGGTCACTTTGCTGGTGCGCAGGGCGAGTTCTTCCAGCAGCTTGACGCTGCGGCGGCGGCGGCGGCGAACCGCCAGGCGAAGCTCTTCCTGGTCCTTCTTGGTCTTGACGCCGCCAAGGTCTTCCCAGTTCTGGCGGTTGCGCAAAAGCATCTGCCGCACCGACGCCAGATTCATCGGAATCCGCTGTCCGATCGTCCCCTTGTCGGCCATTCCTTCATCGGTGCTGATCTTCATGGTGCGGTCGAACGGCAAATCGCCGTCGTCCACCTGCTGAAGGATTTCCACCGCGGACTGAAGACAGTAATCGCTTTCCAGCACCTTGGAGCGGAAAATCTTCCGGGTGATTTCGATCTTCTTGGCCAGGGCGATTTCCTGTTCGCGCGTCAGCAGGGGGATTTCCCCCATCTGAGTCAGGTACATCCGCACCGGATCGTCGATCCGCTTGGTCGAAGCCTCCGCAAGCTCGGCTTCCAGGTTCAGATCGAGCGCTTCGTCATCGTCGTCCTCCTCGGCGTTTTCCTCCTCGGGGGTCTGCTGCGGTTTTGCCGCCTTGTCGGTCCGGGTCAGCTTTCCCACCTTCGCGCCGATCTTTTCGATCTTCTCGATTTTTACCCGCACGAGGGCTTTGGCCTGATTTTCGGGCGCATCGCCTTCGTCGATGAGCTTGATGCCCATCTCGTCGATCATCATCAAAAGCGAATCGAGCTTGTCAGGGGAAACAACTTCGTCCGGCAGTCGCTCGTTGAGTTCCTCGTAGGTGAGATATCCGCGCGAGGTGCCCAAATCCAAAAGTGCTTGGACGCGAAGGTCAACTTCTTCCTGCGATCCGGACCCGATCAGGGGTGATTCAATCCTTGCCATGTCCCAACGACCACTTTCCAGCGGAAGGCGCTCGCCCACCGCAACCGACCGGCCGCACGCCTGCGGCCGATCTTTTCGATAATGACGCCGAGCCGGGCCAACGAGTTCAGGGTCATTCCTGATCGTTGCAACGCGAACCTTGGCGCATTGCCAATATTCAGTTTTTCAAACCGCACGAAAATGGCCGGTCCCTGGCCCCTTGTAACGTCTTAATCCGACCTTAAAGAGTAACACGCTTTAGGTCCGGATGACGAGCTTTTTCCTGTAATTTACGCAAGTTGTCCTTCTCGGCGGACCGGTCACCCTTCTCCGCGGGCGGCTGCTCGTCGGTAAGCCGACACTTCGCCACAAGCGCCTCTCTCTCCTCAACCTCACGATCCCTCATTATATGCCGCATCGACTGGCTGAGATATTCTTCCTTTTCCGGCAAATTAGAAACCTCATCCGCCCATTTCACCGCGATGCTCTTGAGTTGAACGTCCGATAAAACGGTTAGGAACTCGTTGAACACCGGCTCTCCCTCATCCTGTAGATGCCGCCAGAACAGATCGGCGATGCGGCGAAGCGTATCATCCGTAAAGTCGCTCGGCTTAAGCTCTTGCTGAATTCGATGCCAGCGACCGGGCTCTGCGAACAAAAGTCCGAGAATAAAACCCTCTGCCCGCTGGCGAGCGGTCGGCGCGGTGGCTGGAGCATAGTTTTTCGGCACGCCGGCGTCGTCAACTTGAGCCTGAATGGCCGGCCGGCCCTTGCCGGGCCTTATCCGGAACCGGCGGTTCAGCTCCTCCATGGAAATCTTCGTCAATCGGCTCACCCGAGCCAGGATGGCGCCCCAGCGGATCGGATCAATCGTCCCTGAACCCCGTACCGCCGCCAGCGGTTCCAGGTATTGCTGAACCGCCTGTTGCCGCGACGTTATGCCATTTCCTGTTTCCAGGTTGCGCTCCAGTTGCTTCCATCTGAAAGCCAGTGCATCGCTCGCCTGGGCCAGGCATTGGTTGAATGCGTCGGCCCCGTGGGCCAAGAGAAATTCATCCGGGTCCATGCCCTGCGGCAGCGAGGCGATGGCGATCTCGACCGGTTGGCTCAGGAACAACTCCAAAGCCCGGTTGGCGGCGTTGTCTCCGGCGCGATCAGCGTCGAAAAGCAGCACGATTCGATCCGCGAATCGCCGCAGCGTTGCCACGTGATGCTCCGTCAACGCCGTGCCCAGCACCGAGACCACGTTGCCGACCCCGAACTGATGGGCCATCACTACGTCGGTATATCCTTCGACGACGGCGACGGTTCGCGTCTCGACGATCTTGGCTCGCGCCAAATCCAGTCCGAAAACGCATCGGCTCTTCGAAAACAGCGGCGTTTCCGGGCTGTTGAGGTATTTGGCCGGGTCGTTCGACCCCGGCATCACGCGCCCGCCGAAGGCGATCACCCGGCCGCTTTCATCCCGGATGGGAAACATCAGGCGGTTGCGGAACGTGTCGTAATATCCGTCCCCGCCTTCGCGCGGTTTGATTAGCCCGGCCAGCGCCATCTGCGGCGGCGTGAATTTCTTCATCGCCGCGCTCTTGAGCAGCGCGTCCCAGGCGTCGGCGGCAAACCCAATGTGAAACCGCTGGATCGCCTCCGCGTTGAACCCGCGTTCAGCTAAATATTTTCGCGCAGCCTCACCCTGTTGGGGATGAGAAAGGAACTTTTCAAAGAACATCGCGGCGGCCGACTGCGCCTCCAGCAGAATCTGCCGCTCGCTCACTGATTCCTTCGACTGCTTGAACGCGGGCAACTCGATGCCCGCCGATTCAGCCAGTGTCCGCAACGCCTCCTTGAATTCCACGCGGTCGCGGAGCATCACGAAGTCGATGACGCTTCCGCCTTTTTCACATCCAAAGCAGTAAAACCGCTGCTTGGAAGGACTTACCGAAAAGGATGGCGTCTTTTCCTGATGAAATGGGCAAAGCCCGACAAAATCTTTTCCTCGCCGCTTCAGCCGTACCGTCTGCCCGATGAGGGCAACGATATCCGTGGCCTGGAGAATACGACTCTTGGCATCGTCAAAAGTGCTGTACGCTTCGGTGCGCATTTCACCGTCACCCTGAGGCGGACCAAGGCAGCTTCCGCCCGCTCAAAACCCCTAAACCCTTCGCGCAACTAGCGTAAGAAAACGCCGCCTGAAGGCGCTCCCGTTGAATATAGCACCGGTTCGGCAGGGGGTCAAATAATCTTCGGGACTTTGCAGCAACGTCCGGTAAATAGGGGCTGCGGAGTATTAATCGTTATCTTTTCCCCAAATGCCCACCATGCCCCGGCGGGCTATGTCCAACTGGTTTGCATGTTATATTAGCCGATTGCGGAAACCGACATGACGCGCTTTACGCTCGAAATCGAAACCGACGGCAGCAACGACATCATCAACCTGAATGTCCCGCTCAAATCCCGCCTGCGGGATTTGAAAGGCGAAGGGGTGCTGCATCTGTTCATCGTTGGCAGCACGGCCGCTCTGACCACCTTGGAATATGAGTCCGGCCTGGTGAAGCACGACATGGCGGAGGTGATGCAGCGGCTGGTTCCCGATGATGCTCACTACCTCCACGAAGCCACCTGGAACGACGACAACGGCCACAGCCACGTGCGCGCCGCCCTGGTTGGGCCGAGCGTGATCGTTCCCTTCGCCGATGGCAGGTTGCTGACCGGCGAATACCAGCAGATCGTCCTGATGGAATTCGACACCCGCCCCCGCCGGCGAACCGTCATCTGCACGGCGCTGCCCTGAGATTCAAAGTCATCGCCGCCCGCGCGACCGATGCAGGTCCGGCTCCTTGTGCGCTTTGCCGCTCGTCTGCAATAGGCGAATGGACTTGGCCTGGTCGCCGGTCTTGAACACGCCGGTCGTTCGCCCGCCGGGCGCTCCGCTGGTGCAATAGGCGTAATTGATGTTGATGTGGTTCTGCCCCAGCACCGTGGCCACGTCGGCCAGCGCGCCGGTCTGGTTGGGCAGATCGACGCACAACACTTCCGTTTCGGTCATGGGCAGATTCAGCTTCGACAAGACCGCGCGGGTGGCCGTGGAGCCTTCCGCCACCAGGCGCAGAACTCCGTGTTCCTGCGAATCCACCAGCGTCATGGCGACGATGTTGACCTTCTCATCCGCCAGCGCCCGCGTCACCTGCGCCAAAACCCCCGGCTTATTGACCAGGAATACGCTGAACTGAACCGCCGTGCGAATTTCCGCCATGATGTTCCTCCACCACTAACCGATCGTGCAATTCTAACCCGCAACGAAGGCGGGCACAAAAGAATTCGGCGACCAAATGGATTGGGTCTGCCAACTCTTCCGGGAGCAAAGGCGATTGAACCGCCATGACGCCAAGACGCCAAGGTGGAAATTGCGCCTTGGCAATCTTGGCATGAATTTACCTTGGCGTCTTGGCGTCATGGCGGTTCAATCTCTGCTCTGGCGGGAATTCTGGCACATCTAATGGATTGTCATCAATCATGCCTCGAAATATGCTGCTGATGTGGATTCCACATCATCATCTCGGGCAAGAGGTCAGTCGGGTCAGATCGAGACGCGGTACGAGCGATGTCCCCTTTGCCAAAGTCGCGATATCCGCCTCAGCAACGAGAAGGTGACCGTCACAACTTCCAACGGCCACCGGGTGGCGCTCAATCTTCGTCAATGGAAATGCGGGAATTGCCGTGAATCTTTCCTGACTTCGGAGTCCCGGCGGCGGTTGGACAAGGCATTACGTTTGACTCCTGTCACGCCGTAAGTGCACCCATTTTTCCGACGAGGGGTCTGCCAAATAGCTAAATCATTCCTGCCAATGAATTGACCGCTTCTTTTTGCGTCGGCTTGACTGTCAAAACGCGGTCGAGGCGGGTGATGCGGAGCAGTTCCGTCAGTTTTCCGTTCACCCCGCAAAGAAGCAGCTTGCTTTGGGGCAGCACCGACAGCCGGCGATTGAGCCCAATCACGATCCCGATCGCCTGGCTGGAAAGAAACTCGACCCTCGAAAAGTCCAATACCAGCACGCGCTTGTCCTGCTCGTCCACCAGCTTGAAAAGCTGTTGCTGGATCGATTCCAGTTGGGCCGGCTCCATCATCGACGGGACGCGGAACTCGATCACCGTGGCTTTGTCGATTTGCGTGACGATGTATTCGGAGGCCATTGGCGAAGTTTGCATAACGGCGCAATAAAATGCAACTGGTCATTTGTCATTTGCAAGACAATTCGGGATCGGCGATACCAATGACAAATGACAAATGACAAGTGACAAATGACGAATTCACGCATGAAATCCATCAATCCCGCAACCGAGCATGTGATTGCCGAGTATGCCGAGCACACCCCGGTCCAAATCGAGCAAACGCTGCATTCGGCAGAGAAGGCATTCGGATACTGGCGGTCGGTTTCCATCCAGGATCGCGGCGGGCTGCTGAAAAAGGCGGCCGCGGGGCTTCGGCGAAAGCGGGAGGAGTTGTCGCGGCTGATGGCCATGGAAATGGGCAAGCCGATCGCGGCGGGCCAAGCCGAAGTGGAAAAGTGCGCCGGCGCCTGCGATTTTTTCGCCGACAACGCGGCGTCGTTCCTGGCGGAGCGCCAAATCCAATCCGATGCGTCGCGGAGCTACGTCCGTTTCGATCCGCTGGGTCCGGTGCTGGCGATCATGCCGTGGAATTTCCCCGTCTGGCAGGTCATCCGTTTCGCCGCGCCGGCGCTGATGGCTGGGAACGTCGCGCTGCTCAAACACGCTCCCAACGTGCCGGGATGCGCGCTGGCCATCGAGCGAACGTTCACCGATGCCGAGTTTCCGCCCGGAGTGTTCTCGACGCTGCTGATCGAAGACAACCTGGCGGCGGAAAAGTTGATCGATCATCCGGCAATCCGGGCCGTGACCCTCACCGGCAGCGAGCGCGCCGGCAGGGCGGTATCCTCCGCGGCGGGGGGCGCTCTGAAAAAAACCGTCATGGAATTGGGCGGCTCCGATCCCTTCATCGTCCTGGCCGATGCCGACGTCCCATCCGTCGCCGCCCGCGCGGCCGAGGCGCGCTGCGTCAACAGCGGCCAAAGCTGCATCGCCGCCAAGCGGTTCATCGTCGAGCGCGCCATCGCCGATGATTTTGAAGCGGCGATGGTCGCCGCGATGGCCGCGATGAAGGTGGGAGACCCGCTCGATCGCGCGACCCAGGTTGGGCCGTTGGCCCGCCTCGATCTGTTGGAAACGTTGCACCGCCAGGTTCAGCGCAGCGTCGAGCAAGGCGCCAAGCTGCGCCTCGGCGGCAAGCGGCGAGCGGGCAAAGGGTTCTTTTATGAGCCGACCGTTCTGGCCGACGTTCGTCCGGGAATGGCCGCATTTGACGAGGAGACGTTCGGCCCGGTGGCGGCGATGGTGCGCGCCGACGATGCCGCCGAGGCGGTGCGGCTGGCCAATTTATCGCGTTATGGCCTGGGCGCAAGCCTCTGGACACGGGACATCGACCGCGCCCAAATTCTCGCCGGCGACATCGAATCCGGCGCCGTTTTCATCAACGGCGTGGTCAAATCCGACCAGCGTCTGCCCTTCGGCGGCGTCAAGAACAGCGGCTGGGGACGCGAATTGTCCCAATTCGGCATTTACGAGTTCGTCAATATCAAGACAATATGGGTGAAATAAGAAACGCCGCACAAGTGCGGCCGCTAAACAAAGGAAGGACGATGCTTCGTCAATTTTCTGTTTTTCTAATCGCCGCCGCGGCGATCGGGTTGGCGGTGGGAAGCGGTTGCAACCGCGCCAGCGGCGGCGGGTTCACCATGCCCCCGCCGGTCGTGACCACCGCGCCGGTGGCGATCCAGGACGTGCCGGCCTATCTCGACGAGATCGGCAAGACGACCGCGACCGAGATCGTCAACATCGTTCCGCAGGTTTCGGGCAAGATCGTCGGCAAAGACTTCGAGGAGGGCGCCGATCTGCACGCGGGCCAGACGCTGTTCGCCATCGATCCGCGACCGTACCAGGCGGCGCTGGATCAGGCCCAGGCGATGTTGGAGCAAAACCAGGCGCAGCTCGCCAATGCCAAGACCAATTTCACCCGCGTGGCCAGCGAATTGCCGAGCAGGGCGGTTTCGCAACAGGACTACGACAATGCCAAGAGCGCGGTGGACGTGGCGGATGCCAACGTGAAGGCGGCGCAGGCGGCCATCGAGACCGCGAGTTTGAATCTGGAATACTGCACGCTGAAGTCGCCGATCGACGGCCGGGCGGGCCAGCGGCTGGTGGACGTGGGAAACATCGTCACCGCCGACACCACCAGCCTGCTGAGCGTTCAGAAGATCAGCCCGATTTACGTCGACTTCACCGTTCCGGAAAACGAGTTGGACGGCGTGCGGCGGAATCTGGCCCAAGGTCCGCTGAAAGTGTTGGTGACGACTCCCGGCAATCCCGCCGGAAACATCGACGGCCTGGTGACGTTCCTGGACAATTCCGTGCAGGACGGCACCGGCACGATCAAGCTTCGCGCCATCGTCCCGAACCAAGGCCGGGAGCTTTGGCCGGGGCAGTTCGTCAACGTTCGGCTGATTCTGACAACGATCAGGGACGCCAAGCTTGTTCCAAGCGAAGCGATCCAGATCGGCCAGCAGGGCCCGTTCGTATTCATCGTCGCCGACAACAGTACGGTGGAGCAGCGAAGCGTGACGCCCGGCCAACGGCAGGGCGATATGATCGTCGTTGAAAAGGGCCTGGCCGGCGACGAGACGGTCGTGCGTTCGGGGCAGATGATGTTGAATCCCGGTGTGCCGGTGATCGTGCAGAAGCCCACCACGGGGGCGGGCACATGAATCTTTCCGAGCCGTTCATACGCCGGCCCGTGATGACCACGTTGCTGACGGTTACCTGCGTCCTGTTCGGGGTGCTGGCCTACCGGTCGCTGCCGGTCAACGATCTTCCCGCGGTGGATTACCCGGTGATCACGGCGTCGGTGAACTATCCCGGCGCCAGTCCGCAGACGATGGCCGCCAACGTCGCCACGCCGCTGGAAAAGCAGTTCATGCAGATTGCCGGCCTGGACTTGGTCACCAGTTCAAGCCGGCAGGGAGTCACGACCTTCACGCTGCAATTTGATTTAAGCAAGAGCATCGACGCCGCCGCCACCGACGTGCAGACCGCGATTTCGCAAGCCTCGGGCAGTCTGCCGGTCGATCTTCCCTCGCCGCCCACGTTCTCCAAGACCAATCCCAACGACCAGGCGATCCAGTACATCGCGCTGACCAGCAATTCCGTCACGGGCGGCGAGCTTTATGACTACGCCAGCACCGAAGTGCAGCAGCAGATCAGCATCCTTCCGGGCGTTTCGCGCGTGGACGTGTACGGGACCAAGTCGGCGGTGCGGATCAAGGTCAACCCGTCGGCGCTGGCGATCCGCGGAATGACCATCGACGACCTCGCCGCCGCCATCAGGGCCGGCACGAGCTACCAGGGCGCCGGCCAGTTCGACGGTCCAAATCTGACTTTCCTCCTCCAGCCGCAGGGTCAAATCACCGACGCCGCGGATTACGGGAAACTGGTCATCGCCATCCGCAACGGGGCGCCGGTTTATCTCCGCGACGTCGCCCAGGCCACGGACTCGGTTCAGGACGAGCGGATGACCATGCACTTCTGGGTGCGCGACGTGCGGGTTCCCACGGCGACGGTGGTGCTGGCCGTCTACCGCCAGGCCGGCTCCAACGCGGTCGTCGTGGCCCAGAGCATCCGCCAGCTGATGCCGATCATTGAGCGCCAGTTGCCCCCGTCGATTGGGATGACGCTGATCTACGACCGCTCGCGGACGATCGTGAACTCGGCCATTGACGTGCAGAAAACCCTGCTCACCGCCTTCGTCCTGGTGGTGCTGGTTATCTTCGCGTTCCTGGGCCGGGTTTCCGATACGCTGATTCCCGCTGTCGCGCTTCCGCTGTCGCTGCTGGCGACGTTCGTCGTCATGCAAATTCTGGGGTACAGTCTGGACAATCTGTCGCTGATGGCGCTGACGCTGGCGATCGGGTTCCTCGTGGATGACGCCATCGTGTTTCTGGAGAACACCGTCAGCCGGATGGAGCACGGCGAAGGCGCCCTGGAAGCGTCGATTCACAGCGCCAAGCAGATCAGCTTCACGATCCTGGCGATGACGATTTCGCTGGCGGTGGTGTTTTTGCCGCTGGTGCTCATGCCGGGATTGGTGGGGCGAATCTTCCGCGAATTTGCCGTCACCATCATCGTGGCGATCTTCGCCTCGGGCATCATCTCGCTGACCCTGACCCCCATGATGTGCTCGCGCATGCTCTCCAATCGCGGCAAGGGCCATCGCAGAACCGTCATGGAACGCATCGGAATCGCCGTCATCGACCGCGTTCTTTCCGTCTACGGCAGATCGCTGAGCTGGTTCCTCCGCCACCGCTGGATATCCCTGGTGATCTGGGTCTGCACCCTGGCCGGAACGATCTGGCTGTTCCTCAGCATTCCCAAATCATTCCTGCCGATCGGGGACAGCGGCTTTTCCTTCGGGGTTCTGATCGCGCAGGAAGGGACTTCTCCGCAGCGGATGCGGCTCTATCAGGACCAGGTGGATGCGATCATCCGCGCCGATCCCGCGGTGGTGGCGAGCATAAGCCTGACGGGCCTGTCGGCGTTTTTGCCGCCCAACCAGGGATTATTGATCACGTTCCTGGCCCCGCGCGACCAGCGCCCGCCGATCGCCGCCGTGACCGGGAGGCTGATCGGGCAACTACACTCCATCGTGAACGCGCTGGCGCTGATGCGTCCGCAGCCCGTGCTTCAGATCAACACCGGCGCGACCGCGAACACGCTCGGCAAGTATGCCTATGGCATCTCCGGAATCCGCGCCGATGAAGTCAACGCCACCGCCCTGAAAATGATCGGGGCCATGCAGACGTTCCAATACCACGGCCATCCCGGCTTCGCCGCGATTACGCCCGACATGTTCATCAAAACCCCCAGCCTCCAGATCGACGTTCTGCGCGACCAGGCGTCGACCTATGGCGTGTCGGTCACGGGCATCGAGGACACGCTCCGCCAGGCGTATTCGCAGAACTACATCTATCTCATCAAGAAACCGGAGGATCAGTTCCAGGTGATTCTCGAAGCCGAGGACCAGGACCGCGCCCGTCCAAACGATCTGTCGCTGCTGTACGTTCGCACGATTGACGGCCAGCGGCTGGTGCCGCTGTCGGCGGTGGCGAAATGGCGCCAGGTCCTCGGTCCGCAGTCAGTCAACCACATCAATCAGTTTTCCTCGGTGACGATTTTCTTCGATCTTCCCCCAGACGTGCCGATCGGCGCGGCCACGGCGTTCATGGAAAATGCCGCCGCCACCCTCGTTCCCCAGGGCGTTCGCGGAAGTCTCCAGGGCGAAGCCAAGGATTTCGCGGAGATGATCTCCGAACTGGCGATCCTCATTCTGCTGGCCGTGTTCGTGATGTACGTCGTGCTGGGAATCCTGTACGAAAGCTACGTTCATCCGCTGACGGTGCTTTCAGCGCTTCCGGTGGCGCTGGTGGGGGGGCTGCTGACGCTGTATCTCTTCCCCAACGCCGAGATGTCGCTCTACGCCTACATTGGAATGTTCATGCTGATGGGAATCGTCAAGAAGAA
>JBEKIV010000065.1:0-16872 GCA_050011595.1 Tepidisphaeraceae bacterium
TGGCCTGCTCGAGTTTCAGGGGATCATTGCCGCCGAAATCCTGCGTTGGGTCCCAAACGACCATGGAATCGAATGGGTAGCCCATGGCGAAGGCGGTGTTTCGGCCAAGGTGTTGGTCGGGAAAGAAGAGGACTTTGATTTTTTTGTCCGTCGGTCCGGCAGCGCCGCCTTGCAAAGCCCATTGCAGGACATTGCGGCAATTGCTGCTGGTGCAGACCGCGCCGCCATGTTGGCCGACGAAGGCCTTGATGGCGGCCGAACTGTTCACGTAAGTGACCGGGACGATGGTCTGATCCGGGCAAACCTCGCGAAGCTGGTCCCAGCATTCGAGGGTTTGGTCGAGGTTGGCCATGTCGGCCATGGAGCAGCCGGCGCCGAGGTCGGGGAGAATGACCTTGACGTTATCGGACGTGAGAACGTCGGCGGACTCAGCCATGAAATGGACGCCGCAGAAGACGACGAACTCGGCGGTTTTCTGCTGGGCGGCTTTGCGGGACAGCTCGAAGCTGTCGCCAGTGAAGTCGGCGAAATCGATGACGGAGTCCTGCTGATAGTGGTGGCCCAGAATCACCAATCGCGGTCCCAGGGCCTGCCTGGCGGATTGGATTCTAAGACGCAACCCGTTGTCAGACAGTCCTTTATATATTTCTGGCAAGGGTTGTTGCCAGGTTAGGCCCATGATCTATCCTCGTCGCCCGGAATGTGCGGGCATTTCATTGTAGGGCATGGGGCGTATTTTTCCTGTTTCGGTACGTCTGATAATGGGGGGAAACATGAAGATATTAATCCATTCAAATGACGATGGTCGATGTTAAAGTTGAGCCAAAAAAGGCTCGCCATCGCCGAGTGGGAAAGGTAAACGAACGTAGGGTTTCCATCAAATTGCCCCCCCAAGTCTTATATGGAAGGAGCTTGAGTATGCTTCGGAAAGGTTTAGTCGGTGCGGCGTTGGCCGTGCTGGCACTGGGCTCGGCTGCCATGGCGGATACCGCGGTTTCAGCGCCCGTGGCAACGCCGACGGATAGCAGCGTCGGGATCAACAGCAATATCCCCGTGGATCTCGCACGGGTAGCCGTTGACCCCGTGGTCTACGGAGACGATCAGGCGACTTCGGCGCCCGCGGCCGTAGCCGCGCCGGCCGCCCCCGCGGCGCCAGAGGGCGCCATCATGTGGGGCCTGGACAAGGTCGGCGTGGGCAAGGTTTTGGAAGACCTGCACATGAGCATCACGGGCTACGCGGAGCTTGGATACTTCTACGACCTGACGTCGCCGAAGGACACCCGGCCCGACCGCAGTTCTCCGAGTGATGCGATTTATTTCCCGGGCGCGTACAAGAATGACCTGATGTTGGATCAGGTCGATCTGGCCATTCAGCGGACCGTTGATACCAGCAAGTTTGACGTCGGTTTCATGGTGGAAGGGATTTACGGCCGCGACGCCGCCTATACCCATTCCAACGGCATTCTCGACAACGGGGTCAAGCACGGCAAAACCAGCCCGGACGACGATCTGGACCTGGAACAAGCTTATTTGACGTTCGCGATCCCGCTAGGCAGCGGCATCACGATTACCGCCGGCAAGTTCGATACCCTGCTGGGCGAGGAAGTAATCAACCCGACGGGCAACTTGCTATACACGCATTCGTATTTGTTCAGCTACGCGGTTCCCCTGACGCAGACGGGGATCACCGGCACCTATAACTTCACGCAGAACCTGAAATTGATTGCCGGGTTCACGCGCGGCTGGAACCAGTCCACCTCGGACAACAACGGGGCGATTGATTTCCTGGGCGAGTTGGCGTGGACTTCATCGGACAGCAAGTGGAGCGCAACGCTCAACTTTTCGGAAGGCCCGCAATCCACGGGCGACAACTCTGATTACTGGACCGTCATCGAGCCCATCGTCAGTTGGAAGGTTTCGGACCAGTTGACGGCGACGGCCGACATGGTTTACGGCGACGCCAGCTCGATCGCACAGTGGTATGGCGTGGCGGGCTATCTGTCCTACACCGCCTGCAAATACGCGACGGTGAATTTCCGCGCCGAGTTCTATCATGACGGCCGCGGGTTCACGACGGGCGTGGGCGGGACCGACCTCAACTTCATCGAGGGCACGTTGGGCGTGGCGATCAGCCCGCTGCCGGATGTCAATCTCCTCCAGTCGTTGACGATCCGGCCCGAAGTCCGGTTGGACACCGCCGACCACGCGGTCTTCGACAACACGCATTTCACGGAGCTTACCATGGCGATCGATGCCTACTTGAAGTTCTAGGCATGGCCGCAACGCTCTTGGAACACGATGCCGCGGGATAGCCATCCCGCGGCTTTTTTTTCGCCATGGCGCATCTGCTACAATTCGATCGCGTGAAAGGCGGCGGCGTGACGACAACACGGACAACGATGCGGATCGACGGGCTTCTGGGCCGGGGACTGCCGACGATCTCGTTTGAATTTTTCCCGCCGAAGACCGAGGCGGGGTTTGCCCAATTGTTCACGACCGTGAACGACCTGCATCCGCTGAATCCCAGTTACGTATCGGTGACCTACGGGGCGGGGGGAAGCACGCGGCAAAAGACGGTGCAGCTCGTGGAGCGCATCCAACGCGAATCGGGGATTCTGGCGATGGCGCATCTGACGTGCGTGGGGCACACGGCGGAGGAAATCGGGGCGATTTTGGAGGAATTGTGGTCGGCGGGGGTGCGGAACGTGCTGGCGCTTCGGGGCGATCCGGCCGGGGGGCCGCAGACACAGTTTCTCGCCACCACCGGCGGGTTCGCCCATGCCAGCGACCTGGTGAAATTCATCCGCGGCCGGCGTGAATTCTGCATCGGCGTGGCCGGATATCCGGAGGGGCATCCGCAATGTCTGAACCGGACGCGCGACCTGGAGATGCTGAAACTGAAGATCGACAACGGCGGGAGCTTCGTGGTGAGCCAGCTCTTCTTCGACAACGCCGACTTTTACCGGTTCCGGGACGAGGCTCGGGCGATGGGGATCAAAGCACCGATCATCGCGGGCATCATGCCGATCGTGAACGTTTCACAGATCAAGCGATTCATCAGCATGTGCGGGGCGAAGATTCCGCATCCGCTGCTGCTGAAGCTGGAGGCGGTGGAGCAGGATGCGGAGGCGGTTTACGCGACGGGGATCGCGCATTCGGTGGCGCAGTGCGGGGACCTGCTGGCCCACGGGGTGGATGGGCTGCACTTCTACACTCTGAACAAGAGCCGCGCGACCGTGGACATTGTCCGCGCGCTGAATGCGAAGCACGCGTACTGAAGCGATACAACAGTCTGGCATGATATAAAAAGCAAAGCCCCGGCATGGCCATGCCGGGGCTTTTGGGGATTTCTGAGCGTTCCGAGGAACGGTGGGCGAAATCTTAGTAGCGGTCGCGATTTCCGCGATCGCCGCGGTCTCCGCGACCGCCGCCGCCGCCATAACCGCCGCGTCCACCGCCGCCGCCGCCATAACCGCCGCGACCGCCGCCGCCGCCGCCGCGACCGCCGCCGGGGGCGCGCTCTTCGCGCGGGCGAGCCTCATTGACGGTCAGGGCGCGTCCGTTGTGCTGCTGGCCGTTCAGGGCGGCAACGGCAGCCGTGGCCTC
This sequence comes from Tepidisphaeraceae bacterium, assembly GCA_050011595.1. Lineage (GTDB taxonomy): Bacteria > Planctomycetota > Phycisphaerae > Tepidisphaerales > Tepidisphaeraceae > PALSA-1353. The sequence continues at coordinate 3,607 of JBEKIV010000065.1, forward strand.
CTGGTCGGTGGCCATTTCGACGAATCCGAAGCCTTTGCTTCGGCCGGTGTCCCGATCGTTGATGATCTGAGCGGAAACCACCTGCCCGTGCTGGGCGAACAACGTTTCGAGTTCCGAGCTATCGACGGTGTAGCTCAGGTTCCCGACGTACAACTTCTTACCCATCGGAATCTCCTTACATGGGTAGACCGGGGCCCGAGGGTCATTGGTTCTTTCCGGGCCAAATTGAAAGAGGTTGCTCGAGCAACCATTGCGGGAGGGATATAACGGACACGGAGGAGAGACAATGCACGAGAAGCTTTCCTGATGCCGATCGACTTACCCGCCACCTTACTTAGGGGCGGTATCCTATACCAACCCCGGTCGGCAAATCAAGAAAAAAACGGCGGCGGAAACGGGCGGGGCGAGGGGGCCGGTCGCTATTTTTCCGCGACGAAGGGCTCGTAGGAATGCGGCTGCAATTGAATGGAAAAAAGGATCCTGGGCGGGCCAGAGAACGTGCGGGTCGGCCTGGTCGAAGCGCTGGCGACGGGCCGGGCCGGCTGGCCGGTGAAGACCCAGCCGGTTTGAAGGTCGCGAAGATGGTGGAAAGGGCCGGCGACCGCCACCGTGACGTAACGCGGCGTCGGAAGATAGGATTCCACGATGAAACTGTTGTTGTCATAGGCGAAGAGGCTGACCTGGCCGGGACCGTCGGCGATCACTGGAAAATCGCGCAGAATCACGCTTCGAATGGCGCTGAGGACTTCCGGCGGAAAGTCGTACAGATCGTCGAAATTCTCCGGGATCGTCAGAACGTACAAAATCCCCTTGGAATAGCGATCCATCAGCAGGATGGGATATCCATTGCCATTGGCGATGCCGGTCACCAGCATCCAGGCGTCGTTGGTGAGGAAGTCGATTTGGGGGATCAGGATTCCTGGGGACAACTTGGATGCGCCGATGGGCCGGCCGCGCGGGCCTTGGAACTCGGTGACGGCGGCCTTGCGGTCGGTGTACTGAAGCTGGCAGATATCCTGGAGGCCCTTGTCCTGGAGGGCGCGCAGGAGGCCGGAAGTGATGACCACGGACTTCCCGGCCGTCAACTGTGATTTGATCTTGCCGACGATGTCCGGATCGAACTTGGCGGATTCGGTCAGGAGCAGCATGTTGGCGTCGGCGGGAAAGGTGGGACAGAGATCGATCGGAATGCCGATCATACCCAGAAAATTGTGGAGAAAATCCTCGCCGGTGGCGTGCGGGGGGCGATAGCTCTTGATGCCGATCGGTTGGCCCAACTGGCCGAGGAAGGCGTCAACCTGCTGAAGCGAATAAGCGGCGGCATTGGCCATGAGCGGGTCTGAAGGAGCGGTGAACTGCCGCACTCCACCGGCAAACTGGAAATAGTCGAAACTGGTCGGCAAGTCCTGCCAAAGCGTTCGGTCTCCCGGAACTGCCGGGCGTTCCAGGGCGGGCCAACTGAAGAGCATGATCTGTCTCGCCTTGGCGAAGGCGGTGTCCCATAACTGCTCGGCATAGCGGTCGAGGTACTTCAAATCGAAGGTGTCCACCCATCCGCCGCCGTTTCGGCCCGGGGCGATGTTCTCGAAATATCGCACGATCTGATAGCTTTCATAAGCCTGAAGATGTTGCTCCGTGAAGACGGGATCGCGCGTTTCGGTTCCGGTGTAAATCCCATCGAAAATCCCCGGCTGGGCGTCCAGGTCGTATCCCAGGCCCTGAAAATGCTCGTACCAGTTGGGGAACTTGATGATGATTTTCACGTTCGGATTGACGGCCCTTGCGGGCTTGATGAGCAGATCCCTCGAAACCTCGTCCATCGTGTCGAGGCGGTATTGCGTCCAGGTTCTGTCGCCCTTGGCGGCGATGTCGGCGTCGGTCTTGGTGCTGTAAAAAAAGAAATCGTCCAGAATGATTTCGTCGAAATGGCGGGCCGTCATCTCGACCACGCTCTGCACGAGCTTCCGGTCGTCGGGATCGGCATAGGAAAACGAGCGGAACTGGCTGCCCTGATTTTCATCCTGAAGCGCCAATCCGCCGGCCACGCGGACGCCGTGGTCGGTGAAGAATTTCTTGATCCTCTCGATGGAGTCCTCATCGGCGATTTGCCGGCTGCGATAGGTTTCGAGGTAAACCTTGTCCACCTTGAGCCGGCTGGCGATGCGGTCCCAGTGATCCGCCAGCCACAGCGGGTCCTTCATGTTGCGCGTGGTGCCGATCGGGACGTAAACGGCGACGGAGAAATTTTTGTAATTGTAATTGTCCGCCAACGACGCCGAGGCCCAAATCAAAAGCGTCGTGATGCAGACGGCCAGGACAGCGGATCGATTCATAGGCATGAAATCTCCGGTTATCGAATGCCTATGGCGCTGGCGGTGGCGTGGGTTTCGATGTGGCTGAGGCTCACGTGCCAGCGGGTGATGCCCAGTTCGGTCGCCAGGCGGGCGCATTCTCCGGAGAGTTGGATTCCGGGCTGGCCGCTGGGGTCCTTGACGATTTCAATGTCGGTCCAGGCGATGCCGCCGCGCCAGCCGGCGCCCAGGACTTTCAGAACCGCCTCCTTGGCGGCGAATCGGCCGGCGAGGTGCTCGAAACATCGTCTGGGATTTGCGTTGCAATAGGCCTGCTCGGCGGGCGTGAAGACGCGGTCGAGGAAGTGTCGTCCGTGCAGCTCGTGCAGCCGCCGAATGCGGGCGATCTCGACGAGATCGATGCCGTGGCCCATGATGGACATGAGGAAATGATACGGGAAAAACCCGAAAGGGCGAAACCCGAAAACGGGTCTTCGGTCATTCATCGGTCTCCGAATTTACGGCAAGGCGTTCCCGATTCACGGCACAATCGCTTGGGTCCAGACACGGGGCAAATTGAGCGCAGCGCAAATTGATGGCGGGCTGTTCCCGCCGGTCATTTTTTTTCGCATTTTTCAGCGGTTTTTCGCGCATAATTGGTTTGACGCGGCTCTGAGAAACTATGTATCGTGGGGCCACTGCCGCACGACGGAGGTGAGGCTCGAACGGGACGGGAATTTCCGATTTTTATCAGCGGGTTGCATCATGAGTCTTCGCCGATTTCTCCACTTGATTGGCCTGTCAGTCGCATTGGGATTCACGGGAAAAGTCTGGGGCCAGACTTATTACGTGAGCCCGACCGGCAGCGACGGCAACAGCGGCACTTCACCCAGCTCGCCGTGGCAAACGCTGTCGAAAGTGGACTCCATGGACTTTGCGCCCGGATCGCAGATTCTCTTCCAGGCGGGAGGCAACTGGTATGGACAACAACTCTCCGCCAACTCCAGCGGAACGCCTTCGAATCCAATCACCTACGGCTCGTACGGCAGCGGCGCAAATCCGACCTTCTGGGGAAGCGTCATCGTGCCGGCTTCGTCGTTTGAGCCGGTCAGCGGCGAGCCGGATACTTATTTCTATCCCACGACCACCCCGGCGAACGCGTTCCTGGTCAATCATCAATTCACGGACAATGCGAGCCTTGTCAGCGGCCAGACGACCGACGCGGGGAACATCAGCTACGTCGAGAGCACGGCAAACAGCAACTACTACGATCCCGACAGCAGCACGGTCAACGGCGCCGCCGCGGGTCCCGGCCTTTATGTCAACACCGGGGGAGCCATCACGTCCAGCAACGTCTACACGACTGCCATCCAGGATGACGTCGTTCTGGCTTCTGGGCAAAGCAATCTGGTCTTCAAGAATCTGACCGTCGAAGAATCGGCCAACTACAATGCAGGTTATGGGTTCCGGATCCAAAACAGCTCAAACGTGCAGGTGCTGAATTCGACCGCAATCGCCACGGGCAAGCACGCCTTTGGCGTGATCGACAGCACGGGTTTTCTAGGCGAAAACCTATCGGCCAGCTACATGTTGCCCGACCAGGGATATGGAGGCGCATCCGCGTTTGTCAGCTATGCGGACTCCAACGTGACGAACACGACTTCACAATGGATCAATGACACGTTTACCAATCCCAACGGGTCCTATCCGGCGTTCATCACCCACACCTCGGCCACCCCTTCCAATCCCACGCCGATTGCCAGCGTTCTGGTTCAAAACCTCGTAACCAATGCATGGCCGGCGATGACGATTTATACCTCCGGCAACGAGCAGGTAAATATTGTCGGCGGCCAAGCGACGAATGGGGTCGTTCAACTGGAGGGAAACAATACCACCGTGAACGGGATGCTTCTGACCGGCGCCGACGCGGCCATTCAGGTCGACGGCGGAACGGGCAACGTGATAGAAAATACGATCATCAACGGCGCCACGCCAGTTTGGCTGGCAGGTCACGACGGCGCGATCATCGACGGCGGGCAAGGCACCATTATCCGCTTTAATACGGTCGTGCTTGGACAAGCCGCCGATACCTGGGGCGCTGCCATTGCCTTGGAGAACAACGCCACCGGCACCCAACTCTACGGCAACGTCATCGACACGCCTTATGCGGCATTCTTCCAGCGCGACGTTGGGACGCCGAGCATTAATGCATTCGACAACCTTTTCGGCGGCACCAGCAATCCGCAGGTCATTTTTTTCAACAATAACAGCCCCGATAGTCCCATCAGCGATTTCCCGTCGACGATCAGCGCCGACGAACTGTTCGGCGATCCCGACTTCGTGGATTTGGCTGACGGCAACCTCACGCTTCAGCCCGACTCCATTGCCGCGTACGTCTTTGATCCCACGACCGACGAATACGTGATGTACGATTACTATAGCAACGTTCGGCCGGACGTGCTGGCAAGCCTGGGGGCCATCGAGGTGCCCGAACCCGGCGCGTTGACCTTGATCGTGATCGTGCCGGTGCTGATGCGGCGAAAGCGCGCATGAGGCATGTCCGTCAAGCATTCCTAAGACATTCGAATGTGGGCTTGGGCTACTGCGCCGGATGGAGCAGTTCTCTGTTCGAATGGTCGATGATCTGTAGCACCGGATGTCCATCCACCTTGCGGAGGACGGGAATGCCCAGGAGATACGCGGCCGTTGAAAACGTGTCTTCGGTGTTAATGACCAAATCGCCGTAGATAGTGAGATCGAGTCCGCGTCGGATGCCGGGCCCGACGGCGATCCAGGGGATTTGGCGGCTGCGGGGGTCGTCGGGGCCGTGACTGAGGCCGGCGCCGCCGTGGTCGGACGTCACCAGGATGAACGTCGAGTCGCGAAGATGCCGCTCGTCCAGCGCCCAGAGAACCTGGCCAATGGAGAAGTCGGCGACTTCGATGGCGGCCATCTGCCGCGGGCTGGACCAGCCGTAGGCGTGACCGACGTTGTCCACGCTGGGGAAATGCACGAACAACACGTCGGGCTGATGATCGAGAATCATCTGCACCGCCTGCGCGGTGACCTGGGGGTCCTCGACGAATACTGAATCCGGTATGAATTGCCAATCGAGCGTGCCGGGCTTGGCGAGGTTGATGAATTTCGACTTTCCCACGGCCATCGCGGTGGTGTAGTGGGCTTGCTTGGCCAACTCGAACAGCGTGGGATACAACGGGTAAACCGGATGAATCAGGGGCAGGTCGGAATTCCATTGGATGCCATGCTTCACCGGCGGCACGCCCGTGAGCATGCTGGTGTGCGAAGGAAGCGTGACCGATTCGGCGGTGGTCCTGGCCCAGAACGAGAAGCTGCCCGCGTTGAAAAGAGCATGAATGTTGGGAGTATTGGCGCGGAGCGCCAGGTCTGGCCGAAGGCCGTCAACGCTGATGATGACGACTTTGTGGATTTGGGGAATGGGCCGGGTGGTTTGGGCCGCGGCGCCAGACCAGAGCGTGAGAACGACCAGGATGCCAATGAATGCCTGTTTCATACTTGACTGATAACCGTGCATCATTTGGATTTTGTTTGCAAATGAGAATGGGGTTGGCCTGCCGGGGAATGCTCCTGAATCACCTGGGCGTAGAGGGATTCGTAGTCGCAGGCGAGTTTGTCGGAGTCGAAGTTTTGGATGACCCACTGCCTGCCGCGCCGGCCTAGGGCGGCCAGGGAGGCGCGGTCGTCCAACAGACTGCCTAGAGCGGAGGAGATGGCGGCGGGCGTGTTGTCGATGATCGTTCCGCCCGCGGCGGCGATTTCCTGCCAGATATCCGTGCCGCGCGTGGTCAGAACGGGCGTCCCGGCGGCGAGAGCTTCGATCAGGACGAGTCCAAAATTCTCCTGCTGGGTGGGCAGAACGAACAGGTCGGCGGCCTGGTAGAGGGAAATCTTTTCCACGCCTTTGACCATGCCGAGGAAAGTGACGACGTCCTCGAGGCGCAGCCGCTGGGTTTGCCGGCGGAGTTGGGATTCATAATCGGCGCTGCCAGTTCCGGCGATCAACAATTTGAATCGCCGGCCGGTCTGGCGCAAGAGCGCGGCGGCGTCGATCAGGAGATGCACGCCTTTTTTTTCGTGGAGCCGGGAGAGGAACAGGAGTTTGGGGTCGTCTCCGGCCAGGGCTGCGAACGCGGCGAGCGCCGGCTCGCGGCCGGGGAGCGATTGAAAAGGAGCCAGGTCCACCATGCAGGGCAGGACGACCGCGGCCGCGCCGGGCACCCATCGCTCGGCCTGCCGGCGTTCAGCGGCGGCGCTGTAGTGCAGGCGATCGGCGGCGCGGAGATATCGGCGACCGCCCAGGGCAAGGAACAATCGTTTTTTCCAGCCGCGTTGGCTCATCGCCCAGTCATCAAGCATGCCGTGGATGGAGACGACGTACGGCATGCCGAGCCGCCGGGCCACGCGGGACATCTGGATGTTACTGGCCGTCCACGGACAGTGCAGATGAGCAACTCCTCCCCCGGCCAGGAGATCGCGCCAAAGGCGCACGGCTTGTGGGGGGGCCAAGCCGTTGGGTCTGTAGGGGACGGGGATCCAGACGACTTTGGGCTTTCCGCATTGTCCGTTCCAATCGGAAGGAATGTCGTGGCGAGATTCGCAGGTGACGAGGGTGACATCGTTTCCGCGTCTGGCCAGAACAGCACACCAGTCCAGGATGCTGCGAACCACCCCGCCCAGTTCGAGCCTCATTCCGGGGGAATAGTGGATGATGCGCAGCGACTGGGGCGCCGCGTCTTTTTCCGAAAATGGTGCGATCCCATTTACCAATTGTCGCGCAACACTGTAGGTCCCGAACGTCTGTTGAGCAATCTGCCGCCGCTGCTTCCTCGGCGGGCGTTTGCGGCCGGTTTCTCGTTGAATCGCCGTGGATTGAGGCTATGATCTGATCTAGCCTTCCGCGGGTGAGGGCCCGAGTTGTTTCTGCCGCAGCAAAGGCGGGAAAAAAGGAAGTCCCATGTTGAAAGAAGAGGTTCGCTACTTCGCCCGTCGGGCGGCGCTGGCCCTTCTGCTCAACAAGAAGGTGGTGGGCAATCCGATTTTCCGCGCGTATATGAGCAGTCGAATCAAGCGCAAGGTCGCCGCCGTTGCCGCCGGCGCGCCCCCGCGGCAACTGACGCTCGAAAACACCAGCATCTGCAACGCCAAGTGCGTGATGTGCCCGTACCCCAGCATGGAACGGGAAAAGATCATCATCGATGTCGATCTGTATCAGAAGGGTTTGCAGGACGCGAAGGAACTCGGCATTAAATGGATCCAGCCGCAGTATTTTGGCGAGCCGCTGGTGGACAAGGGGTTGGGTGACAAGATTCGCGCGTCGCGGGCGCTTGGATTAAAAACCACCGTGTTCAGCAACGGCTCGCTGCTGGATGCGCCCAAGGCGAAGATGCTGATCGAGTCGGAACTGGACGAGATCAAGATCAGCATCGACAGCCACAAGCCCGAGGTGTACGAAGCCATCCGCAAGGGGCTGAAGTTCCAGAAAGTGCTGGACAACGTCCGCGGGCTGGTGGCATTGCGAAAGGAAATGGGCGCGAAGCTGCCGAAGGTTTCGGTCATGTTCGTGGAGTTTGAAGCGAACCACACGGAGACGCGCGACTTCTACAAATTCTGGTCGAGGATCGTCGATCGCGTGAACGTTTCGCGGTCGCACAACTGGGGCGGGAAGGTGACGGTGAAGGGGCTGACGATCCTTCAGGATGAGCAATTGCGATTCCCCTGCCCGTCCCCGTGGGACCAACTGGTGGTCAATGCCCAGGGCGAGATTCTGCCCTGCTGCTGCGATTACGAAGGCACGCACCTAAGCCTGGGAAACCTCAAAACCATGACGTTGCGGCAGGCCTGGGAGGGCGAAAAGATGACCGAACTGCGGAGGAAACACCTGGAAAGAAAATTTGCTGAAATTCCTTTGTGCGATGCCTGCCGCCCGAACGACATTTGGTAAAGCCGAACGATAAAGGGGACATTCAAGATTTCAGTTGCCGGCGCCCCTCGCGCCAGTCAACCGCGGGGATGCCACGCATGGTTCGTCCCGCACGCGGCCCAGCGGTCCATCCGGTCCTTAACCACGACAACACTCCCTCGGAACGCAATATTGTTGAAAATCGCGCCCTTGTTTCGCCCTTCTCAACTGCTCCCGCAAAAACGGGCCCACCCAAACGCAAAACGCAGAGGGCCGCCCCTGGCAGGTTCATGTTTGGGCGGGAAAGGGTATACTGAAGAATTGCGCGGTTGGCGCGGATATCTGCATGGAACAGGAACATCAAAAGACGATTGGTCGGGAGGTGAGTCTTTCCGGCCGGGGGCTGTTCTCGGGTGAGCCGGCGACGGTGACGCTTTCGCCGGCGGAGCCGGGGTCGGGGATCACGTTCATCCGGGAGCAGGATGGGAAGACGGCGGCGATCCGGGCGATGATTCAAAACGTGCTGAAGCGTCCGCGGCGGACGTGCCTGCGGAACGGCACGCTGGCGGTGGAGACGGTGGAGCATTGCCTGGCCGCGCTGAGCGGGATGGGAGTGGACAACGCGATCGTGCGGGTGATGGGGGGGCGCGCGGGAGAATTGCCGGCGGGCGATGGTTCGAGCCGGCCATTCGTGGAATTGCTGGAAGAGGCGGGGATCGTCGAGCAGAGCGAGGCGTTGAATCCGCTGGTGATCCGCAGGCCGGAGCAGGTTTCCAACGGGGATGCCGCCCTGGCGGCGTTGCCGGGTCCGAGCGATCACCTGGAGATTCTGTACGAATTCGAAGCCGGCGCCCCGCTGGGCCGGCAGATTTACCGATGCACGCTGAAGGGGAGCAATTCGACGGACTTCGCGACGCAGATCGCGCCGGCGCGGACGTGGGTGTTCGAACACGAAGCCCAGGAATTGCAGGCGCGGGGGATGGGCGTTCATTTGACGCCGCGGGATTTGCTGGTCATCTCGCCCGACGGGCCGATCGACAATGAATATCGCTTTGCCGACGAGTGTGCCCGGCACAAGGTTTTGGATTTGATCGGGGATTTGTATTTGGTGGGCCGCCCGGTGTACGGGCGGCTGGTGGGACACAAGAGCGGGCACGAGTTGAACCACATGCTGGTGCGGCGGTTGTTGCAACAGGTGGAAACGCTGGACCGGGCGTCGATGGTTCATCGCGACGCGGCGTTGGACATCCGGAAAATTCAGCGGATTCTGCCGCATCGGTATCCGATGCTGCTGGTGGATCGCGTGCTGGAGATCGTGGGCGATCAGAAGGCGATCGGGATCAAGAACGTGACGTTCAACGACATTTTCTTCCAGGGGCATTATCCCGGCACGCCGATCATGCCCGGCGTGCTGATCGTCGAGGCGATGGGGCAGCTCGGCGGCTTGCTGCTGAGCCAGAAGCTGGAGCACACGGGCAAGCTGGCGGTGCTGCTGAGCATGGACAAGGTGAAGATGCGTCAGCCGGTGGTTCCCGGCGATCAATTGCTGCTGGAGGCGGTGACGGTTCGCGTCAAGAGCCGCACCGGGCACGTGAGGTGCAAGGCGTTCGTGGGCGAAAAACTGGCGGCGGAGGCGGACATTAAATTCATGCTGGTGGATGCGGAGCCGATTTAGGGAATGGTCATTGGTCATTGGTCATTTGTCATTGGCCATTTATTTTTGAGTGTTGATGATGAAAAGTCGGGGATTCGAGCAATTGCGAGTGTATGCGTTGGCGGAGCAGTTGGCGGACGAAGTTTGGCCCATGGTGCAGAAATGGAATGCTTTTGCGAGGAATACGGTGGGAGGCCAATTGGTGAGGGCGGTCGATTCAGTTGGAGCGAACATCGCCGAAGGAAGCGGGCGCGGCGCCTATCAAGACAATCGGCGTTTTGCCCGCATGGCGCGGGCTTCGCTTTTCGAAGCCCGTCATTGGCTCAGGCGAGCCTATCGCCGGCAGTTGCTGACAACCGCACAGGTAACAAATCTAAAGCCCCTGATCGAAGAACTAGGCCCCAGACTCAACGCCTACCTGAAATCAATCGGCCCCACAAATGACAAATGACCAGTGACAAATGACAAATGACCAATGACAAGTGACTATGCCAACGATTTCGCCATTAAGCCTCGTCGATTCCCGGGCGTCGATCGCCGACGACGTGGAAATCGGGCCGTTTTGCCGCGTTGGGCCGGAGGTGGTGTTGGCAGAGGGGTGCCGGCTGTTGAGCCACGTGGTGATCGTGGGGCGAACCCGGATCGGGCGGGCCAATATTTTTCATCCCAATTCGGTGATTGGGGACACGCCGCAGGACCTGAAATACCGCGATGAACCCACGCACCTTCAGATCGGCAACGGGAACGTTTTCCGCGAAGGGGTCACGGTCCACATCGGCACCGGGCCGGACGGATGTACGCGGGTGGGCGACAACAATCTGTTGATGGCCAACAGCCATATCGGGCACGATGCCCAATTTGGCAATGAATGCGTGCTGGCGAACAACGTCATGATCGCCGGGCACGTGGAGTGTGCCAGCCACGTGAACATGATGGGCGGGGCGGGAGTCAATCACTTCGTAACGATCGGGGAATATGCGTACATCGGGGGCGCGGCGAGGATTCATCACGACGTTCCGCCATACGTAAAGGTGGACGGCGCGGACCAGGTTCGGGGCTTGAATCGGGTGGGGCTGGAGCGTGCGGGTTTTTCGCTGGAGGAAATCGAGGAATTGGAGGAGGCTTGCCGGCGCTTATTTTACGGCCGCAAGCCGCTGGCGCGGGCGATGGCGGAATTCGATACGCTGAACGGCTTGAATCCGCGGGTGAGGTTCCTGGTGGAGTTCCTGCAGCGGCGTGGGCGGTCGCTGCATGGAAGATACCTGGAGAGCCTGCGGAAGGCCTGACGACGGCGGCCGCCGGGGGTGCATTGCATAGTCAACTGCGTTCACCGATCTGGCGGGCGGGGATGCCAACGACCTTGGCATTCGGGGCCACGTCGCGCGTCACCACCGCGCCGGCGCCGACGATCGCGCCGTCGCCGATGGTCACCCCTTTGAGCACGCAAACGTGGGCCCCGATCCAGACGTCTTTGCCGATCCTGACCGGGGCGGTTGCCATGGGCTGACGCGCGACCCTTTCCCCGCGCTGGTGCTGGTGATCGCCATCCGTGAAGTAACAATAGGGACCGACCATGCAATTCCCGAGGAATTCGATTTGCTCGTGCACGTCGATCATGGTGTAGCGGTTGAAATACGACACGGAGCCAACGACGATGCGCGGCTTCTGTTTGCGCGGCCCGGTGGAGAGCAGCACGATTCCCTCTTCCATGGTGACGTAATCGCCCAACCACACGTCCCACGGATTGCGCGGGATGCTGATTTTATGGATCGTGCAGTAGGACCCAATATGCGTCCCCAACAGCCGCAGCCGCATCCGGCGCAGCCGGATCATCATCGCCGGCGGATAGCGCATGATACGATTGACCCAGGGGTCTTCCGTCAGGGCATCTTCCGTCAGGGGGTTCTCGATTAAGGGGTCTTTCATCAGGAGCGGTCTTTCATCAGGGGGGTCCGGTAATTTGAGGGCCGCTGCCGCGCTGCACCATCATCCGCACGAGCGCCTTGGCCGGCAGTCCCAGCAGGTATCGTATTCGCCGCTGACGGAGATTCCATGTCCAGGTCCGGCAATAAATCTGCCAGGCGCTGCCGACCCGACCGGCATCCAGTAGCGAAACCGTCGATCCGCGGATGTGACGGGTGAGAATTCGCCGCCGCTCGGCCCGCCGGCCGCGGCCTCCCGGATAGTCGCCGCCGCGCTCCCGGTCGATCCATCCGCCAACGGCGCGATACCGCTCGTCCATGGCGTCGGTCAGCGTACCCGGATGGTTCCGGTATCCGAACGTCACCGGAGATTTGATCTGCACAAATCCGGGCGCCACGCCCAGTCTCATCGCCAGATCCGCATCCTCCCCATGATTGAAGTTGAACGTGAATCCACCCTCGGCCGCCAGAACTTCCCGGCGAATGACGAACGACGATGCCCCGAACCACCGCCACTCGTCCCCCGATGCAAAATAATCCGCGAACGATTCGACCCGTATCTCGCCCTGGCCGGCATCGGCCAACTGGGCCTCTACGCCAAATTTCATTGGGCATCCCGCGACGAACGCGGGCCGGCCATGCCGCTCGATCACCCGTTGATAGGTGTTCAACGTCCATGGAAACCACAGATCATCGCTGTCGAGAAAGGCGATATAATCCCCTTTGGCGTGAGTCATCCCCAGATTGCGTGCCGCGCCGGGGCCGTGGTTGGATTGACACAGCATCTGGACGCGCGGCGCGAGCGTGCCCAGCATCTCCATCGTCCCATCGGTCGATCCATCATCGACCACGATAATCTCCGCCTCGGCGTCTTGCTGCGACATCACCGTCTGCACGGTCCGCCGAAGCAGCTCGCGGCGGTTGAACGTCGGAATAATCACGGAGAAATCCATTATCCGCCCGTTCCCGGCAAAAGCCGCAACCGCCGCAGTTCCCGCTCAAGGATGTCGGCGATCACCAGGTTTCCCTGGGCCGAAAAATGCACGTCGTACGGATGCTGATAACATCGCTGAACGTCTTTGCCCATCTTTTGAAAATAAGGCAGCAGGTCGATCGAATAGATGTTTCTCGTCGACGTCAGTGAATCGAATCGATCCCAATAATTGCGGGCCATTCGGTACACCGCGTACGTCGCATAGAAGATCGGAACGATCACCAGCGGTTTCTGATCCGCGGACTGATGCAGTCGGCGGATGATCGCCTCCATCACCTTCCAAGCGTGGGTGTCCGGTGATTTGTACTCCGGGAACGGTTCCCAGGGCATGAGCCGATAGATCAACTTTTTCGCCGTTGGCATGAAGAACAAGTCGTTGAGCCGGAGCTTTAAGCGATACTTGAAGGAACGGTCGACGTCGGATTTCACCGCGCCGTCGCCGCGGTCATCCATCGGCCTGGCTTCCT
>JBEKIV010000066.1:0-16843 GCA_050011595.1 Tepidisphaeraceae bacterium
AAAAAAACTGAATCAGATAAACTAAAACGTCGCTGCGTTTATCACCGGGGCTCATAAGTACCAGGAATGACGCGCTGGCGCAGCCTCTCTGACAAAAATCTCGACACAGAGATCACAGAGAGCACAGAGGAAGGCTGAATTAACGGCTTTATCTCTGTGTGCTCCGTGAGCTCTGTGGTCTCTGTGGTTGATTTTGATAGCACAATGCCAGCGCGTCGCAAGCGATCTCGCCAAACGGTAGAATCCTCTTGAAATGCTCACCAAGCGAATCATTCCCTGTTTGGACGTGGACCGTGGCCGAGTGGTCAAGGGGGTAAAGTTCTTCGATCACGTCGATGCCGGCGATCCGGTGGCGCAGGCGCGGAAATACCAGGATGAGGGGGCTGACGAGTTGGTGTTTTACGATATTTCCGCCAGCCACGAGGGCCGGCAGATCATGGCCGATCTGGTCGGGAAGGTCATGGACGAGATTTTCATGCCGTTGACGGTGGGGGGCGGAATCCGCACGCTGGATGACGCCACCCGGCTCATTCAGGCCGGGGCGGAAAAGGTGAGCGTCAATTCGGCGGCCGTCAAAAATCCTCAATTGATCTTCGAAATTGCCCGGAAATTCGGCCGCTGCGCAACTGTGCTCGGTCTGGACGCCAATCGCGTGACCAAGGACGGTAGTGAAATGTGGGAAGTGTTCGTCAACGGCGGGCGGGTGGGCACGGGAATCCGCGTGATGGATTGGGTGAAACAGGCGGAGGAATTGGGCGCGGGCGAGATCGTGCTGAACGTCATGAACGCCGATGGGACGACCGAGGGGTACGACTTGGAAATGACCGCGGCGGTGAGCGACGCGGTGAAGATTCCCGTCGTCGCCAGCGGCGGGGCGGGCAGCCCGCAGCATATTCTGGATGTTCTGACCACCGGCCACGCGGATGCGGCGCTGGCCGCCAGCATTTTCCATTTTGGGACGTTTTCGGTTGGGCAGGTTAAGAAATACCTGGCGGATCGAGGCGTCGCGGTGCGGCTTGTTTAGGGCCGTTCTTCATTCGAGTTTTGGATTTAGAGCCTCTAACGAAAAGAACTGGCACAGAGAGCACAGAGGACACAGAGAATTTATTTTAGTTTTCATTTGGGGAAATGCATTTTCTCTGTGTGCTCTGTGATCTCTGTGCTCTCTGTGTTGCATTTTGTTAGAGGTTTTTAATCTTCGGACAGTTCCTTCTTCCTCATCATCCAATAGCCCAGGATAGCCCCGGCGACGCCGAGGCTGGCGTAGTCCACGGGCAATGGGCGGGCGAGGGCGGCGAACGTGCCTGTCGGGCTTCCGATGTCGAGGTTCGTATCCTGGCCCAGGGCGGCCAGGACGTATCCGATCAAGCCGACCAGCAGAGGTCCGATCCAATACCAGATGCTGGGCCGGGCCGGGGCGTATTTGTAGGCGATCATCGAACCGAGGCATGACGCGATGCCGACGGAGGCCAGGGCCTGATATTTGGATTCCGATTGGCTGAGGATGAACATGAAAATGCCCGTGAGGATGGTCTGGGCAATCATCGCGGTAAGGCTGTTGAGCAGGCCCGGATAGGGCTGCGCCTTCCCCGTGGAATTCGTCTCCTTCGGGGTGGAGGGATGGCCGTGAACGGCGCGGGCGAGGCGACAAAGCACCGTCCACATTCCGCCGAGGAATAGGCCGAGGATCAGCAGTTCCACGGCCAGACGAACGAAAACTCCCTCGTTTCCACCGGCTTCGAGGAGGACGGATTGCATGGTGCCGCAGCGCAAAGAGAAGGCGATGAGTCCAAACGCGGCGGCGAAGAGACCGGCCTCGAACCTGACGGACCCGGCCAGGACCGTGCCGAGGAGCGTGGCAACCGCCAGCGCCACGGCCACGACGGCAAAGGCGGACAATGGCGACGGCTGGCAGATAATGCTGCCGTCATAGCCGGGAAGGATGGGAAGCTCGAAATAGCGCGAAGCGGCGGCGAAGAGCAGGCAATTGACCCCGACCGCGACGGCCAGCGCGATCCGCTCGCCCATGACGCTGGGGGCCCAGATTCCCATGACCCGTTGCCCGAAAGTGCGATCGTCCATATACGTAACGGGAGCATCAACCATCGTGCGGCGAAGTTTACTGTGGAGAAGGGGAAATGTCTCGACGAGGGTAGATTTCATGGGATTGCCGGAGCGGGAAGAGGAACTTTTGAAAAAATGAATTCGTTGTGGGGAACATCACGGCCGGATGGTAAGATCATTTTTACTCTAAGCCGGTCACGCGCATCGCGCTACCGGACACAGAGCGTTAACCGTTAGGCGGCGCCATGGCGATCATTGACACTCTCAATAGAATCACGCTGTCAAAAACCGACCGGAAATTGTGTGGTGTTTGCGGCGGCTTCGCGCACGCCACCGACACGCCAACGTGGATATGGCGTGCTGGTTTCGTTCTGTCGATTTTTTTCGGCGGGCTGGGCGTATTCGCCTATCTGGTGCTTTGGTACTTCATGCCCTCACCCAAAGAAGACGCCTAACCCGATGCCGCGGTTGACAGTCCGTGTCGCGAATTTTGACGGAATTCCAAAATTTAGCGTTACCAATGTATCGATCCAAACATTTGCCTAACGGCAGGATGGGGACTAAAGTTCTCCTGCAAGGGTGAATCATTGAACGAGCCGGCGACATTGTTTCCGCAGGCGGGACCGCCAGAACCAGTGGCCGCGTCGGCGCCGGGGCCGGTTGCGCAAGTGGCCCTGGAGCAGGGGATGGATCGCGTGTTCGATTATGCGATCGGGCCCCGGTTGGAGGGGAGGGTTCACGTTGGAATGCGTGTGCGCGTTCCGCTGGGGCGCAACAATCGGCCGGTGCGGGGATGGGTGGTGGCAGTCCGGGGAACCAGCGAGTTGCCGAAACTGAAAAATCTGCTGGCCATCGACGATGAGCGCGTGCTGGTTTCGGCGCCGGTGATGGAATTGTCGCGGTGGATCGGCCGGTATTATTCGGCCCCGCTGGGCGTGGTGCTGGAGAGCGTGATCCCCGCGGCGGTGAAGAAGAAGATCGGCATCGGGTACAGCAGCATCGTCCGCCTGGCGCAGGAGCCGGCGGCAATCCAGGAGGTTTTGGAAAAGACCAAGTCGCGCAAAAGGCGAGCGGTGCTGGCGCGGCTGCTGCAAGTGGAGAAGGACAAGGGGATCGAGTTGAACCGGCTTGCCGGCGAGGCGGGCGTCCGTGCGCCGACCGTGCGGAAGCTGGTCGCGCTTGGGTGGGTGACGATCCGGTCTCAAATCGATCTGCCGAAGATGACGGAGAATATCGCGCAGGGAAGCGCCGATGAGGCGAAGATCGAGCTGAACGAGGATCAGAAAAAGGCGTTTGAGGAGCTTCGGCCGCGCGTGTTGCAGGGTGGATTCAGCGTCAATCTGCTGCATGGGATTACCGGGAGCGGGAAGACGGAGATTTATTTGCAGGTGATCGCCGAAGCGATCCGGCTGGGGAAGCGGGCGTTGGTGCTGGTGCCGGAGATCGCGCTGACGCCGCAAACGGTGTGGCGATTCAAGGCGCGATTCAAGCGCGTGGCGGTGCTGCACAGCGGCCTGACGGCGACGGACCGGCACCGGTACTGGCAGCAGATCAGCGACGGCGGAGCCGACGTGGTGGTCGGGGCGAGGTCGGCCGTGTTTGCCCCGATGCCGGGGCTGGGCGTGATCGTCGTCGATGAGGAGCACGATTCCAGCTACAAGCAGGACCTCATCCCCCGCTACAATGCCCGCGACGTGGCCATCAAGCGGGCGCAGATCGAAGACGTGCCGGTCATTCTCGGCAGCGCCACGCCGTCGTTGGAAATCTACCGGCTGTGCCGCGGGGAAGGACAAGCGGCGGGGACGCGATACCACTATTTGACGTTGCCGCGGCGCGTGCGCGGGTTGGCGCTGGCGGCGACGGAACTGGTGGACATGCACCAGGAACGCCGGCTGCGGCGCGGCGTACATCTCATTTCCCAGCGGCTTGAACACCTGCTGCGCGCGACCGTCGAGGCGGGGCGGCAGGCAATTTTGCTTCTGAACCGCCGGGGGTATTCCAACTTCGTCTTCTGCTCGTCCTGCGGGGAGCCGATCAAGTGCAAATACTGCGATACCACCATGACCTACCATCGCTCGGTGGAGTCGCACGCCACGGGCGCATCCGGCGCGGCGGCGCTGCACACGGGGCAGATGCTTTGCCATTATTGTCTGGCCACCCAGGTGCTGCCGGAGCGGTGTCCGATCTGCGGAAAGAAATTGAGCCTGTTTGGCTTGGGCACACAGCGCGTGGAAGAGGAACTGGCGCGGAAGATGCCCGATTTGCGTTTTGCCCGCGTGGACAGCGATTCGATGCGGACGTTCAAGGATTACGAATCGACGCTGTCGCGTTTTGCCAAAGGGGAACTCCAGGTGATCCTCGGCACACAGATGATCGCCAAGGGCCTGGACTATCCGAACGTGACGCTGGTGGGGGTGATCAGCGGTGACACGGCGTTGGCGTTGCCGGATTTTCGGGCCGCCGAGCGGACGTTTCAGCTCATCACGCAAGTCGCCGGACGGGCCGGCCGAGGCGACGCTGCGGGGCGCGTGGTGGTGCAGACGTTCCTGCCGGACGACCCGACGATCCGCACGGCGCTGAAGCAGGATTACGCCGGATTCGCCGCCACGGAACTGGCCGGCCGCCGCCAGGTGGGGCTGCCTCCGTTTGTGCGGATGGCTCGCATCATCCTTCGGCATGAGGATCAGGCCCAATTGCACAAGATCGCTCACGAGGTGGCGGAGAAGGCGACGGCGGCGATCGCCGCGGCGGGCGGGATTGTCACGATGCGCGGCCCGATGCCGTGCGCCATCGGCCGAATCGCGGGGTTTCATCGGAATCAGATTTTGCTCCAAGCGGAGCGACCGGAGCCGTTGCAGGCGGTTTTGGCCGCCGTTCGCGCGGCCGGAGGATTCTCGAAAGCCGAGGCGGTCGCGGTGGATGTGGATCCGGTGGCGATGCTGTGAATGTTAGAACTGCCCCATCTTCACGCGGCGTTGCCTGTCAACGAAGAGCGCTTCGGCAAAATAACCATGTCATCGCTAGCCCAAATTGCACTGCGACCTTCTTGATCGCGAAGTAAATAATAAATTTGAATCCGCACGTCGCAATCATGGAATGATTGGCCGCATTTCATGGCACAAAAAAATACAGAATCGAAGCTATTTTGGCGGGATTTCCGTCGCAATACTTCGGTCATCCATGGTAAATCGCACGTCGAAGGCACGGGTTGAAAATGTGCTTGGCACCTCTTCTCGTGGCAGAGGGAATCTCAATGAAAAACTGTCCGCATTGCGCGCGACGTAGCTACGGCCTGCTCGGCGCCACGGGTTTGGTGCTGTTGCTAATGACGTTTTTTGTCGCAGCGCCGTTCGCCCATGCGGACGACTACCTCTTTGTCGGCGCCACGCAAAACATATCCCTCTCAGGTTCGGATCTGACCCTCGCGGCCGAATACGGGGAGTACGATGGGTATTCCTACAATCTGGCGGGCTCATTCACCGATTCGACGACATGGGACGATGCTGAGCAGGGCTACTATCCCTTCGATAATGAATTTGCAACGAGCGCCCCCGGGTCGGGGGACTCGGTCTTTGTCATGGGGCAGCCCTCAGGCGATTTGGCATTGCTAGAGGGGCCAACCACGACTACAGAAGTAGGCGGCAATTTCGACACCATCGGCGGATATTACGGCATCGGATATACGGGCGGCAACGGGTTTCAGTTGACGAATGTCGGCGGAACGGTCGCCAATCTATCGGTCAGTGGGCCGGGAACATTGACGCTGAGCGGTCTCACGGTGACCGGCACGACGGCGATCAGTTCAATAGGCGGCATCGGTCTTTTGGAATATGTTCCGGGCCAGCCGCTTGGCACAATAGGCGACCTTGCCGTCGACGGCTACGCCCCTTCCGCGATGACCGTCACCGGCGGGTCGCTTTCGACACCCATGCTTTTTCTTGCCGCGGGGACCGATCTAGCGCCGGCCACCAGAGATGGATTTCCGACCACCGGGTCGCCCGACCCGGTGGCGGATGCCGGTTCGCTGACGATCAACGGAGCGACCCTATCGGGCGATGTTACCCAGGTCACGGGCGTGCCATCCAGTAGCGCAGTCTATGGGACTACGGATGGTGAGCCAGGTGGCTATTACTTTGGCCATGCCCCCGGTATCGACCCGTATACCTTGGTGCCGTTCAATGAAGAGTCTTATAGCGTCGCGCCGGTCACGCTGACCAATGCGACGCTGAATGCCAAAACCGAGCTCGATATCGTCGGGGTCGATCCAGCGCTCTATCCACTGGCCAGCGGAACCACGACGCTCAACGCCGGCGGCTCGACGATCACGGCCGGAGCCGTGGTCATCGCCACCGGGGCGGCCGGATACGGCAGTGGTTCGGCCAGCGTGGCGGCGGCGTTGAACTTGAGCGGCAGCAGCACCCTGACCGCAAACAACACGGGGGATTCGCCGCCATCGCTGGTCGTCGGAGATACCGGCGACGGCACGCTCACGGCATTCACCGGCAGTACGATCAATTCTCAACAGGCCGTGCTTGGCAATGCCGCCGAATCGACCGGCGCCGTGACGATCGACGGCTCTACCTGGAACAATGCCAGCTTCCTGACGGTCGGCAATTACGGCACCGGCACCCTGACGGCCCAAGATAATGGGCAGGTGATCTCAACGGATGTCATGTATATCGGTCTGAATGGAGGCAGCACCGGCACTCTTGCCATCAGCAGTGGCGCCACCGTCACCACCAACACCACCGGCATCGACGGCCCCAATTCGATCGTGCTGGGAACGGATGCGGACAGCACCGGCACTCTCACCATCGACGGCGCCGGCTCGAAGTTGGAGTCGACGGGCGATATGCAGATCGGCTACAGCGGAACCGGAACGGCAACGATCACCAACGGCGGCGCGCTGATCGTCGACGGCGATATCTTCCGGGTCGGTCGCAATGAAGGCAGCACCGGCACGCTCACCGTAACCGGGGACGGGTCGAGCGTCACCGCCAGCAACGGCACCATTTACATCGGTTACGGCGGCAATGGGACGGTCAACGTCGAGGATGGAGCCACGTTGTCGGTGATGGCCACCGATATCGGCGGCCAAGCGACGGGCGTGGGGAGCCTCACCATCGACGGCATGGGCACACAGGCCAATCTCGGCGATGTCACGGTCGGTGATGCGGGCAGCGGCATGCTTACCATAACGGGCGGCGCGACTGTCAACACGGGCGATATCACGGTCGGCGCCCAGGATGCCGACCCGACCATGCAGGTCGACGGGGCAAATACGCAGGTCATCGCGGATGGCGACATGATTGTCGGCGACCAAGGCATTGGCAACTTCCAGATGGGCGATAGCGCAGTGTTTGGCGTGAATACCCTTACGGTCGGCAATGGGGGCACCGGGGACGGTCAGTTGAACGTTTTCACTGGCAGCAAATTCACGACGGCCGACGACACCACCGTGGCCGCGGAAGAGGACAGCCAGGGGGTTATCGAAGTGGACGGGACGGGCAGCGCGTTGACAGTTCAGGGTAACCTGACCGTCGGCGGCGGAGGTACGGGATCGCTCACTGTTTCCGACAATGCAACGGTGACGAATCAGGATGCGACGGTTGGAGACGAGGAAACTTCCACGGGAACGGTCCTGCTCTTCGATGCCGGCGCTACCTGGCATACCTATGGCGATCTGACCATCGGCGAAAACGGGACGGGTGAAGTAACGGTGGAGGCGGGCGCCACGATGCAAGTGGACGGCGACTTGACTCTCGGCCACAACGAGGGTTCCCAGGGCACGCTGACGGTGGATGGTCCCACAACGACGTTCACCTTCGGAGCCGGCGACGTCACCATCGGAAGTTCCGGCACCGGCACGATGATCGTGCAAAACGCGGCCTTTGTGGATTTGAGCGGCAATGCGGTCACTCTTGGCGATCAGGAAACGGGCGATGGGGGATTGCTGGTCACGGACCCCGGCACGATCCTCAACACGGGCGCCCTGACGGTAGGCGGCAGTGGCAGCGGGACACTTACGGTTCAGAACGGCGGCGCGCTCAGCACCGGCGATGCGACGATCGGTGACCAGGCGGTCAGCAATTTCAATTTGGCCTTGGTCACGGACCCCGGCTCGACCTGGACCACCACCGGTCTCACGGTGGGGGGTTCGGGAGTGGGCACGCTGGAAATCGAGAATGGGGGAGTCGTCACGGTCAACAACACGGAGTTGGCGATTGGCGATGAAGCTATCGGCGAAGGGACTGTCACCCTGAACGGCACTGGCTCGACGCTGCGCTTTACCGGCAAACTTGAGGTGGGCGAGAACGGCACGGGTCTTTTCGCCGTGGAGGGCGCGGCGTCGTTCACCGGCAATTCCGTCGTCGTCGGCGATATGCCCTTCTCCGTCGGAACACTCAACGTGGATGGCGTAGGCTCGAAGATGGAAGTGCAGACCGATTTCAACATCGGCGAGCAGGGTGCGGGCTCGCTCAATGTGACCAATAGCGCCACGCTGACAAGCGACGTTAACACCACGCTCGCCGACATGAGCGGCTCCTCCGCCGCGGCCACGGTGGGCACACTTGCAAACTGGAGCATCGGTGGAACTTTGACCATCGGCAGTCAATCCACAGCCACGTTGGCGGTCAGCGGCGGCGCGAACGTCTCGGCAGCCAACATCACCATCGGGGACCAAGGAAACGGAACCGGCACCGTCACGGTTAGCGGAGCTTCCGCTGCAGGAAATCCGCCAACCCCTTCAACCATGCAATTTTCCGCAACCCTGACAATCGCCCGCGCCGGGACCGCCACACTCAATGTCAACGCGGGCGGCCAGGTAAAGACCTTCGGCAGCAGCCCGCTCGGAATTAATGTGGGTGTCCAACGGAACAGCCTTGGGACCGTGGATATCAGCGGGACGGGATCGTCACTCAGTGCAAATGCTATCTTCATTGGTGAAAACGGCACGGGGTACGTCACAGTTGAGCAAGGAGCATCGCTCGTTGCAGTGAATGGCACGGAGCTCGGAGGCGAAACGTACGGCACCGGCATCCTCACCGTTAATGGCAATAATGCGCCTGCCGGCATGAATACGAGCATTCAGGCCGGCGCTTTGACGGTTGGGTATTCAGGATATGGCTCGCTGTATGTCAACGGAGGCGCCATCGCCACTGATACAACCCTGCAAATCGCCCAGGCGGATGGGAGCACGGGGACCGTTTCAATAACAGGTCCCAATTCAGCGGTTCAGGGGACGGGTGCTTTGACCGTCGGACAATTGGGCACGGGCACTGTCTCCATGATGGGTGGGGCGTCGCTCACGGCCACCAGTGCTCTGATTGGCGGACTTCCAATCGACGTGCCTATGCCCATCGCGGGTAATACGCTGGGAGGCACCGGCACAATCACGCTCAACGGTCAGGGAACCACAATGGCGCTCAGCGGCGACTTGACGGTTGGCAGTTTCAACGTTCCGAACCTCGGCTACGGCTCAGGGACACTCAACATCCTGGGCGGAGCACAGATGACGAACCAGAACGCCGTTGTGGAGGGACCTATCGCCAACGCTCCAGCGGGCAGTGTTACCGTGAGCGGCACTGATGCCGACGGAAACCCATCGACCTGGCGCACCCAGGGAAACCTGACGATTGGCCAAAACGGCGCCGGTAACGTGGAATTAGACAGCGGCGCGCTGGTGGTCGTTGAGGACAACTTGATCATGGGCCAGAACATTTATCCCACGTATACGGTCAATTTCGGACAAGCCTATGGCACGTTATACGTGACTGGCCAGGGCACGATCTTTTCCCAGCAGGGCAGTGTCACGACGATTGGAGTAGCGGGCGTAGGGTCTGTAAACGTCGTAAATGGCGGGCTGGCAAACTTCAGCAGCCTCAATGTGACTCTCGGCCAGAACTCGCCCTCGCCGTCCACTGGAAATCGGGGGGGTACGGGATTTTTGACGGTCGGCTACCAGTTTGAGAATAGTATCGGCACGAGGGTCAACCTCAACTCCCTGATCGTCGGCAACGGCGGCACTGGATATCTGCAGATCTATAACGGCGCCACCGTGGTGTCTGACTCCAATTCGTTGATCGTTGCCAACCAATATGGGTCATCGGGCACGGTAACGTTGCAGGGATCTGGATCCACACTTACGCTCAACAGCGGGGCGACGGTCACTGTCGGAATGGGGGGAAATGGAGAGTTCAACGTTACCAACGCCGCCCAGTTTGATGCCGGCAACATCGTGCTCGGCGAAGCCGATCTCCTCTCCACCGGCACGGTAAACGTTACCGGCACGGGCGCCGCCGGTTCCGCAACGCTCCTCTACGATAACTCACTGATCGTGGGGGACGACGGCACGGGCAACCTGAATATTGCCGCGGGTGGAGAAGTCGCGGCCTCGGGAACCGGAACTGGGAACGTCTTGGTAGGCAACCAGCCCGACGCAATTGGTAACATCGTTGCCCAGGGAAGCACCTCGTATTTCATGGCGAACTCGATGGTCGTCGGCGGCCCGGGCGCCGCCTTATCCTCCGGTGCCGGATCCTTCGAATTGATTACAGGAGCTAGTGCTGAAGTTTTGACAACCGTTACAGTTGGAGCAGACGGAGAACTTGACGTCGCCGGAACTCTTATTGAGGTCGGAGGCATTACCGTTCCGGCTTACAACGGCGGCGGATTAACCATTGGCTCCGGCTCCTCGCTCGCGGCGGCCAACCAGATTCTCGTTAATCCCGGAGGGACTCTGCAAGGCGGCGGCAAATTGCTCACTAACCAAATCTACGGCGACGTTCTGAATAATGGCGGCAAGGTCTCGCTCGGCGATCCACTAACTCTTGGCATCTATGGCGATTACGATCAGACCAGCGGCGAATTGGATCTCCAGTTCGACGGCACAGCCGCGGGCGACTTTGATCAGATCGACGCCACCGGCTTGATCGACATCACGGGCGGCACGATCGACCTCGAATTCATCGATGGCTACGCGCCCCAGGCGGGCGATACTTTTGATTTCCTGGACGCCCCCGGCGGCGAATCAGTTTCGGGTGTGACCTTCGAAGTGAACGGCTTGGAGCCGGGCTTTGAATACACCACGCAGATCGATCCGCAGACCGGCGCGTTCGAGCTGGTCGCGCTCAACAATGCCATTGCGATACCCGAGCCGAGCGGCGCTGCGTTGGTGGGCTCAGGCCTGGGCCTGCTGGCATTGAGACGACGACGGGCGTCGCGTTCAGGGATGGTGGCGGCATAGTCATCCGGTTTTCGCCGGGCAGCGGCCCCATTTCCTTTTCTTCCCCCCAATCCTTCTGGTTCTCCGACTCATCTTCAAGTCTTTCTCTGATGCCGACATTTGGCGATGCGTACTCGCAGCGAACTCAGCGGTAGCTCGGCGATCAGCGATCGTCGCGAGAAAAATTGAAAAGAATATTTTGTATCTTGGCGCTTTTCCCTGGCGCTCGGTACGGTGTGCTCCAGAAGTCTTCGGGGCCGGACATGGGCAAGGAACAATTCTCTTAGAAAGGAGCTCACTATGAGCCTTGGAACGGTCGCTCACAAGTTCGTGGAGTTGTGCAGGCAGGGCAAGAATTTCGACGTGATGCGCACGATGTACGCGCCGGACATCGTCTCCGTCGAAGGGGACGGCAAAGAAACCGCCGGCCAAGGCCCAGTAATCAAGAAATCGGAGGACTGGGTCTCTGACAAGACCTTTCACGGCGAAACCGTGGCCGGTCCGTTCTTCAATGGCGCAAACCCCGATCGGTTCGTCGTGTACTTCACTCTTGACATTACCCCCAAATCGACCGGCAAACGCATCACCCGCGAAGAAGTCGCCGTCTACACAGTCAAAAACGACAAAATCACGCGCGAGCAGTTCTTCTACGAAGGCGAGCATTAACAGCACATCGCATCCGATGGGATCGGAATGGAACGACAAACAGTTCTTCTAATTCAGGAGACAAGCATGAACGCCATGACCGAGCAGGAGAAAGCGTTAGATCCCGCGAAAGTCCACGCCATGGGCGTCCAACCCGGCCCAATTTTCAGAACAGCGGGCGCGACGAATTATAAGGCATGGGTTACGAAGGGGGCGAAACAGCCGATGGTGCTTGAAACCGTCGATCTGGGGCCGCTCGGGGCCGAGGACGTTGAAGTCGCCGTCGAATATTGCGGTTTGTGTCACTCCGATCTCTCCGTCCTGAACAATGACTGGGGCATTTCGCAATACCCCGCGATTCTGGGGCACGAGGTCATCGGTCGGGTTACGGCCCTCGGCTCGAATGCCAAGGGCCTCAAGGTCGGACAGCGCGTCGGCATCGGCTGGGACTCCGGTTGCTGCATGCACTGTCACCAGTGCATGTCTGGAAACCATCACCTTTGCCCGCAAGCGCAAGCGACGATCATCGGTCATCGCGGCGGGTTCGCCACCCACATCCGCTCGCAGTGGATGTGGGCGATCCCGCTTCCGGAAAGACTCAACTTCGCCGACGCCGGCCCGCTGCTCTGCGGCGGCATCACCGTCTTTGCGCCCCTGATGATGTACGCCAGGCCGACCAGTCGGGTGGGCGTCATCGGCATCGGCGGGCTTGGCCACATGGCAGTCAAATTCGCGCACGCCTACGGCTGCGACGTAACCGCATTCACGTCCAGCGAGAGCAAATTCGATGAAGCCAAGGGGTTCGGCGCGCATCACGTCGTCTCGAGCAAAGACTCGGCGGCAATCAAGAAACTGGCCGGCAGCTTCGACCTGCTGATTAGTACCGTCAACGTGCCGCTCGATTGGGACGGGATGATCGGCGCGCTGGCTCCGAACGGCCGGCTGCACCTCGTGGGCGTCGTGCCGGAACCCATCCCGGTCGGTGCTTTCTCACTGATCGCGCAGCAGCGCAGCGTCTCGGGTTCGCCGGGCGGCTCCCCCGCGGCAATCGACACCATGCTCGACTTCGCGTCGCGCCACGATATCGCGCCGCAAACCGAGCACTTTCCGATGAGCAAGATCAACGAGGCCTTCGCGCGACTCGAATCCGGGAAGGCCCGTTACCGCATCGTGCTGGATGCGGATTTCTGATCCGTCTTCGAGGTAAACAACCATGAGCGGACCACGCAAGACAGCCATCGTGACCGGAGCTTCGCAGGGGATCGGCGCGGGAGTTGTGAAGCGGTTTGTCGAACTGGGTTTCAACGTCGTCGCCAATTCAAGGAACGTGACCCGATCAACCGAGGTTGCGGCCTCCGACTACGTCGCTCTGGTGGACGGCGACATCGGCCAGCCGGAAACTGCCGCCAGGATCGTCCAGACGGCGGTATCCCGGTTCAAGTCGATCGATGCACTGGTCAATAACGCCGGCATCATTTTCACCAAGCCGTTCACGGACTACACAGCCGATGATTTCAAGTTGCTCGTCTCGACGAACCTTGAGGGCTTCCTGTATCTCACCCAACTCTCCATCAAACAAATGCTAAAACAGAAGACCGGCGGAAGCATCGTCACGATCACCGCAGCCTTGGTTCGTAATCCGATCCGAGGCACGCTGGCATCCGTCCCGATGATCACTAAGGGCGGCCTCGCCACCGTCACACAGCATCTTGCGATGGAGTACGCCAAGGACGGCATCCGCGTAAACGCCGTCGCGCCCGGTGTCGTGGATACTTCAATCCACGAGGACACCCCCGAGGCCGAGATGGAGCGTCGATCGCCGATGGGCCGGACTCAGACCGTCAAGGAAATTACGGATGCCGTCATGTATCTGACGGATGCCCAGTCGGTCACGGGTCACATTCTGTACGTGGATGGCGGCGCGCATTTCGGATGTTGGTAAACCGGAGATTTTATGATGCCCGCAAACGCGGCAACCGCCGAAGATCGTCTCGCGGAGCTCGGCATACATCTGGCCGAAGCGCCGACGCCTTTCGGCGCTGATGTGCCGGCCGTTCAGACGGGCAACCTGCGACTCCAATCGGCGAGATGGAAGTTTGATGAACTTTCCCAAGGAAAAACGACGTGTTCTCTCCAAGGGTGACGTGGCTTGGGCTAATCATTGAGGCCTTTGAATAACTACAGCACCTGCCCACTGAAGTGGGCAGGCCGCGCAAGAATCGAGGGTCTATCGGTGGGACTGTGGGGTTATTCAAAGGTCTCATTCGGATTTCAGATCTTCGCCAAGCAGCGCCCCAGCTTCGCGATCAGTAAATCAATCTCTTCCATCGTGACACTCAGCGTCGGCCGCAAGCGGATGCTGTCCGTGCCGGCGCCGAGGAGCAGGAGGGATTCGGAATCCAACGCGGCGTCGAGAAATGCGGATTTGTCGATTCTCGGCCGAAGACTGAAGCCTTGATACAGGCCGATGCCGCGGGGATTGTAGAGGACGTGCGGATATTTGGCGGCCAGGGAATCGAGGCCGGCGCGGAGGCGGGCGGATTTTTCGGGGACCTGCTCGATCAGCTTTTCGCGGCGGACGATCTTCATCTCCTGTACGAAACGCACCATGTCGGCCAGATGTCCGCCCCAGGTGCTGTCGAGAACGCCGTGGTCTTCCATGGGATAGAGCATGTAAACGACGCCGGCGCCGAGTTTCTTGGCGGAGGCGACGGCCTGCGGGGGATGGGGCAGGTCGAACTGGTCGATGGCCCAGAAGGTTCCAGCCTGTCCCCCGGCGGTCTGAACCTCGTCGAAGCCGAGGAACGTGTTGTGGCGATGGGCCAACTCGCTGAGGCTTCGGAAAAATCGCGGCAGGGCGATGCGGTGCCCGCCGGCGCCTTGCAGGGGTTCGACGATGATGCCGGCCACCTCGTCGCCGCAGAGTTGGAGAATTCGCTCGATGACGGCAAGGCTTTCGTCGGTGGACTGCTGGTTGGCCGAGTCCGGGCGGGAGGAATCGACGTAGGGGAAGGGAACCTTGACGTTGCCGGTGATGAAGCCGTGGAAATCGCGGGTGATGACGGGGTCGCTGGTCAGTTCGGTGACGTTTAGAGCGAAGATGGTGCGGCCGTGGAAGGCTTGGTCGAAATGAATGAACCGCCCGGCTACGGGGTTCTTTCCCGCGCGCTTGAGCTTTTGATGATGGAGATTGATGAAGTACTTCATCATGTTCTCGACGGCCTCTGCGCCGGAATTGACGGCGTAAACTTCGAGCCGGGGATTGCGCATCGAGACCGGGGCGAGCTGGTGGAGCAACCGGTAATACTCCAGGCATTGCGGGGTGAGAAAATCGGGATTGGCGGTTTTATTGTTGGCGGCCAGGAGCAGATTGCGCAAATAGTCCGGCTCGCCGAGGCCCGGATGGTTGTGGGCGATGAGCTTGGAGCCGAAATACCCCGCCCAGTCGAAAATCTCCCGGCCATCGAGGGTGGCCAGCCAGGCGCCGTGGGATTTTTCTAGGTCGATGACGAAGGGATACGGCTCGGCGATGACGTAATGGGCTAGTTCGTCGAGCATTTGGTGAGTGGTGTTGGTTTGCGGAGGGGTCATGGGGGGTATTGTCATTTGTCATTGGTCATTTGTCATTGGTCAGGGAGTAGCGATCGCTTGAGGCGGAAGGGTGTGGGGATTGCCGATTGCCAATTGCCTATTGCCGATTGGAACGGTCCTTCAAAGGCCGGCTTGAGCGACCGCGGTCTGGTTTGGCAATGCAAAACATTGGCGCAAAAAGTTGTTTTTCGCCGCGAAATTGACGGTTTTTCAGGTATACTTGCTGCCGGCGGATCAGGGCACGCATGTCCACTTCTTATCGGCATCCAAGAGTAATCCGCAACGAAAAGTGCGAAGGGATAGAAACCATGCACCGCAAGGCTTTGTGTATAGTTTCGGCGGTGGCATTGTATGTACTGCTGGTCGGCGCAGGCATGGCATCGGCACAGCCCGTCAGCATCCAGACCGTGCTGGTGGGCAACCCCGGTAATGCGGCAGACCCAGCCACAGGCTTTGGGTCGGTAGCTTATAGCTACAACATCGGCGAATTCGATGTGACGGCGGGGCAATACACCGTGTTTTTGAACGCCGTGGCCAGCACCAGCGACCCCTATGGGTTATACAACTGGTCGGATATGTCCACCGCGTCGGCGGGAATTTGGGCCTGTGGCATCACGCAGTCGGGTAGCCCAGGAAGTTACACATACATCACGACCCGAAATCCCAATTATCCAGTGGCTGGTGTCACATGGGGTGATGCGGCGCGTTTCTGCAATTGGCTAACCAACAACCAGCCGAGTGGCGCCGAGGGCAACGGTACCACTGAAACCGGCTCCTACACGCTCAACGGGGCGACTAGCATCGCCGCATTGACGGCGATCACGAGGAATGCGAATGCCGATTATGTGATTCCCACGGGAAATGAATGGTACAAGGCCGCGTATTACAACCCGTCCAGCAGCAGCTACTACCTGTACCCCACGCAAAGCAATAGCCAGCCGAGCAACGTCCTGTCGGCCACCGGCACGAACAACGCGAATTACGACAACAACGGCTACTCTGACCCGACGAACGATCTAACGGCGGTTGGAGCATTCGGATCCTCACCCAGCGCCTATGGTACCTACGACCAGGGCGGGGACATGATGCAGTGGAACGAATCGATATTTGATTTCGGTCCCCAAGGTGTCGGTTCCTATCGAGGGCTGCGGGGCGGAGCGTGGTGCAGCAACGTCGACTACCTGAGGTCCGGCTTCTTCTACTCCGGCACCCCGACGGATGACAGCTACTACATCGGCTTTCGAGTCGCCCAGGTACCCGAGCCAGCTTCATTAGGGATTTTCGCGCTCAGTCTGTCAGGGATGTCGTTACGGCGAA
>JBEKIV010000067.1:0-16571 GCA_050011595.1 Tepidisphaeraceae bacterium
TGCCCACGCTCATTACAATCCAAAGCGGCTTCCTCGGGGAGGAGTCTTCCTCTGAGATGTATTGGCCACAATTCGGGCATACCTCCGCCTGTTCGTAAACCGGCTCGCCGCACAAAGGACATTGCTCGGTTTCGGCGAATTCATCGCCCTCGTCCTGGTCCATATCAGAGTTGTCGGGGTCCTGGGGATCGTCCGGCACGCGGCCATCTTAACTGCTCTTATCCGGGATGCCCATCTGAACCTCGACGGTACAGGCTGACGACGTGACAGCACGTTGCAAGTTGGTGTACGCCGGTCAATATCCACCCGCGCGAATTCTGCACGGAACGCCCACGGCGCTGCCGTGGGTCTTTCTTCGCGAAAGTGTACATTGACCTGCAACCCGCTCGAGTGACGCCATTTCCATTATTGAGATCGCGCGCCACAGTAATCATCATGTCCGCCAACGCCAGGTCGGCGAAGTCGGCGCCGTTCGCGAATTTGCAAGCCGCTATCGATCCGCGAGAAACTTCGCGTCCTTATTGCTGGTATTCTGCGGGGTCGCCGCCGAGCCGGAGGTCGGGACCGTCACAACGCTGGCCGCGTAAGTCGTCACAGCCGTAGCCTTCAGATTCCCGTTCGTTGTATCCCGGGCAACCGCCTTGGAAACGCTGACTGCCCTGGACTTCGGCGATGTTGGAACCGCGGCGGCAAGCGGCGCGTTTGCAACGGCGGCAAGATTATCGCCCTGGTTGAAGTTCGCCGCCAGGGCGGCCAGGTCGGGGGCGTTGACTATGCCGTCGTAGTAGAAGTCGCCCCGGTCCCAGCCGGTGACGCTCTGGTTGAAGTTCGTCTCCACGATGGCAAGGTCCGCGCTGTTGACGTAGCTATCAAGATTGGCGTCGCCGAGCAAGGTATACATTACTTCGATCTGGCCGGACGCCAGGCTGGTGACGACGCCGTCCTTCCCGTCGGCATAGCCCAGCCCATAGTGCAGGCCGTTGGTGGGCGTTTGTGCCGCCGTGGACGTGATCCCCAGTCCGTTCCATCCTCCGGCGTTGTAGCCGCTCTTGATGTAGCCGGCAACGGTGGAGATGGGATCGGTCCCACCGGCAAAGTCGATGAACAGCAGATTGTTGTTGAGATTCAGAGCGGCATTGGCGGCGAGGGCCAGCGACGTGACCGAAGAACCGCCGCTGCCGGCGGCCAATTGCAGCGAGCCGCCGTTCAGGACCAGCGCGGCGATGCTGATTGCCGAACTGGCCGCCACGGCGCCGCCGTTGATAACCACCCGGGTAAATCCGCCCGGTGTGGCGGACGCACTCCAGTTGTTGGCGTTGCTCCAGGCGGTGGAGGCTTGTCCGGTCCAGGTGTCCGTCCAGGGTTGGCTGATCTTGGCGATGTCGGCGCTCGACAGGCCGTTGCTGAAGATTTCCAGGTCCGCGATGTCGCCGTCGAAATAGTTATAGCTTCCGCCGCCGTCATTGCTGTCACGGCCAATATTGGTCGGCTCGGTTCCGTAGGTGACTCCATAAGGATCGCCCGTTTCGCCTGCCAGGACGCCGTCGATATAGACCTTGAAATA
Organism: Tepidisphaeraceae bacterium; assembly: GCA_050011595.1. Taxonomy (GTDB): domain Bacteria; phylum Planctomycetota; class Phycisphaerae; order Tepidisphaerales; family Tepidisphaeraceae; genus PALSA-1353. The sequence continues at coordinate 1,565 of JBEKIV010000067.1, forward strand.
CTGGCCGTCGTATACGCCGGCGATGTAGTGCCATTGGCCGTTTGTCAAAGACGCGCTGGCGACGCCGGTGGCTTCAACGTTGGGCGCGCCGCTGCCGTTGTAGCGGTTGGTGCCGAAGTTGACCGTGGTTGTGCTGGACAAATCGAGGAAGAACGGCGTATCGAGGCCGTCCCAATCCTGGCTGATGATGTCGCCTTGTGAACTGACGGCCGTGGGCTTGATCCACGCTCCGATGGTGATTTGGCCTTCCAAATTGAGCTTGGCTGGCGTGCCGAGATTCACGTAGCCGGTGGAACCATCGAAGGCGAGAGCATCGCCATTATACGGCCCGGCGATACGGGTGACGCCGCCGACGATCGTGCCATTCGCGGCTGTGCCGGAGCCTGAGTCGAGCACCGTGCTTCCGCTGGTTTCGTTAAATGCGTATTGTGCCAGGGGAATGGGCAGGGGGGTGACGGTTGGCAGCGCTGCCGCTGCCGCGGAGGCGCCGGCGGCGTTGAACGCGGCGACCTCGACGTAGTAATCCGTCAGGCCGTTGAGATCGTAGACGGGAATGGTGGTTGCACCGGCGGACGCGGTCAGTGTCTGCACGATCTGCGTGAACGCGGGGTTGGTCGCGACGGTGATGGTGTAGCCGTTCTCAATGAGGGAACTGTCGCCCCAGGAGACGTTGATCTGGCTGCTGGAAACGGCGGTTGCGGAGACATCGAACGGGACCGCGGGGATCGCCGCCGTTCCCGAAGTCGTGGCGCTGGCGCTGCTGGAAGCGCCCGCGTCCCCGGCGGGCGAAGCGGCGAGCACCTGGAAATAATAGCTGATTCCCGGGGACAGTCCGGTGAACGACCAACCCGTGGAGTTGGCCGGGGCGATCTGGGTGACGAGATTGGCGGAAAAGGCGCTGGTGGTCGATGCTTCGACCCGGTATTCGGTCGCGCCGGCCGAGGCCGAACCCCAGGACAGATTTACTTGCGTGGAGGAGATGTCCGTGGCGGAAAGACTGCTCAGGGCCACCGGCGCTGGGGAGTCGCGCTCGGCGCTGACCGCATCTCTGAAACCGATCTCCTTGGCATCGAATAAATCCGCCTGCGAGTCGGAAATCTGGAAGTCGCCATATTCGTCTCCCCAGGGCTTGGCTGCGCCGTTGTAATAAATGATGGTCCCCCCGCCGCAGGCGAACCACGCCTGGTAATATTGTTCGAGGAAGGTCGTGAATCGGGGATCGGTTTCCGCCTGGATCTTGGAGGTGGCGGTGTCCTGAAATCCGGAGAGATCGGGTCCCGATTCGTAGCCGTCCATCTGAAGCCCATATTGCTGGGCGACGGCGTAGAGCGGATCGTATAACTCGTAGGCCAGGGCATAGGCGTTTGCGGAAAGATCCTGCAAGACCTGGGTGGCGGTGAGGTTGGGATTGCTGTTTCCGCCGTTGAGGGTATTGGTCCCGTTGTACGGCCCGTTCATATTGGCGTAAGTGGCGGCGGCGACGGCGTAGAAAAACTTTGACGGAGCGCCGAAGACCGCGTTGATATATGCCAATTGCCCGGCCTGGACTGAAGGAATGGGGATGTTGGACAGGACCGGGCGAATGCGGGTGTTGATCGCCGATTGGCCGAATACGCTTTCGAAGTCGTTGCTGATCTGCATCAACCGGCGCGCGCACCATCGCTGCTGCCAGGTCGATGCGTTCACGTAGGTGCCGTCGGGATTCTTCGCCAGGGAGAGATTGTCGTAGTTGAGGTTCGACGGCGTTCCGCTGTTCGCGTCGGCGACGACCTCCGCAACCGCCGCGTCGGTCGCATATTGGTAGACTTCAAACCCGGCGTTCCAGGTTTCGTTGGAGTATTCGATGTAGACGTTCAGGTCGGGATTCAGTGCCGGATAGGAAACTCCGTTGATGGTGTCGCCGTTCTTAATCAGGCTGGCCAGTTGATCGACGTAATTGTCGTTGGCCTGGGCGGGGATATTGATCCACATATCGGCATGGACGGCGTTGGCGAGCATGATCGCGTATTCCCAGCATACGCCCGTGAGATAACCGTTGCCGTCCACGGTGCCGTTGTAGTTGTAGAGCGTCGTAAATTCGGTCTGCGTGGCGTTGCTGGGCATGGAGCGCTGGGCCCAGGTCATCACGGGATTGTTGTTGGTCTGCGTCCAGTTCATGAAACGGAGCACCGTTGGGTGCAGCGATTGCAGGAAGCTGATGTAACTGTTGGTAAAGACCGGCGGATTGGTCGTGCTGTAGCCGGGACGAATGATCTGAAGGCTGGTGATTCCGCTGCCGGTGTTGGTGACGGTCACGGACACATTTCCGCTGCCGGGGATGGTGACGCTGGCGGTGTAGGTGTCGGTGGAAGAGCTATAGCTGGCGTTAGACAGGGTCGCGCCGCTGAATGTCACGGTGGGATTCTGGCTCACCTTCATGATGAGGCTGTAAACCCCAGCGTCTTGGGCCGTGGGCGAGATCAGGTTGGGAATCCGGAAATCGGTGGTCGGCCATCCATTGGCATTGGCCGGGGCCAGGTCATTGTTCGAGATGTTATAGAAGCCGCCGGATTGTTTGACGATGTCCACCCAAATGGGCTGGGTCTCAGGGGCCGCGACGCTCGTGTCCAGGCCGATGGAAGGGTTTTCGCTGACCGAGACGCTTGAAAAGTTGGCGGTTGCCAGCGTGCTGGAACTGCCGCTGGAGACGGCCAGGCCCATCAGGGCATTGGTCGAGCCGTTGACCGGCGCTGTGCCGACGAGCGTCCAGGCGCCGTTTGCCGTGGTGGAGATGTATCCGCTGACGGTTGGGCCGTCCCGGACGAGCTTCAGCCATTGCGTTCCCGATGCGGCTATCGTGGAGCTAACGCTGTCGGCAGCCCCGGCGTTGGATCGCGAGATGAATTGAACGCCGCCGGTGGTCAGGTCAACCTCGGCAAAAGCCGCGCTGGCGGATGTGCCTTCCCGCAGCATCAGGCCGTCGGCCGCGGAGCCGCTGGAAGGCGCCGTGAGTTGGCCAACGATCGTGGAGTCGCCGGTGATGGGTTCGGATACGAAATGGAACTGATCTGACGTGGAACCCGCCCCGGTCCCGGCGCCATGGACCGTGTATTGCCCGCCGGCGGTATAGGTTGAATTGCCCGTAGCGGTGGGGGAGCCGATGTCAGTATCCGTGCGTGGAATGTCGGCGAATTCCCAGTTTTGGATGACTTGGCTTACGCCGCTCGATCCATCGCTGCCGGTGAATCCGAGGTAGGCCGCGCCGCCCGTCGCCGTGGGGATATTCACATTGGTGTAAGTCTGCGTGCTCGTGGCCGGGGTGAGCGTGGTTTGACCGTCGGTCTCGGTGACTTGCAGCGTGCTGCCGTCATATTCAATGCTGATCTGAAGAGCGCGGGCGTTGCTGAGGTCGATGCTGGATGGGCTGATGAACGCGCCCGTGGTCGCGACCCCGTTGACGTTCAATTCGGTTTCCGTTCCCGAAGCGGTGGCGAGGAATTCGACGGCGACGCTTTTGGCGATGCCGTCCGATCCCGCATTTCCCGTGCCGACGGCGCCGGCGCCGCTGCCCTGAAGAACGAACGCAAATCCCGACGTGGAAGGCCCGCTGAACTGCACGTTGAAGTTGGTTGAGAAAGTGGAGACGCCGAACTCCTGTGAGGTAAAGGCGCTCCGGGACTCGCCGGTTCCGCCATCGGCAAGCTGGAGTTGATTGGAGAAGGACAGTTGGGAAATAGCAGCGCCGCCGTTCAGGGAGAGTCCGGCATTATCGAAATCACCCAAGGGGTAGTTGAAGGCATCGCTGAAGAGAGCGGCCGAGAGTTGGATTCGTCGTTCGAGGGCTTCGACAACGTGCGCGCCGATCGACGGCGGCGAGCGTAAGAGACTGCGGCGATCCATCCGTCCTTTACGCTTTGACATTTCACGACCGTACCGGCCACGATGGAACAATTCAAGCAAATTAAAAGCCATTGCGGGCGGTCTGCCAGACCGTCGCATTTGGCATTGCCCCCAGCAGGTATTTGAGCAGGATGCACGCCATGGCGATGCAGTGCGTCGTTTTCAAAGTTGCCGACAAACGCTCGTGGTCCTTGCTCAGCCGCCGAAAGCGCGCCAGCCAAAGGAAAACGCTTGTCCAAACTCCAAACCTCGGTACCCTACGCAAAATGACCGACGACGCTCGTCGGCGGAGGTTCAAATGGGAAAACCCGGCTTAGCCGTTCTCATCGCCGCGAGTTTTGCTTTGCTGAATCCGCAGGCGCGGGGCAACGAGGGTTCGATTCCGCGCATTGTGCAGAAGGATGGCCGATATGCGCTGTTTGTTGACGGCGCGCCCTATCTGATCCTGGGTGCTCAGGTGAACAATTCCAGCGGGTGGCCGGCGGTGCTGCCGAAGGTCTGGCCGGCGATGGAGTTCATGCACGTCAACACGGTCGAAATTCCCGTTTACTGGGAGCAGTTTGAACCCGAGTACGGGAAATTTGATTATTCCGCCGTCGATGCGCTGCTGGATCAGGCCCGCTACGAAAACCTGCACCTGGTGTTGCTGTGGTTTGGCACGTGGAAAAATGGCAGCAATCATTATATGCCCCGGTGGATGAAGCTCGATCCCGTCCGGTATCCCAACATGATCGCAGCGGATGGCAAATACCTCGATTCTCCCAGCCCGGTGGCGAAAGATACGCTGGCGGCGGACATGAAGGCGTTTGCGACCCTGATGCGCCATCTGAGGGAAGTCGATCCTCAGCACACGGTGCTGATGGTGCAGGTGGAAAATGAGCCGGGCGCCTGGGGTGGAGTGCGCGATTATTCTGCCGCCGCCCGGACGCTTTTCGATGACGCCGTGCCGGCCGAGGTGATCGCGGCCATGCAGAAAAAGGGCGTCAAATCATCGGCGAACTGGCGAGAAGTCTTCGGTCAAGATGCGGATGAGTATTTCCACGTCTGGTGCGTCTCGAAATTCATAGGACAGGTCGCGGCCGCGGGAAAGGCCGCTTATCCGTTGCCGATGTATGTCAATGCTTCGGTGCGCGATCCGTTGGATCCGGGTCGGCCGCCGAAATACGAGTGCGGCGGTCCGAACGATAATGTCTTTCCGATCTGGAAAGCCGAGGCCCCGGCGGTCGATCTTCTGGCCCCGGATATTTACCTTCGCGACACGGCCAAATATCTGAAGCTGCTCGATCTTTACCACCGTCAGGATAACCCCCTGTTCGTTCCCGAAACGATCGGCGCGGGCAGCTATGCGCGATTCTTCTTTGCGGCATTGGGCCGCGGGGCCATTGGATTCTCGCCTTTTGGAATGGATTACACGCGCTCCTTCGATTCTCCGGCGACCCCGGGCATGACGCCCGAACAAGCGATGACGCCCACGGCCCAGAACTATGAGCTGATAGGCCCCATGTCGCGCCAGGTGGCCCAACTCATTTTCGATGGAAAACTCCAAACCGCGGTGGATGAGCGCAATCCCACCGAACATTTGCCGCTGGTGGAATCAGCGCCACTGGCGGACGATCCCCGCCTTGAGACACCCGACACGGTTCTCCACTTCTCGAATTGGGACGCCAGGGTTTGGTTTCGGCCGATGCGCCGTCCGGACGCCGAGGCCGCCACGCGGCCCACGACGCCGCTTCCACCCAACGGGCGCGCCCTGGTCGCGCAGCTTGGCGATAATCAGTTCCTTGTAACCGGTTTGTTTTCTCGCGTCGGGTTTCTCCCGGCCGGGCCGGCTTCGCAAAAACCCTGGCAGTATCTCACCGTGGAAGAAGGTCAATACGAGCAGGGTGAATTTGTAACGTCCAGAATTCTCAACGGCGATCAGACCGACTGGGGCCTGATCTTCGCCGCCAAGCCGACCGTATTGCGTGTTACCCTCTATTTGCGTTAGAAGCGTCCCCGCCGCATTTCGACTTTATCCCGAATTTCCGTGCCGGACACGGATTTCTGCGGTAAAATAGATAGGTATGATCGTAGCCGTTGGCGGAGGCGACATCGGCTACCGATCCACATAAACAGATGCCGTTAGAATTTGGCAATACCGCCGGTTCCCGCCGTTCGAAACCAGGCGGCCAGAGGAAGCCGTGCCGATCGCTTAGACGACGCGTTGGATGCCGTGTCGAAGCATTGGAGTGCCGGCTCTTGTTGAGCACGGTCAGTTGGATCGGAGCCAGCGGATCGTGGAACACGGCGAGCAACTGGAGCACGGATACCATCCCGCAGCCGGGCCAGGATGTGATCATCAGCAAGTCCGGAAGCATCCAGGTGAGCCTCACAGGGAGCACATCGGTCAATAGTATTTCCGTCACCGGCGACACGCTGAGCGTTTCGAGCGGCACCCTCACGGTCGCAGCCAACTCCTCGATCAACTCTTCAAGCACGCTCGTGCTGAGCAGCGCGACTCTGACGCTGGCATCCGGCGCGACGCTGACCAACAGCGGCTCGATCACGGTCAATCCACTCAGCAGCCTGAACGTCGGCGCCGCTTACACCCAGACCGCCACCGGGTCGTTGACGCTGCCGTCGGGACCCTTGACGACCGGCGTGGAGACTAATTTGCTGGGCGACCCGGGGTTTGAATCTCCATCGGCCGGCAGCAGCACGACCCCCGACGACTGGGGAGACTGGGGAACGTCATACCTCAGCACCCAATACGCCCACAGCGGCGCGCAGTCCCTACAGGAATACGGGTCCAATTCCGGGGTGAACCAGTCGTTCTCCGCGACTCCGGGCGTCTCGTACACTTTCTCCGTCTATGCCATGACCCCTTCCACCGCCAAACTCACCGGCCCGGAGGAAGGGATACTGAATCTGCTTTTCTATAATTCGAGCGGGGCCCAGATCGCCGCCGACGGCATTACCGTGCTGACCTCCAACAGCTCCGCCGGCGGCCCCATCTCGGGAAGCGTCGGCAGCCAGGGCTGGAATTTTTATTCCACAGCCGGCGTCGCGCCCGGCGGCGCGGTGACCGCCATTGTCGCCCTTCAGGTGGGACCCTGGAGCGGCATTTCGGGCACGGCCGGCGGATCGGTGTTCTGGGATGATGCCCAATACGGGCCGACCGCCGCCACATCCGCCGTGGTCACCGCCGCCACCTTATCCAACAGCGGCGCGATCACGATCGGAGCGGCTGACACGATCAACGTCACCGGGACTTTTTTGCAAACCAGCACCGGAACGCTGGCGGCGCAATTGGGCGGCCCGCCCGCCGGCCTTTTGTTCGGCACGCTCAGCGCGGGCGGGACGGCGACCCTCGGCGGTACGCTTCAGGCCGTCCTCGTCGATGGATACAGCCCCTCGATCAACGACGGCTTTGCCCTCCTGAAATATGCCACCCAAACCGGCGCGTTCTCCTCAACCCAATTGCCATCCGGCGCTTCCTACGCTTTCCAGCCGGCCGTCAATCCCACCTATCTCGGGATCAGCGCTTTGCCCACTTCATTGACCACCGCGGTCAACATCGCCTCCGTGATCGATCCGGCGTCGACCAATCTGCTCGGCGTGAACCTGGCTTACTGGGACGACAAGTTGACTACGGCCCAAACGCAATCAATGGTCGAGGCGGCGGGACTGGACATGTTTCGGTTCCCCGGCGGATCGGCTTCCGATGATTTCCATTTCAATGTGGCCGACAACTACGGCGATTCCGCCGCAAATACGATTCCTCAGTTCGCGCAGTTTATAGACAATGTCGGCGGCCAGGGCATCGTCACCATCGACTACGGCTCAGGCAGCCCGCAGGAAGCCGAGGCCGAACTCGCCTACCTCACCGGCTCGCCCACCGACACGACGACGATCGGCATGGGATTGGAATGGAGTGATAGCGCCAGCGCATGGGAAAACGTCAATTGGCAGACCGTCGGCTACTGGGCCGGCCTGCGCGCCGCGACGCCGCTGGCGCAGAATGATGGGTACAACTTCCTGCGTATCGGCCGCGCCAGTCCGTTCACGGGCATCAATTATTGGGAAGTCGGCAACGAGCAGTACGGAACCTGGGAGACCGATCATTACAGCCCCACCGGCTATGGCGGTAGCAGCACCTCGTCCTACAATTACCCCGCCGCCTACGCCCAATTCGCCGCATCGTTTTCCGCATTTGTTACTGCCGACAAATCGCTCCCTTCCATCCTGATTGGCATCGACAGCGAGGACCCGACCGGCGCTTCCGACAACAACTGGACGAAAAACGTGCTGGCCGACGGACTGGCTGATGGGTTCGTTCCCGGATTCATTTCCGATCACAGCTACATGCAGGGGCCAGGCTCTGAAAGCGATTCGTTCCTGCTCAACGACACCGTTTCAAATCCGTCCAGCACACTCGATTGGTCCACTCGCTACAGCGATTACGAAAACATCCTCCAGCAAACGGTGGGCGCCGATGCTTCAAGCGTTCACATCATGGCCACGGAATACAACTCCAACTATGGCGTCGAGGGCAAGCAGATGACCAGCCTGGTCAATGGCCTCTTCGTTGCCGACTCCCTCGGCAGCCTGCTCGACAGCGGATACACCGGCGGATTGTTCTGGGACCTGCGCAATGGGTGGACCACCGACGGAAACAACTCGCCGACTTTATACGGTTGGCGCGAGGGCGGAGACGAAGGAATCCTGGGCGACCCGAATTACAACGATCCGCCCATCACCGGTCCCTATGTCCCATACCCCAACTACTTCGGCTTCCAACTGGCGTCCAAAATCATTCAGAGCGGCGGCACCGTCGTCTCGGCCGTCAGCAACTACAGCGAATTGGCCGTCTACTCGGTCCTGGAAGCAAACGGCCACCTTGACCTTTTGGTCATCAACAAGAACCCCGATGCCGCCATCACCGACCAATTCAATCTCCAGGGATTCACCCCCAACGGGCAGGGGCAGTTCTGGCAATACGGCGAAGCGCAGGACTATGCCCAAAGCCAATCATCCACCGGCGCGGCCTCGCTGGCGAATTTCAACACCGCGCTCAGCTTCACCGGCGACAGTTTCAGTTATGCCTTTCCCGCATATTCGATGACAGTCATCGATCTGACCCCGGCGGTCTCGGTCGCAACGCAGGCCGCGGCCAATCCCAGCCCGGTGACCGGGACGACCACGACTCTCACCGCGCTTGGATCTGAAAACGGCAGCGGGTCCGGCCTGAGCTACTCGTGGACGACGACTTCGGTGCCCGCCGGCGTGCTCAATCCGACTTACAGCGTCAACGGTAACAACTCCGCCTCAACCACCACGGCGACATTCTTTGGCGCGGGCAACTACACGTTCCGCGTCACGATTTCCGATTCCAGCAACAATTCCACCACCAGCAGCGTGAACGTCACGGTTCAGCAGACGCTCACCAGTATCGTCGTCTCGCCCTCTTCCTCGCCGGTGGTTCCGGTTGGCTTCACCCAGCAGTTCTCGGCCACGGTCAGCGATCAATTCGGAAATGCCATCAACTCGCCGAGCGTTGGTTGGTCGATCACCGGCAGCGGCAATTCGATCAGCGGCACGGGCGACGCCACGCTCGGCTCGACGCCGGGCACGTTTACCGTCACCGCCAGCAGCGGCGGCGCTCAGGGAATGGCCAGCGTCATCGCGGAGAACTTCGCCGTGCCCGCGGGTTCCACGCTGGATATCAACCTCAGCGGCGTCGGGCCGGTGGCCCTCGCCGCCGGCGGCTCCAACGTCACCGCCAGCCGGAACGGCGTGCAGATCACCCTCTCCGGATTCACCGGCGTGACCGCCACCGATACCGCATCCAACGACGTTCTGAACTTCAACGGTCCATTGGCGTTGCCCTTCAGCCTCGTGGACTGCGGCACTTCGACCGTGAACGTCAACAGCGGCACACTGACATTCGCCGCCGTCATGGGAGGCAGCGTCAATCTGGGCACGCTATCCGTGGCCAACGGCGCCGCGGCGATGATCACCGCCGCGACAACGCAGAGTCCCACCACGTTGAAGGTCAGCTCCCTTTCGATCGCCGCCAATGGCGTGCTGGACGTGACTAACAATGAGGTAATCCTCACCTATGCCGGCGGCGCCGACCCGATCGGCACGATCGCCGGGTACATCCGATCCGGCTACAACGGCGGTGCATGGAACGCCAAGGGAATCATTTCCTCGGAGGCACAAACGCCCACCAACGGACTGTGGTATGGCGTCGGCTACGCCGACTCGGCAGACGCCGCCAACCCGGCCGGCCTGTCCTCCGGCCAGATCGAAGTGAAGTACACGCTGATCGGCGACGCCAATCTGGACGGCGTGGTCAACGGCGCGGACCTGGCCATCGCCTCGACGAATTTTAACCACGGCGTCACCAACTGGGACCAGGGCGACTTCTACTACACAGGCGTAGTCAATTCCCCCGACCTCGCCGCCGTGGCGGCGAATTACAACCAGGGGATATCGCTTCCCGCCGTCGCCGCCAGCGCGGCCGAGCCGGTCGTCGCAACGACTGCGACGACAATGTCGATTGCCAAGACCAAGACCAAAACCACGGCCGCCGCTTCGGCGGCTTCAACAACGACCAACTCGACTAATCAGGCCTCAGAGTCAGACGATGATGTTGTCGATACCGTACTGGGCAAGCATTCAGCCGGGAATAAGCCGCGGCACGGAGCCAGAGGCTAACGTCCGACAAAAGGCGGTCGGCATGCGGAGTGTTTGGGCTGCTTCAGGCCGCTGGCGGGTAGAATTCAGCGGGAAGGCCATGACGGCCGTTCGCGTTGACATAAAGTCTTTGCCCGCTTCAGTTCGCGGCAGTATTTGTGGGATTTAGTATTTCTGAGGATTAATATTCTTGCAAACTGCCCCGACATTGACGTATAATCAATTCGGCAAGCGCTTGCCGACGCTTTCGGTGCAGTCTTACGGAGCCAGATTTTGACTTATGGCCAGGGCCACTACCAATCTCAAGGAAGTTGCTGAACGGTGTGCCGTGGCGCCATCGACCGTCAGCCGGGTTCTAAACAATTCGAAGCACGGCCGGTTCTCGGTCTCCCAGGCCGTGCGCGACCGGATCCTCAAGGTGGCCGAGGAATTGAACTACCGCCCCAGCATGGCCGCTCGCAATTTAACCGTCAGCAAAACCCATCTGATCGCGGTTTTGGGCATATCGCGAATCGAATCGGATCACGTAGGTCCGCAGGAAGAAGCGATAACTGCCATGGCCAAGTCCCTCGATGTCGAGGGGTACGAAATCTGCGCGCAATTTTTGAGCCTGCGTCACGGCCCCTTCGAGTTGCCGCCGTTGCGGGTGGATGGGATTGTCGCCGTGGGCGCGACCAGTCTGGATGATCTCCAGGTTCTGGAGCGCAGCGACGTGCCGTACGTCAGTCTTGACGGCGTGGTCGGAAGCCGGGGCATGCAGGCAATCCCCGATGATGCCCAGGGCGCCCGCATCGCGGTTCAGCACCTGGCATCGCTGGGGCATTGGCGGATCGCTTATCTGGATCACCCGTCGTTTGCCGCGTTGCATCCCAGCGTTTTTGCCCGCCGCGACGCTTTTTGGCGGGCGATCAAGGAGCTTGGTCTGGAATCTCCGCCCCTGGAGCTGCCGCAGTTGCCCGACGAGGTGCCATGGGATTCGACCTACGAACCATTTCTGAAACGCGCGGTGATCGAAGGCGGCGCGACGGCCGTGCTGGCGTATTCACACTTCGGAGCGTTGTCGCTCCTTCGAGCCGCTCACGATCACGGATTGTCCATTCCGAAGGATTTTAGCCTGGTCTGTTTTAACAACGTTCCGGTGTTGAAGCTGACGACGCCCTCGCTGACCGCGGTGGACGTTCCGTCGGGCGCCATGGGCCACGCCGCCGCGGAGTTGCTCTTGGATGCCATCAAGGACAAGGATTCCGGCGCTCCGCGGCTTCGGAAGCTGGAAGAGAAATTAATCGTTCGTGAATCGACATCGGCGCCAAAACGATCGGCGTGAACGGATGGCTGTGATGGCGAGCGGTCGCCGCCGATAGGCGTCGCATTTTGTTGAAACTGAGGTGGATTAAATTGCGTATAACAGGTGACACAAAGGGCCGAACGGTCGAGGAGCATGCCATGCGTGGAAAGCGGTTTATGAAGGGATTCACCCTGGTTGAGTTGCTGGTGGTGATCGGGATCATCGCGTTGTTGATTTCGATTCTTTTGCCGGCCTTGGGCCGCGCGCGTGACCAGGCCAACCTGGTCGCCTGCCAATCCAATCTTCGGCAAATTGGAGCGTGGGTCAACGAATACGTTGCCGAAAACAAAGGGTACTATCCCTATGGCACGGGCGGCCTCCATGTGACGATGGGCCCCCATTTTTCATATTATACGTGGGCCTGGTGGGACACGATAAGCATCATGTTAGGCCAACCAGCGGATCCGAACCCGGCGTATACCAACCAGTGTTTGAGTACGTCGACCGTATTGAACGATCCCGAAGCCTCTGGCTCACATGCCCAGCGGGCTTGCGATTACGTTGCAAATTGCCGGGTCTTTGCCGATGGCGCGAATTGCAATGCCTACGCCGGCTATCCCCCGGGATCAAAGTTTAACCTGGTAACATCGCCGTACTACATGTATCAAACGTTTCTTATCCGGTCGGCGGCCTCGACCCAGCGGCCCGCCGAGGTCGCAATGGTTTGGGATACTGCCCTTAATATGGGCAACGGCAACTTTCCCTTTGCTAACGGCTCCTACGACCCGGCCAGCAACAATGATCCCCCCGGCGTGATCGGTTTACCTCCCTCTCCAGTCAACGTGGCCATGGAGAATTGGCAGTCGAATTGGTTAAGTACACAATCAGGAGCGATTGCCAATGGCTGGGCCTATCCTACCCCGTTCAGCCACCTTTATACTGCCGGCGATTACCAAAACCGCCCCCAGATTGGCGGCCCCAACCAAGTGGATGGCAATGGCAACCTAACCAGCGCCGCTGCTGGCGGCCAGCCTCTCTCCGGGTTAATGTATGACAACGTGGATTGGGTTCAGAATAACTCGGCCTTTAATGGCGGTGGCGAGTGGCAATGTCAGATGCGATTCAGGCACATGAAGAACACGACAGTCAATCTCCTGTTTGTCGATGGGCACTGCGAGTCTCGGGTGATCGGGCAGGTTATCGCGAAAGACCTTTGCGTAAACGTTTCTTGGCCATCCGGGTACGGAGACTGAACGACGCCTGATGAGTTCAAGTTCTCGTCTTCGGGCTTGGATTTCCGGTACGGCTGGTCGGAGCAAAGGCTATGGGCGTCCGCGAGGCGATCAATACCAAAAAATCGTTTGGGATTGGATTCTCGGTTCTCTTGATGCTGATAGCCGGGTCGATCATAGCCTACACGCAGTGGCCGCAACACCGGCCAAAGGGAGACAAAGCCTTTTATAGCGACGATGACGGCCAAACTTATTACAAAGACTCAATCTATCTGGTGCCTCCCTGCGACCACAATGGGAAGACGACGGTGCGCGCCGTGGTCTACAGCTATGACGGCGGGCATGAACAATTTTGCGCTTTTCTTCAGCGATACACGCAAGATGCCAAGAAGCGAATTGACGACGCCGTAGCCGACGCGGCTAGGCAAGGCAAACCCCCAAGCACCGTGGCGCTGTTCAATGATTTGGGCATTTTTAGATCGGGGCTGGAAATCAAGCTGCCGGGGGCGGGTCATCCCTGGGTTCCGAGCCAAGGACCCGATGCGACTGCCGTCATGAATGAAGCCCTCAAAGATCATACCAACGATCCGACGTTGGACATGGTGATCGCGGAGTAGATGTCCAGACTCGGGAATACCGATCACAGAAATCGTTTGCGCTTCCCGTAGCCCCGGATGTACATCCGGGGCTATGATCGACGCGCAGCCCCAAAAATGCGAGCCGTATTAGCTCACCGCCAGACGTTAACAGACCCCCTCATCATTCATCTTTGCAGATAACGCGGCCAGCGCAACTCGCGCATCCTAGGCCGCATTATTCACCGCGAAGGGCGCGAAGAGCGCGAAGAAAGAAAGGGAAATCAGTTGGACCGATTGCAGCACTCTCCCCAAATGCAAACCATGAAAATTTGACATGACTTCATTTCCGCATTGATTCTTCGCACTTCGCGGTGAATCATCTGGGCTACGCGCGCGTCTTGAAAGGATTTTCAAAGACCGCGCCCTTGCCCAATTCGGCTTCGATTTCCAGGAGCCGGTTGTACTTGGCCATCCGTTCGCTACGGCAGGCCGATCCGGTCTTGATCTGCCCGCCGCCCATCGCCACCGCGAAATCCGCCATGAACGCATCCTCCGTCTCGCCGGAGCGGTGGGAGATGACGTAATTCCATCCGGCCTTCCGGCACATTTCGATCGCCTCGACGGTTTCCGTCACGGTGCCGATCTGGTTCAGCTTGATGAGAACCGCGTTGGTGGCTTTCTCCGCGATCCCGCGAGCGATGAATTTGGTGTTGGTGACGTAGATGTCGTCGCCGACGATTTGGATTTTGCCGCCCAACGCCTTGGTGTGCTGAACGAACCCAGTCCAGTCGTTTTCGTTCAGGCCGTCTTCGATGGAAACGATTGGATATTTGCCGATCCAGGAAGCGTAGAGCGCGGTCATTTCATCGCTGTTCTTGCGGCCTTGCTTGGACTTGGCGAGGTTGTATCCGCCTTCTTCGAAGAAAGAGCTAGCGGCTGGATCGAGCGCTAGCGCAACGTCCTTTCCCGCCTTGAGCCCGGCGGCGCCGATGGCCTCCACGATCGAATCGCAGGCTTCCTCGTTGCTCTTCAGATTCGGAGCAAACCCGCCCTCATCGCCGACGCCGGTGTTGTAGTTCTTTTTGTGAAGGATCTTCCTCAAGGCGTGGAAGGTTTCGGCCCCGTAGCGCAGCGCTTCGGCGAACGTCGGCGCACCGATGGGCATGACCATGAACTCCTGGAAATCCACGCTGTTGTCGGCATGCTTGCCGCCGTTGAGTATGTTCATCATGGGCATCGGAATCCGGCAAGCTCCGGAGCCGCCGAGATAGGCGTAAAGCGGAAGCGACGCCGCGGCGGCGGCGGAGCGCGCGACGGCCATGGACACGCCCAGGATCGCGTTGGCCCCGAGT
>JBEKIV010000068.1:0-16392 GCA_050011595.1 Tepidisphaeraceae bacterium
TCAGGCGCGGGGTTGCGGGCCGGGGCATCTGTTCCCAATATCCGGCGTGGTGGCCGGAGACGTATCCCATCATCTCCAGTCCGCGATATTGCAGGGACCACAGTTCGCCCGTGTGCATATCGACGTCGGCGGAGACATAGGAGTTGGCGAGGGTGAAATATCTTCCGTTGCTGGAAAGGGTGACGGGGCCGTCGGCGGGAATGACTTGGGACCGGACGGAGGGCGGCGCGGCAGCGGCGAAAGCCGTCGCCAGCGCGATCCAGAAGATCACACGCGCCATTACTGAATTCCTCCGCCGTATTTGGAAATCAACTTTTCAAGGCCATGCGGCGCGGGGTCTTGACGGGCTGAAGGATGGCGTCGGCGCCGATCGAGCCTTCGTCAGCGGCGGCGTTGCCGCCCGCTCGGGGCCGGCCGGGAAGCGTTATCTTTTTTCCCGCCGCCGACCAGGGAATGCCGATTTCGCTGGGCAGCCTGCCATGCTCGTAACATTTGTCGAGCGAAAGATCGAGATCCTTGACGGAAGTTCGGCGTTCGCCGGGGTCTCCCTCGACGACCACCAGATCGCCGGGGAAATCAACAATGTCGGGGGTGGAAAGCTGGGCGGCGTAAATGCAGGCGGTTTGCGCGCCCGCAGCCTCCGGGCCGCAGAGGACGGGGCGGTCTTCCCGGATGGATTCGAGCACGTCGAAGAGCTTCTGCGGGGAATCGGGGGATGCCGGGGACCCGTAATCAATCAGGGAACCATTGGAATGTTGGGCCACGATGCGATCGCCGATCTTCCCGCCATAGTGCACGATGGCATTGTCGAACTCGTAACTGAACAAAGGATCGCGTTGGAATCGCGTGGCGTGCGAGGCGAAGAAAAGCACCTCGGTGCCGTGCTCGGTGAAACATCGCAGGGCAATCGTATCGTAATTCTCAATCGGATGTCCGCGGTAAAGCTCGGCCTGAACGATGGCCGGCCAATCGCTGCGGTCCGGCGCGTCGCCGAGGACGTAAAACATATTGTGCAGGTGGTGTGCGCAGGCGTTGTTGGCGGGGCTGTCGAGGACAAGGCGGCCCTGTGCGTCGCGTTGGCGGCCGGCCCAATGACTTCGGCCATAATATT
Organism: Tepidisphaeraceae bacterium; assembly: GCA_050011595.1. GTDB lineage: Bacteria > Planctomycetota > Phycisphaerae > Tepidisphaerales > Tepidisphaeraceae > PALSA-1353. The sequence continues at coordinate 1,112 of JBEKIV010000068.1, forward strand.
TTTCGTCGCGTGGCCAGTAAACGCGGGTGCGCAGCCGCTTGGGCCGCCCGAAACGCCCGGCGGCGATGTCGCGCTTGAGACTTTGCACGGAGGGGGAGAACGACCATTGATAACCGATGGCCAATTGCCGCCCGGCGCGGTCGCGCGCTTCGATCATCTGCGTCACCTGCTCGGGCTGAGCGCCGAGCGGCTTTTCGCAAAGGACGTGCGAACCGGCGCCCAGGGCAAGACAAGCTTGCTCGCAATGCAATTGCGGTGGGCTGGAAAGAACCACCAGATCGGCCCGGCCTGCGGCGCAGAAATCTTCCAATGACTTAAACAGCGGAATTCCCAACTGGCGAACCTCGGCCAGGCGTTGGCATCCTTCGGGCGAGGGATCGATCCCGGCGACGAATTGAATTCCGGACGCCGGTTCCGCGCCGAGCAGAGCGTTCACGTAGATGTGACCGTAGCCCCCCAGCCCGACTAGTGCCACGGATTTCACGCCGTCCATCACCGTCAACTCCATTTCCGCTCAGCGAGTTATCCGATATCTGGCGGTCAAAACCGATCTCCCGGGGACTTGCCAAGGCCGCCCATGGGGCAGCATGCCCAAGCACCAGTATAACCTAAGATGCCGGGGGATTTCCATAAGCAAGATGGGAATTCCGCTGTAAATTGCCAATCCGGCCGACGAGCCGGTTTGCTTCACCCAGATTAACGCGCCAAGGGGCCAAGGGTTGCGTTCAATTCCAGAATATATCGGGAATTAAGCGGCACATTCATTTGGATCGAAAAGCCCAAAAGAATTGAAGGATTTTGTCAAGGCCCGTCAGGTCCTTTCAGGAGGGATGCGGGATGGTAATTGGTAGAGCAGCTTGACAACTGGGCTTTTTCATCGAATTTTCATGCAACGAGCGCTTCCATTCGTGAAGAATCCAGCCCCACGTGGTGCGGAAGATGATGATGCCGGCCATGTGCAGCGGCCAACTGGCAAATCTGTATTTGCCGATCTGCGTCTCGCCCATGGAGTAGAAGAAGAACTGGAAATACCACAGCGTCCCCGCCGGCGCGGAGAACAAATAGTTGGCGAGCACGGGAATTTTCAAATCGGCGGGCGCAGTGGGCACCAGCTTCGGCAGAGCGGCCCACAAGGTCTTGGCGCCGGCGGCGGTTGAGTATCTCCCCCGGAAGACAATGCCGGCTGAAAGCCGTTGTCTTCTGATGGTGGGAATTGGCGCATCGAGGCAACCCCGGCGACCATCGAAAAACCGGTGTCGATTTGCAAAGGATTGAGGATCAAGGTATTACTCGAACGCGGCGGCGTTTGATTCGATGATCAGTGGCGGCATTTGAAGTGATAATTAACATGACAGCGCAAAACCAAATTTCAGCAAGAATTGGCACGAAATCAACTCGTAATGCGCTGCGGTTCGCGTTCCTCATGGTCGCGTCGCTATTTTTCATCTGGGGATTTTGCCACGCCATGCTGGATGTGTTGAACAAGCATTTTCAGAACATCCTCCACGTGAGCAAAACGCAGTCGGGCCTGGTGCAGACTTCCGTTTTTGGCGCGTATCTTCTCATGGCTTTTCCCGCCGCTTTGCTCATCCGCCGCATCGGCTACCGGGGCGGCATTTTGGTCGGGCTCGTGATTTTGGCTTTTGGAGCGTTTCTGTTCATTCCGGCAGGACTTGAATTCAAGACGTTTTGGTCGTTTTGCTTTTCGCTGTTCATTCTTTCCACCGGGCTTGCCTGCATTGAAACCGCCGCAAATCCCTACGTCACCGTGCTTGGCCCGAAAGATGGCGCAGCGGGGCGGCTCTCGGTGGCGCAAGCGTTCAATTCTTGCGCCTACATCATCGCTCCAACCGTCGGCGGCGTTCTACTGTTCGGCCACAAAGCGCAAGCCGGGGCGCCCGTGGATTTCCACACTCTTATTCTTCCCTACGCGGTTTTGGGCTGTGTGGTGCTCGTCATCTTCGGCGTCTTTGCGCTCATCAAATTGCCGGCCATTGACAGCGACAGCGAAAGCGGCAAAGCGGACGAAGCGAATGATGCCACGATTTTCAGGGCCCACATTTCCCGCCAACCGCATTTTATCGCGGGTGTTTTCACGCAGTTTCTTTACATCGCCGCGCAAATCGGAATCAACGCATTTGCCGTGAATTACATCGTGCAAAACGCGATTGTCACAAACGCGTCCGGGGCGACGTCCACGTCACCGGTCTTCGCCTGGTACCGATCCGCCACGCATGCGGGTACGGCCGACGCCACGGCCGCCTTCGTCATCACCCTGGCCATGGTTCTTTATGCCGTCGGACGTTTCAGCGGAGCGCCCATTGCAAAGATCGTCAAGCCCAACCTCCTGCTGGCGCTTTACGGCATCGCCAATTCCATCGTCATCGTGTTGGCAATCGCCGATATCAAGATGATCTCGTGGATGATTCTGCCGCTGTCCTGGCTGTTTATGTCCATCATGTTCCCGTTCATCTTCGCGATGAGCATCCACAACCTGGGTCCGCAAACAAAAATCGCCGCATCATTCCACGTGATGGCGGTCGGCGCCGCCGGTTCCATCTCCGCGGTGCTGATGGGCTGGCTTTGGGACACTTACCACAGCGTCGGAATTTCGTTCACGCTGCCGTTGATTGGTTTCATCGCCACGACAATTTACGGCCTTGCCTATCCGTGGTTGGTGGAAAAATCCGCGAAAGCGGCGTGAACGGATGCGGCGGCAGGCTGCCCACGGTTGAATATCGTCCATGAAGTGGACGAATTTCAGCCAGATGATGGCCGAATTTCAACCAATCCGATTCATCGCGCTGGTGAAATGTCCGTAAGAGCGGGGTGCGGGTGGATGTACATCTTAGCGAAAAAAGACCCACGGCAGCGCCGTGGGCGTTCGGGGCGGAATTCACGCGGGTGGATTTTGACCCGTGTACACCGACTTGAATCGTGCCCTGGTGAACTGAGGGGAAGGACCCGGATATGAAAGAACGTCGAGTTCCCACACATCCCGGCGAGATGCCCAGGAGGTTGGCTTATTATTTGTGCGGATACGGCGTAAATGGCTTGTAGGGTTCGACGATCATGCTCGTCGCTCCCTGAATGGCCGTGCTTTTCGGGGGTCCGGCCAGTTCCAGGATCGTGATCTGATTTTCGCCTTGGTTTTGCCAGACGCTGGGGAGATAGAGGCCGCGATCGGCGCCGACGTCCCAATAGCGGCCAAGATTGTGGCCGTTTACCCAAACCACGCCGAAATTCCAGTTGCGCATGTCGAGATAGGTCTCGCCCGTGTCGGCCAGATTGAATGAGCCGGAGTAAATGGCCGGCGCCGAGGGCGCAGCGGGATCGGCGGCGGCGGTCGGTGGCAACGGCAATTGGGCCGGATCATCCATCGGCAACGAATACATCTGCCAGCCTTTCAATTCCCGGCCATCCAGAATGGGATTTTGGTTCAGGCCCTTGCGGCTGGTGGATTGGTTGATGCCCACGCTGTTGCGGCCGAGATTGTAGACCAGGATGTCGAGCGTGCAGGGTTGGGGATGGTTGAGGTTCATTCGAAAACTTTTCGGCCCGTATCCGGCGAAAGCTTGGCCGACGACCTGGCCGTCGAGCATGACGATCGAATAATCCAACGCTTTTCCCAGGTCGAGCAGGCCCTTGATGCCATTGGGGAAGGGCTTGCGATAGAGAACGAATCCGTAGGATTGGTCCAGGTCTTCCATGGTGACGGCGTCGTCGGCGGTCAGGGTGGGCTTGGGCAGGCAGTCGAGGAGAAGCCGATGATTGGAGACTTGAAACGGAGGGATTTCGATGACTTTCGGATCGGGCGGGATGGGCGGGGGATCGACGTGGAGGGTCTGGACGAGCAGATCGCGCAGGGCCTTGAATTTCGGGGTGACTCGGCCCAATTCATCGACGGGCGCGTCGTAATCGTAGGTGGTCTGGACGGGCTGCCAGTTGTTGGAGCCGTTGGAGAATCCGAAATTGGTGCCGCCGTCGAACAGGTAATAGCAGAACGAGAGGCGCCGATCGAGGAGCCATTGGGTATCGCTGATCTGGGCGGGGATATTTTTGGCTTTGCTTGCCGGTCCGCCGACGCGGTCGGCCCAGACGGAGTACCAGGCGGTGTAAACTTCCGAGCCGTAGACGGGATATCCGCCGGCCACGTGCTGGGCCAGTTCGAGTTTTTGCGCATTGGGCAAACCGTTGGTGGCGCGGAGGACGCCGGGGAGGCCCTGGATGCGAGTCCATACCGGGCCGCTGTGATCGCAGGTGAACAGTTGCGTGTCGAAACCGGCGTCGACGAACGTTTGCCGCAGATCGTCGAGATATTGGTCGATTTTGCCGTATTCGTTTTCGATCTGGACCATGAGGATCGGTCCTCCGTGAGTCACCTGGAGATCGCCGATCTGATCGTGCAAGGCCTTCAGGTAGCTGCGGCAATAGCGCATGAATTGGGGATCGTCGGTGCGGACTTTGATGTCGTGATGTTTGAGGAGCCAGGCCGGATAACCGCCGAATTCGGTTTCAGCGCAGACGTACGGGCCGGGGCGGAGCGCGACCCACAGGCCGTTGTCCTGGCAGAGTCGCACAAAATGATGAATGTCCCCATTACCGTGCCAATTGAATTGGCCCTCGGCCGGCTCGAGTTGGTTCCAGAAGATGTAGACGCTGACGGTGTTGAGACCCATGGCGCGGGCCTTCTTGATGCGGTCTTCCCAGAACTGATAGGGAATGCGGGACGGATGCATTTCGCCGGCGATGATTTCGATGGGCTGGCCGTCAATCGTGAACTGCCCGTTGCCGGCGGAAAATTGGTGGGATTTACCATCGCTGGGCACGGGCGCGGCGGCGGCGGCGGCGGCGCAATAAACAAGACATCCGACGCAAAAACTCAGAGAAATTTGAATTGAATCCCGCAATGTGGTAAATCCCATGCGCGGCCGATTATCGTGTGGAAATTGAGGGAATCAAGCCTGGGCGCGATCATGCTTTTTGGAATGAACGTCTGGGACCTGGTGATTCTCGCGCTGTTTCTGGCGGCGACGATGGCGGTGGGGTTCGTGGTTTCCCGCGGGGTGAAAAAGGAGGCGGATTTTTATCTCGGCGGGCGGAAGCTGGGCCGGCTGCTCCAGTTTTTCCTGAATTTCGGAAATTCCACGGATGCCACCGGCGCGGTGACCATCTCCACGGCCGTTTACAAGAACGGGGCCAGTGGAATCTGGCTGGGGTTTCAGACGCTGTTCATCACGCCGTTTTTCTGGTTCACCCAGCCGTGGTGGAGGCGGGCGCGGCTGGTGACGATGGGGGACCTGTTCGTCGATCGATTCAATAGCAAGTCGCTGGCCAGCGCGTACGCGGCTTTCAACATCTTCATGGCGCTGTTCACGATGGGGATGGGAAATTTCTTCGCGTACCAGGTGGCGCAGGCGATGATCGTCAAGCCGCCGTCCGCCTACACGGATCGGGACCGGCGGCAGATCGCGATGTATCACGAGTATCAAGACCTCAAAGCGCAAATCGAAAGCGGGAAGGTGGAGGTTGGGCAGAGCGAACGATTCAAATATCTAGACAGTTTGAGCAAGCGAAAGGAGCTGCAATCGTTCGTTTCATATTTGAAGCCGCTCTATTTTTTCATCAGCTATTCGGCGGTGGTGGGGATTTACATCGTGCTGGGCGGGCTTCGCGCGGCGGCGATCACGGATGCGGTGCAGGGGCTGCTGATCCTGGCGATGTCGATCATGTTGATTCCAGTGGGGTTGCACCGGACGGGCGGATTTGCCGGCCTGCACCGGATCGTGCCGGAGTATCTCTTCAGCACGACCGGCACGACAACGTGGTATTCGATTATGGCGATTACCTTTGCCAGCCTGGTGCAGATCGTCGGATTGCTGCACAACATGTCCACGGCCGGGTCGGCAAAGGACGAGATGACGGCGCGGTTTGGGATGATCTCCGGGGGATTCACCAAGCGGCTGGTTCTGATCGCGTGGATGCTATGCGGGCTGATCGCTTTGGCGGTGCTCAGCGGAAACCTGAGGATTTCCGATCCGAATTATGCGTGGGGATCGCTCTCGCGCGAATTGCTGCCGGCGGGACTCATGGGATTGATGTTGTCGGGAATGCTGCTGGGAAACATGCCGTCGATGGGGGTGTATGCGGTATCCGTGGCGGGGCTGGCGACGCGAAATATCTATGAGCCGCTGGTGAAAGGGAAGTCGGATAGGCATTATTTTCGCGCCGGGCAATGGGCGATCGGCGGGGTGCTGATCATGGCGGTGCTGCTGGCGATGTGGATGTCGGACGTCATCTCCGCCTACACCGACCTGGTGACGTTCAACACATTTTTCGGAGCGGCCGTTTTCCTGATCATTTTCTGGCGGCGGCTGACGTCGGCGTCGATTATGGCGGGGCTGGTTGTGTGGGTTGCCGTGATGGGGGTGGTTCCGAGGGCGTTGCCGGAGGCGGCGTGGTTTCGTCGCGAGCCGGCGCTTTTGCTGGAAACGAATCTGGTGACGACGATGGCGGCGACCGGAGCGACGGCGGAAGACGTGGCGGCGGGAGCGGCGCAAAACATCGGGCAGGCGATCCGCAAGCCGAAGGTTGTTCCTCCAATGGCCGTATTCTTCGAGAACGTGGCGCGAGTCGATCCGAAGGATCCGAATTCGCCGCGGGAGGGGATCGGCCGGTTCAGCGTCGAGAATTATTCGCTTTATTTGCTGGGCGTGCCGGTGCGGCAGTTCACCGGGGCGGCGATGACGACGTCGCGCTGGGCGTTTGACGGGGCGTTTCCATTCGTCTTGTTGATTTTTTTCAGCCTGCTGACCAAGCCGGATGAATTGGAACGGGCGGACCGGTTTTTCGCCAAGATGCGCACGCCGGTGGCGCCGACGCCGGAGTTGGATCAGCAGGAAGTCGAATTAAGCCGCAAGATGCCGCACCGGTTCGACGGCAAGAAAATCCTTCGGGGATCGAATTGGCAATTCACACGATGGACGTGGAACGATACGCTGGGGTTTTTCGGCTGTTGGATGATCGTATGCGCAATCCTGGCGGTGTTGTGGGGAGTTTTGCATATTGGATCGCCATCATGACAAAGGCCATGGGATGGGTAATGCTGTGTGTGGCGGTTGGATGCGCGGGTCAAGCCGCGCGTTCGCCCAGGGCGGTTGCGCCGGTGAGTTTTGAGGTTGGAAATGGGGTGGAATTGCATTGGCTGGACGGGGCGGCGCCGGTGGGGGCGCGCGGCGTGAGTTGGGGCGTGCCCTGGCCGCGGGCGACCATTCAGACGGACACGACGTTTGCGCTGAAAGATGCCCATGGCAAGGAGGTGGCGATCCAGACCTGGCCGCTGGCGTATTGGCCGGACGGATCGATCAAATGGACGGGCATCGCGGCGACGATCGGCGGCGACGCGGGCGATTGGCTGAAGCTGATGCCGGCGGGAATCCCGGCGGCGGTTCAATCGCCCATTTCGGTCAGCCAGACTGACGACGCCATTGAGATCACCAACGGCCCATCGGTGTGGCGAATCGGACGGACCGGGACGAACCTCGTGCAGTCGATTTCGTTGGGCGGGAAAACCGTTGCCCGCAACGGCAGGCTGGTGGGAGAGGTGGAAGACCGGTCGGATTGGCAGAGCCATCACGTTCTTCGCGTGGAGGATTTCGGCAGCGAAATTACTTCGAGCGTCTTGGAGCAATCCGGCCCGGTTCGCGTGGTGGTGAAGATCGAGGGGAAGCATAAATATGCCGAGGGCGATCGAACGTGGCTGCCGTTCGTGGTGCGGCTCTATTTCTACGCGGGCAGCGATTCCGTGCGTCTGGTGCACACGTTCATCTTCGACGGGGATCAGGAAAAGGATTTCATTCGCGGGCTGGGCGTGCGGTTCGACGTGCCGATGCGCGAGGAGTTGCAGAATCGCCACGTGCGGCTGGCTGGAGATCAGGGCTTTTTGGCCGAGCCGGTCCGCCTGATCGCGGGGCGACGGAATCCTGACCCGCAGCTTTACTCGCGACAGATTGCCGGCAAGAGGATTCCGAATCTCGTTCAATTGCCGACCGAGTCCGTGACCCGGCCGTCGGGCGAGCCCGCGTCCCCCGCGATCGTGGGAAACATGGCCAGCCTTATCAGGCAGATGGCGGTTTGGGATGCGTACAAGTTGACGCAACTGACGCCGGATGGGTTTGAGATTCAGAAGCGCACGAACCCGGCGAGCGCGTGGATCAACGTGCTGGGGGGCCGCCGGTCGCTGGGCGGGGCGTTTGTGGGGGACGTTAGCGGCGGATTATCGATCGATCTGAAGAATTTCTGGCAGCTTTGGCCGACGGAATTGGAGATCGAAGGGGCGGGGCACGACGCGGCGGAGGTGACGGCGTGGCTCTGGTCGCCCGATGGGCCGGCCATGGATATGCGACATTACGATGTCGTCGCCCACGGACTGGAGTCCTCCTACGAGGACGTTCAGCCGGGATTCAGCAGCGCCTACGGCGTGGCGCGGACCAGCGAATTGACCCTCCGGCCTTATCCCGACGTGCCCGGCGATGAGGAATTGCTTGGGCAGGTTCAGACCGACCAGCAGCCGCCGATGCTGGTTTGCAGTCCGGAATATTACCATTGGCTGGGCGTTTTCGGCTTGTGGAGCCTGCCGGACCGCTCGACGCCGGGGAAAAGCTGGATCGAGGACCAGCTCGACAAGGCGATCGCGTTTTATCAAGGACAGATTGAACAGCGGAGATGGTATGGGTTCTGGGATTTCGGGGACGTGATGCACAGCTATGACGCGGCGCGGCACGAGTGGAAATACGATGTCGGGGGGCATGCGTGGGACAACACGGAATTGGCGCCGAACCTTTGGCTGTGGTACAGCTTTTTGCGCACGGGAAGGGCGGACGTCTACCGAATGGCCGAGGCGCTGACCCGTCAAAGCCAGGAAGTGGACGTCTATCACCTGGGTCCGTGGAAGGGCCTGGGCTCGCGCCACAACGTTCGGCACTGGGGCGACGGGGCGAAGGAAGTTCGCATCAGCCAGTCGCTGTTCAAGCGGTTTTATTATTACCTGAGCACCGACGAGCGGATGGGGGATTTGATGGATGAAGAGATCGACGCGGATCAGGCGCTTCTGAAGGTGGACCCGTTGCGTGAATTGACGGGGATATCCGAGGACCGCAGGTATCCGACGCATCTGCGCATCGGGCCGGATTGGTTGGCGCTGGCGAGCAATTGGTACGCCGCCTGGGAGCGCACCGGCGATGCGAAATACAAGGATCGAATCCTGGCGGGGATGAACAGCATTACCTCCATGCCGGATAAAATCGAGTCGGGAGAGAATTATGGATATGACCCGGCCACGCACACGCTGCATCAGTTGACGCACGATCGGCGGACGCCGTCGCTGCTGTCGTTGTTTGGGGGGCCGGAATTGAACTGCGAGATCATCCCCATCATCGACGATCCGGCGTGGACGGCCGCATGGATGGAATATTGCGAGCGGGACAATGGTTGGGAATCGGACCATGCCCGCTTGACCGCCTACGCGGCGTATATCAATAAAGACGCGAAAAGAGGGGCGATGGCTTGGCAACAGTTCTTCACCACGTTTCCGGGAGGGCATCAGGCGCGTTTCGATTCGCACGCGGTCAGCGGCGCGATCGTGGCCGAGCCGGTCGACGAAATCCGCTATGTCTCCACCAACGGTTCATCGCAGTGGTGTTTGAACGCGATCGAACTGTTGGAGATGGCGCCGGAGCAGGCGCCTGCGGAGCCGCCGTCGAATTCGCGCGGCGATACGGCGAGGCCGTAGATGACCCGTCCATTCAGTCGGAAGCGCGATTGCGGATTGTGGCTGATGCTTTTGCCATGCCTGTGGTGCGCGCCGACGTTGTGGGCGCGGGAAAAAACGGATTTGAAATTCAGCTTTGCCCCGGGCAATCCCCCGCCGGGCTATCTGCACGTGTCCCCGGACGACATTTATAACGCCGATCCCGGTTATGGATTTGAGCCGGGGGCGAATGTCGCGGCGGTGGAACGCGGCGCGGCCGGATTTGTCACCAGCGACAAACCGTTCTATTTCTCCGTTGCGTTGCCCGAAGGCAATTACAACGTCGCGCTGGAGCTGGGCGATGGGGCGGGGGAATCGACGACCACGGTGAAAGCCGAGCTGCGGCGGCTCATGCTTCAAAACGTGCACACCGATGCGGGTCGGCTCGTCACCCGCACGATCACGGTGAACCTCCGCACGGCAAAAATCTCCACCGGGGGCAAGGTCCATCTGAAGCCGCGCGAAGCGACCACCGAGGCCTGGGCATGGGACGAGAAGCTCACGCTGGAATTCAACGGACCGCGGCCATGCCTGGACTGGCTGGAAATCTCCGAGGCGGACGTTTCGACGGTGTATCTTCTGGGCGATTCCACGGTCTGCGACCAGCCGGAAGAACCGTGGGCCAGTTGGGGCCAGATGCTGACGCGATTTTTCAAATCGGGCGTGGCGGTGTCAAACCAGGCCGAATCCGGCGAAACCGCCGACGGATCGATTCGCGCTCGCCGCCTGGACAAAGTCCTGAGCACGATGAAGCCGGGCGACTATCTGTTCATCCAATATGGCCACAACGACATGAAGGAACGAGGCGCGGGCGTCGGACCGTTCACGTCGTACACCGCCGCTTTGAAAACGTTTGTGGACCGGGCCAGATCGAAAGGCGGAATTCCCGTGCTGGTGACGCCGGTGAATCGCCGGATGACGGATTCGGCCGGCCACGTCACCAATTCCCTGAACGAATACCCGGATGCCGTTCGCCAACTGGCCAAGGCGGCAAACGTTCCCCTGATCGATCTGAATGCGATGAGCAAGAGCCTGTACGAAGCGATCGGGGCGAAGGAATTGTCCAAAGCGTTTGTGGACCAGACCCATCACAATGCATACGGCGGGTACGAATTGGCGAAATGCGTTGTACAGGGGATATTGGACGACAAGCTCGATCTGGCGAAGTTCATCGTGGACGACTGGAAGCGGTTCGATCCGGCGCATCCCGATGCGATTGGGAGCGTGATCATTCCCGCCAGTCCGCGTTTCTCAACGACGACGCCGTCGGGCGGGTAGAGCGGGTTGCAGGTCAGTGGATCATGGGAAAACGCGCCGCCCAAGGGCGGCCGCTAAAATGTGCCCGGTACAGTGACGAGCAAACCGCTGTAGGGCGGGCTGGTTTGTAGAAAATTCCAAACTCACCGAACATCCGCAACGGCCAATAATAAATCGCCGCAGCAAACGGCCGAGGGCGATTTCTGCTTTTTCTTTGCGGAGCAAAGAAATTGCCGCGTTGGCAATTGCCAGATTCCCATACTTATTTCATCAATTCCGCCAATTTACCATTTCAGCAATTCCGCAGCGTTTTTGCGTTAATCTTGGAAAACTGGGTAACATGGATAACTAATAATTTGAATTCTGGCGCATAAACGACTCCCTGATCGTAGTATTTCGGGTCTATCCGTGGAGAATAAAACGAATGAAAAGATGGTTATTTTGAATATTTTTCTGGCAATTCACGGGACGATCGGTCATAATACCTTCCAGCGGATTTCACATTTAATCGTTCAGAAACGCCGAATTTTAATGGAGGGTGTAGAATGAGCGTCAAGAATAGCATCGGGCGGAACACGTCAACCGCTTCCCGTTTTTCGACATCAAAGAGAAAATCAGCCATCGCTCTTGCGGCTGCGACCGGTCTTGGGCTAATGGCCGGCTTGCAGTCGGCACATGCTCAGACGGTGACGTGGACCAACGGCGCGCTGGATAACGCCTGGAACTCCTCATCGGCTGACTGGACCCCGATGAACTACGCGGACGGCTTGGCGGTACAATTCCCCGGCTCGGGTCCTGGCGGCAGCGTCATCGTCGGCACCGTCACGGCCTCGCCAGCCGGCGTTTCGCCCGCGTCCGTCGAGTTCACAACCGGAAGTGACGGTTACACGTTCACCGACGGCACCGGCACGGCCGGCATAGAGGGCGCTGCGACAGTCACGTTGGATTCCGGTTACACCGGAAACGTCTACCTCGACGCGATAAACAGCTACACGGGTCTCACCACGGTCAATGGCGGCACTCTTGAGGTTACTAATAATGGCAGCCTGCCGACGATAGGCACCGGCGCTGTCACGCTTGGGGGCGGCACCGTTGCGTTTAACCACTCGGTCACCAGTCTTGCCAACCCCATCACGTTGAGCAGCGGCACCACCAGTACAATCATGGGAAATGCCACCAACGACAACGTGACTGACACCGGCACCATTTCAAGTTCCGCCGGCGCCACCGTTAGCAACACGGTTTTGAATCTTACCGGCGGCAACACGTACACCTTTGGCCCCACCGGCACCAGCAACACCATGGCGGGATTCACCGGGACGGTCAACGCCTTTACCGCGGGCGGCACCCTGCGTTTCACTCCCACCGCGGTCCAAGTCGCGGAGGGCAGTCAGACGGCGCTGTTTAACCTGGGCACCAGCGGAACAATTTTGCAGCAGAACTCCACCGGCGTTACGCTTCTGGGCGCGATCGAAGGCGGCACCGGTAGTAAAATTGCCGGCACCATTCATAGCGGCAACAACAATGGCAACGACGGTGAATTTGTGATTGGAGGCGCGGGGGTGAACGCGACCTTCAATGGCACCATCACGGGAAACAGCGAGCGCGCCGTCATTGATGTAACGGGCGGAGGCTCGCTGACATTGACCAATGGAACCAGCAGCTATACCACCAAGACCGGCACGCTGCCGAAGTACGATGGTCCCGGCACTACGATCCTGGGCAATGGTCAGCAGCCGTCGGGAAACGGCGTGACAAACGGAGCGGCAACCTTTACCGGCATGCCGGCTTCTAACGGCGGCGGCGTTCTCTACGTCAGCAACGCCAGCGGTTCGCCCACGGGCCCCTCGCCGGTGTACGTCGAAGGGGCATCGTCGGCAGTCAACAGCGGCAACGGGATTGCCGGCGGTCTTCTGGGCGGTGACGGCATCGTCGGGGGCGAGGTGAGCACAGTCGTCAACAGCCTTAATCAGGCGGTTGACAGCGCCACTCCTCTGGCCAACTTTGCCGCCGGTTCGATCATTGAACCCGGTGCGGTGGGAGCCGATACATCCGAGACGTTGACTCTCAGCGGCGGTCTTTATCTGAGCGACTGGGCGAACCTGGATTTCTCGTTGGATGTCCTGCCGGGTGATTCTCTCGATGCCTTGATTGCGGTTTCCAACTCTACGGATGCGGCGCTTGTCAACCCCCTGACGCTCCCGGCCGATGGCAATATCCAGGTGAATTTCAGCTTTCCGAACGGGGTTCCCGAATATGGCGTTCCGTACACCCTGATAACCTATACGGGCACCGACCTCGGCGGGAGCGGCGTTCCCAGTTGGACCGTCGGCGCCGGCGCCGACTCGGCACATCCTGCCCAATTCACGGATACGGGCAGCGGCGTAATCGAGGTGGTCTTCGTGCCAGAGCCGGCCAGCTTAGGCCTGTTGAGCCTAGGGGCCCTCGGCCTTCTGCGCCGCCGGAGGAATCCGGCATGAAAATGACGCCATAATGCGGCACAATCTCCGACGATGTAATCCGCGCCCGCTTCGATCCTGAAGACGGGCGCTTTTTTTGTTTTTGTTTTGGCACGGCCTGGAAGGGTCACGAAGCGTTGACAATTGGTTATCATTGGCGAAATTGCCGCGCTCATGGCCCAACCCACCATCGAACAGACCTTCGACGTAGCACTTCAGCACCACCAAGCCGGGCGGCTGCACGAGGCCGAGCGGCTCTATCGGCAGATCCTGGCCCAGCAGCCGGAACATATCGATGCGATGCAGAACCTGGGAATAATTGCCCAGCAGGCGGGACGGACTGGTATCGCGGTGGATTTGATCCGTCGGGCCATCGCCCTCAGGCCCAACTACGCTGAAGCCTACAGCAATCTTGGCAATGCCCTGAAGGACAACGGCCAACTCGATGAGGCGATAGCCGCCTGTCGGCAGGCTATCGCCCTCAAGCCCGACCTGCCTGAAGCCCACAGCAATCTCGGCGCAGCCTTGTTGGGCAAGGGACAATTCGATGAAGCCATCGCCGCGTGTCGCCGGGCCATCTCCCTCAGGCCGAACCTATCCGAAGCTCACGCCAGTCTCGGCGCGGCGTTGGCGGGCAAAGGAGAACTCGACGAGGCCGCCGCCGCCTTTCGCCGGGCCATCGCACTCAAGCCCAGCTTGCCCGAGGCCCACGGCAATCTCGGTAATGCCCTGAGAGACAAAGGGCAACTCGAAGAGGCCGTCGCCGCCTATCGCCAGGCCATTTCCCTCCGGCCCGCTTATGCCGAAGCCCACATCGGTCTTGCTCTATCGCTGCTGGCGCGCGGGGATTTTCGAGGGGGTTGGGACGAGTATGAATGGCGATGGAAATGCGAGGATTTTCCGTCCCCCGGGCGAAACTTCGCCCGGCCGCAATGGGACGGCTGCCCATTGGAAGCTCGCACGCTTGTGCTCCATGCCGAGCAGGGTTATGGGGATGCCATTCAATTCATCCGTTACTTGCCCCTGGTGGAACAGAGAGGGGGGAGAATCATCATTGAATGTCCAGCCGAACTCCAACGGCTGTTCCAGACGATCGCCGGGAGATGTCAAATCGTGGCTGCGGGCCAGTCGCTGCCTCCTTTCGATCTTCATTGCCCGATCCTCAGTTTGCCGCTGGTTTTCAAAACCACTCTGGAGTCGATTCCCGCGGAAGTTCCGTATCTGTTTCCAGATGCGGAGCTGCTGGAGTCCTGGCGGCAAAAACTGAGCGCATCGGCGGCCGGGCTGAAGGTCGCTCTCGCCTGGGCGGGAAACCCAAACGTCAAAGTGGATCGCGCACGGTCGATGTCGCTGGATCGACTCGCTCCGCTGTCGGAGGTGCGCGGCGCGACTTTTTACAGCCTTCAGAAAGGCGAAGCCGCGCGGCAGGCGGAGCAACCGCCGCCGGGCCTGCGCTTGGTCAACCTCGGCCCGGAGTTACACGATTTCGCCGATACCGCCGCGGTAATGTGCCTGATGGACCTGGTGATCACCACCGACACCAGCGTGGCGCATTTGGCCGGCGCTCTTGGACGGCCGGTGTGGGTGATGTTGCAATTTATGCCCGATTGGCGATGGCTTTTGGATCGCGACGACAGCCCGTGGTATCCGACGATGCGATTATTCCGCCAGAGCGCCCGGGGGGATTGGGACAGCGTCATCACGCGAGTGGCCGAGGCGTTATCCCTTGCGAAGGAGTAATCCACACCGGATAGTGC
>JBEKIV010000069.1:0-16295 GCA_050011595.1 Tepidisphaeraceae bacterium
GCGTTTCTCACCCAGCCCCCGCCCGATGCCCAAACCGTTGCGCAGATTTATTCCCAGTGGATGACGGACGAGCTATCCGCCCATCCCGATGCCATTGTGGTGATGCCGCTATTGAATCTCGACGAACTCTACGGTCCCGGCCCGATCGGCATGAACATGGTCATGCAGCCGATCCTCGACGCGGCCGATCAAGCCAACGTCGATCCCGCTCGCGTTTATCTCATCGGTCATTCCATGGCCGCCCACGCCGTCTGGAACCTGGCGATTTATTACCCGACGTATTTCGCCGCGATCAACCCCATGGCCGGCTCGGCGCATGACGCCTGGCAGCGCATCCGACTCGGCAATCTGGAAAACATCCTTTGCATCGTCTGGCACGACGCCTCCGACGACGTCGTCAACGTCGATGAATCCCGGTCCATCGTGCGTTATCTGCAAAACCTGAAATACGACGTGGATTACACGGAAACCCGCGACCTGGGCCATAGGCCATCGCCGCAGATCGTCGAGGACGAATACAAAAAGCTCCGCACCCGCACGCGCGATCTTTATCCGTCGCGGGTTTTCATCCAGTCCAACAACTCCGATACGATCTACAACCGCGCCGATTGGGTCCAGATTTATCAGCCCATGACTCCCGGCCATCAGGCCAAGGTCCAATTCTCGCGCGGCAGCGGAGGGACGTACCTGTATGAGAACACTTTTAGAGTGATCGCTGAAATCTCCGATCCCCACACGATCAAGCTGGCCGCCCGCAACGTCCGCCTGGTCCGGCTCTATTTGAACGATCAATTGGTGGACCTGGATCATCCGCTGAAAGTCGTTGTGGACGGCCTGGCCCGCTACGACGCTGTCGTGCCGCAAAGCACGGAAGAAATGCTGAAGGACCAGTTATTCCTCGGTCGCGGCTGGCGGTACTACACCGCCGTCATCGACTTGGATTTGAGCGAATCTCCCGCCACCGCCCCGACCACCCGCCCGGGTCCGCATGCGCCCATCGAGTACGTCACGCCGGAGGGAGAGCACAAAATATTCGTTCCCAAGGACAATTGAGTCGGTTTGATGTCATGCGTTGGCCGGGCGTTCCGATGCTCGCAATTCCGCCATCAGCGATCGCAACTCTGTTTCCAGCGTGCAAATGATTTCCTGGCCCTTCTTGCCGTGGAAGTCGATCGGTTTGCCGTATCTCACGCGGACCGGATGCGGGTGAAAGATCATCGCGTCTTTCGGCCACGCCGCGAACGATCCGTCGATCGCCACCGGCACCACGGGCACTCCCGCCTTGCGGATCACCAGCGCCACGCCCTTTTCCAGCGGCGCGATTTCGCCCGTTTCCGTTCGCGAGCCTTCCGGAAAAACATTCAGCACGTTGCCTTTCTCCAGCAGGCGGATCATCTCTCTCACCGCCCCGACGTCCCCCTCGCCCTGGCGCACGGGAAACGCATGGAGCGACCGGATGAACCACGCGAAATACGGATTCTCGAACAATTCGCTCTTGGCCAGGTAACTCACCGGCCGGTCGAGGTGCACCGCCACCAGGACCGGATCGAGATAGCTCTGATGATTGGCCACCAGCAAAACTCCGCCGGATTTGGGGACGTTCCGGCTGCCGTAGGTTTTCAGATCGAACAGCACCGTGGTCCCGACCCGGGCGATGATCTGAAGCAATTTCCAAACCACGGAGCGCTGATTCATGTTCGGACCGCGCCTTTTTGCAGTTGCCGCGCCCTTCCCACGATGTGATCCACAACGCCTTGAAGCGGCATGTCGGTGGTATCGATCACCTCGGCGCCCGGCGGGACCGCCAGCGGGCCCGCCGCCCGCCGGGCGTCCCGCCAATCGCGGTCCGTGATCTGCTTTTGCAGCATGGCGATATCCACCATCTCCCCGCGCCCGCGCAGTTGGTCCGCCCGCCGCCGGGCGCGTTCGACCGGCGTCGCATCCAGATAAAACTTCAACTGGGCGCTCGGAAACACCACCGTTCCCTGGTCTCTTCCTTCGGTGACGAGGTTTGGCCGCGACGCCCCGATCTCCCGCTGCTGCTTCACCAGCAGTTCCCGCACCGCCGGCACCACCGCCACGAACGACGCCGCCTGCGTCGCGTCCCCGGCCCGCAAAAGATGCCCCACGCGTTCCCCATTCAGCGTGATCGCCGGCGGGCGCACGGAAAAATCAAATGCGATCCTCGCCAGCCGCGCCACGTACGTCAGCTCCCGCTCGTCTTCCAGGTTGGCATGCCGCCGCAGCGCCGCCAGCCCGATGGCCCGATACATCGCCCCCGTGTCGAGAAAGTCGAATGCCAATTCCTCGGCGACTCTCTGCGCCACCGTCGATTTTCCCGTCCCGGCCGGGCCGTCGATCGTGATGATCATGCCTCTGCCTTTCCCTGTCAGAACGCGCGAAACATTCTGACCAAATGCCCGCCGCCTGCAAGCCGCCGCGCACTTCGGTTCACTTCTGTCGATTGCCGGTTTATAGTCAGTCGAGTCACGTGAGCGCCATCATGGAAAATGCCGGTTCATGCACAATATTGGCCCCCGGCGCGGACGGCATTCCGGCGGCATTGGAAGAATTGCATCGAAAATAACCGGTGCGCATCATGATCAACTCCGGCCCAACTCCGCCTCTCACGCCGCCCCTGGGCACGCGCGATCACATCCTCGGTCCGCCGGCCGCGCGCCTGGTCATGGTCGAATTCGGCGACTATCAATGCCCGCATTGCCGCCGCGCCGATCTGATCGTTCGGCAGATCGTCGGCCGGTTCGGTGACCAATTGACTTTCGGGTTCCGGCACTTTCCGCTGACCAAAATCCATCCCCAGGCCCGCCTCGCCGCCCAGGCCGCCGAGGCCGCGGCCGCCCAGGGAAAGTTCTGGCAAATGCACGAGTTGCTCTTCCAACATCAGGAACAGCTCGAACTGGACCCTCTCGCCCAATATGCCGCAGAGTTGCAACTCGACGTTGCGCGCTTCCGCGACGAACTGAACGCCGGCGCCTACTCCCAGCGCGTCCGGGAGGATATCGCCGGCGGAATCCGCAGCGGCGTCAATGGCACCCCCACGTTTTTCATCCAAAACAAACGATTCAACGGTGGATACGAATTGGAATCGCTCGTGAACGCGCTGGAAACTCCGTCTCCCTGAGTGCCTCCGCCATGATCCACGTCATTTCCGGACTGCTCGGCCTCGCCATGCTCGCCCTGGTCCTGCTCGACCTGCTCTGGACGACGTTTCTCGAAGGCGCCGGACCTTTGACCAAACATATCTGCGGCTGGATCGGCCGCATCATGCTGGCCGCCCAATCCCGGACCTCTTCGCGCAGGATCATCACCAAGACCGGCCTGTTCACCGTCGCCGCGACCATGCTCGCCTGGTCAACGCTCCTCTGGCTGGGCTGGTCGCTGATCTTCAACGCCGATCCCAATTCCATATCCCCCACCTTTGCGGAATTGGGCGCTCCCACCTTTTGGGACCGGATCTATTTCGTCGGATGCAATATCTCCACGCTCGGCACGGGCGATTTCCGCCCCAACGGCAGGTTCTGGGAACTGGCCACCGTCCTGTCCGGCGCCGCCGGATTTCTTCTGGTCGGTCTCGCCATCGCCTATGTCGTTCCCGTCGTGACCGCCGCCACCCAGAAACGCCAGCTTGCGCTGAACATCTGGAGTCTCGGCAAAGACCCCGGCGACATCATCTCCCGCGCCTGGAACGGCGCCGACACCACGGCGCTTGGCCCGCATCTGGTTTCTCTCAGTTCCATGCTCGCGTTGCTCGGTGAAAGCCATCTGACTTATCCGGTTCTCCACTATTTCCACAGCAGCAAGCGAAGCTCCGCCATCGCGCCGAACGTCGCCGCGCTCGATGAAGCCCTGACCATCCTCGAATGCGGCCTTCAGCGCGGTTGCAGCCTGGATCTGCCCGCGCTCGGCGCGGCGCGCGTCTCCATCACCGAATTTTTGTCCACGCTGCGTCCGGCGCTCATCGAAACCTCGGCCGCCGATCCGCCCGAGCCTTCCCTGGCATCTCTCCGGGACATCGGAATCCCCGTTGTCGAAGACGAACTGTTCAAATCCGCGCTCCGCCCGCTGGCTGGACGCCGGAGACTTCTCTTGACTCTGGTCCGCAACGAAGGCTGGACCTGGGACGCCGTATGGCCCGCCAATCCTCCCCCGAACGGACCGGCGCATGGCTAAACCCCGCTGGTATCACGTCGCCTGCCTCTTGGCGCTGATTCTCATCGGCTGCGGCCTCCGGCTGAAAAACCTCACCAAAAACGCCGTCTGGCGCGACGAGTATTGGGCCCTCTATCTGGCCACCGGACGCGGCGACACGCTCTTCCAAATCCCCAGCCAAACCCTCGTCAAAAATCCGCCCGACGTCGGCCTCGTCGGCGCGCCCCACTGGTGGCACATCTGGAACGGATTGCACAGCGTCGTCCATCCGCCCTTCTACTATTTCCTCCTCCGGTGGTGGGTCGATCTCTTCGGACAATCCGATCGCTCCATCCGAATGCTCTCCGTCCTCTTCGGACTATTGGCCATTGCGCTGATCTTCGATTCCGTCCGCCTCTGTGCCGGAGCCTCCTCCGGCGTCGTCGCCGCCGCCATCGTCGCCTTCGCTCCGCCGCAGATCGACTTCAGTCAACAGGCTCGGCCCTACACCCTGATGGCGTGCTTCGCTCTTGCGATCTGCAACGTGCTTCTCCGAATCGAAAAGCATGGCAAATCCCCCGTGAAACTGGCCTGGCTCGCGCTATTCATCGCGCTGGCGGCCATGACGCATTATTTCGATCTGGGCATCATCCTCGCCGCGGGAATTTACGCGCTTTTGTTTTTCAAGGGCCCCGTGCGCCGCCGGAGCATCGCCGTCATCGTATCCGTCGTCCTGATCTTCGCCGCCGTCTGGGTCCCGAATTTCCTCCGCAGCGCCGCCGCCATGCATACCGGACTCGGTTTCACCGATCCCAACGCGTCGCTGCCTCTTTCAATCCTCGATGCTCCGCAGCGGCTTATATTTGGGGTCGTCAGAAATGGGAAATGGTTCGTCGCCGCCGCGATGGCCATACTGGTCTATCTTCTGCCCCCGTTTGACCGGCAAAAGCGCATCTGGTGGCTCGCCGCCGTCTTGCCGCTGCTCACGGTCGTCGCACTCGATCTGGCGAGACATTCCGTCCTGATGCAAATCGACCGGTATGTTTTCGCCGCGTCGCCGGGGGTGTGTGCCATTGCGGCGATGCCCGTCAACCGCTGGCTCGGACGCGCCGTTCCCATCGCCGTGCTTTTCGGCGCCGTTGCTTTCGGCTTGGCTCGGGTCCAGCAAGGCCCCGACCTGACCGGCACGGTCTCCGTCCTTCAAATTGAGGATGAGCGTTTCATCGCCGGTTTCCTCGCCCGCAACCTCGCGCCCGGCGATGTCGTCGTCCTCACCAACAACGACATCAATTATCCCGCCTTCGAGTACGAAGCCATCGCTCATTACAGCGGGCCATGGAAGGTGCCGATCGTATTGCTCTTTGACCCGGCCGACGCGGTCCTCAAACGGCAGCTTTCCACCTGTCCCCGCGTCTGGATGGTCGGAAACCAAATGGTCCAGGATACCCGCTGGTATTTCCCCAACTGGCGCGCAATCGGACGTGGCGGAAATACCGCATTCTTTAGTGTCTGGGAAATCCAGCCGCCTACGACCCCGGCGCCTTGAGCCCCTCTTCGCTTTGCGGAAGGTCTTTCAGGCCATTCAGGCCGAAAACCTCCAAAAACCGCTTGGTCGTCCCGTAGAGAATCGGCCTGCCCGGCTCTTCGGCGCGCCCGGCGATGTTCACCAGCCGTTTTTCCATCAGGTTGCGGATCGTTTCCCCGCAAGCCACGCCCCGGATGGCCTCGATGTCCGCACGCAGGACCGGCTGCTTGTACGCGATGATCGCCAGCGTCTCCAACGCCGCCTTGGTCAGCTTCGCGTCGATCTCCCTCTGGTGAAGCTTCTTCAACGCCTCCCCAAACTCCGGCATCGTCAGAATCTGGTATCCCCCGGCAACCTGCTCGATCCGGAACGCCCGGTGTGATTCCTCGTATTGCAAGTTGAGGTCATTGACCGCCTGCCGGACCGGCTTGGTGACCGGCAGGTCCATCAACTCCGCCAATCGCCCGGCCGTCAGCGGATGGTGCGTGGAAAGCAGCAATGCCTCCAGCAACCGCGTATCCACCGGAGGTGTATTCACCTCGGCCGGGCGCTCGGAATTCTCCGCATCGCCGTCCAATTCCTCGGCGACCTCTTCGACGGGTCCGTCGGCATCGTCAGCCGGTTCCATTTCCATGACAGGCTCATCCCTGACCAAACGCATGCGCCGGCTCCGTTTCCTCCGCAGTTATCGGCCACTTCCGCCGCCGAGGTGCAAGGAAACCGGCTTTTGTCTGATGGTATGGCAGCAGACCGGGCGGTCAAGCTGCGTTCCGGCGTTTTTCCGTTGCCGGCTCAGCCAATGCAACGCTCAACTTTCAACGAAATGCCGAAATCCCGCAGCTCGCTGTTTTTTCACTTCAACGTTGAGCGTTGAGTGTTGAGTGTTGAGCGTTGCATTCAATTCGGAATTAATCCCACCTGTTTTTTCCCTCCCCCGGCCATCGCCGCCCATGCTATACTTCCAGCGGCGGTGAACTATGCCCGAGCAGCCCCTGCCCACCGGACCCGATGTCGGCCGCCTCGTTGTTCCGGACGATTTGCTTCGTCAGCTTCACGACGCCAACGAGCGGTTTCGTTTGGCCAAGGAACAGTTGCAAAAGACGACGAACGACTCGGATGACCGCCACGTGGAGCGCGTCGAAGAGCGATTCGCCGAGCTGCGAAAGGCCGAGCGGGACCTGGAGGAGCTGACCGCCAAGGTTCAGGAAATCCTGCGTCGTCCGAGCTGATTATGTATGGCTACCGCTACGAGCGTCGCAAGATCGCCAGGCTGAAGGGCATGGACTATCTTTGGTTCGGCCTCGTCGGCCAGATCGCCGGCGCCGGCCTGGTTGCCGCCGCGCCGCCCGATCCGTCGAGCACGCCGGTGATTGCCGGCGAGTTCGTGATTGTCCTTTGCACCGGCATTTTGGTCGCCGGGTGCGGAAAATATGTCCGCTATCACGGTCTGAACCGGTGGTGGGGATTGCTGGGATTTTTCAATGCGTTGGGCGTACTGATCCTGATGATTCTGCCGCCGCGGAAGGGGGGATCGAAAGACGGCCCGGGGTTTTCGGTGATCTTTGCCGAACCGTATCGCCGCGATGTCTGGCGCATGGACGTGCGCGTGATGCTCGACGAGGCCCTCGGAACCGGAGTGCGCGAGCCTATCATGCTCCAGCTTCCGCGCGGCGCCAACGTCGGCTCGGCGATGAAGGTTCTGGCCGGCGTCATTCCCGGCCTGTTCGACGGCGAACTGCCCGCGGCCAGCTATTCCATCAACGGCAATCCCACCGACCGCCGCGCCGAACTCAGCGATGGCGACGAGCTTGTCGTTCGCGTTATCCCCGAAAACACAACTGCAACATCGCCTTTGCACGCGCGTGGATAACTTGACATCCACGGATGAGAACCTTACTTATCTGCCTCTTGCCGGCATGACCATGAACAACAGAGGGTTATAGCGTGATTGCGGTTCGCGAGTTGACCAAGGCATACGGTCAGACCTTGGCGGTGGATCATATCTCTTTCGAAGTGCCTCGGGGGCAGATCGTTGGATTCCTCGGTCCCAACGGGGCCGGAAAATCAACCACCCTGAGAATCCTGACCTGTTATCTTCCACCCACCAGCGGCGGAGCGACCGTCAATGGTTTCGACATCTTCCATGAATCCGAAAAAGTCCGCGAAAATCTCGGCTATCTCCCCGAAAACTGCCCGCTCTACACCGAGATGAAAGTCCGTGAATATCTCGATTACCGCGGGCGCTTGCGAAAAATGCCCCGCGCCCAACGCGTACGCAGAATCGATTACGTCATCGATCGCTGCTGGCTCGGCCCGGTCCACCACAAAACCATCAGCCATTTATCCAAAGGCTATCGCCAGCGCGTCGGATTGGCCGATGCGCTGCTGCACAACCCGGCCGTCCTGATCCTCGACGAGCCGACGATCGGGCTTGACCCCGCCCAGATCCGCGAAACGCGCAAATTGATCCGAGACCTCGCCGGCCATCACACGGTCGTTTTGTCCACGCACATATTGCCGGAGGTCGAGGCGACTTGCGACCGTGCCATCGTCATCGCCGCCGGGCGGATCGTCGCCCAGGGATCGCCCGACGAGCTTCGCGCCAGCCGTCGGCTGACCGCCCGCGTCCTGGTCGAATGCCGAGGCCCGCGCGCGGAGGTGCAGGCCGCGCTCCTCCGCGTCAGCGGCGTCAGCAACGTGGAAATCCTCGACGGCGAGGCCGCCGACGCCCAATACGTCGTCGCCGCCCTCCGCCCAAAGGACGGCTACGACGTCCGCGAAGAAGTCGCCCGCACCGTCATCCAGCACGGCTGGCCCTTGCGGGAGGTTCGTCTCGAACACGCGACGCTCGAAGAGTTTTTCGTTCAGGTCACGGCCAACCAGGCCATGGCGAGGTAGGAAATGCAAAGAGGAAGTGCAAGTTGCAAGTTGGTAGTGCAAGTTAAGAAATTTCCTAACTTGCAACTTGCACTTGCAACTTGCAACTAATTCACCCATGACCCGCGCAACCACCATTGCCCGCCGCGAACTCACGAGCTATTTCTATTCTCCCATCGCCTACGTCGCGATGGCCGTTTTCCTCATCGCCTGCTCGTTCACCTTCTGGGACGATTTCCAGCCCGGCGAAATCGCCGGGATGCGAAACCTCTTCAACTGGATGGTCTGGCTCCTGGTCTCCATCGTCCCGCTTCTTTCCATGGGATTGCTCGCCCAGGAATGGTCCACCGGCACGATCGAAACATTGATGACCGCCCCCGTCGCCGAATCCGACGTCGTGCTGGGGAAATTCCTCGGCTCATTCGCGTTCTTCCTCGTCATGCTCGCCCCCACCCTGCTTTACGCCGCCGTCCTGGCGCTCTACGCCAATCCCCACATCGACTTCGGCCCGATCCGCAGCGGATATCTCGGCATTGTGCTGGTGGGGGCGATGTTTATTTCCATCGGGTTGTTCTGTTCGTCCCTGACCCGCAGCCAGATCGTCGCCGCCGTCGCCACCGCCGCCGTTCTCTTCGCCATCACCATCGTTCCCTGGTGGGCCGGCGGCAAGCTCCTCTCGCCAACCTGGACGGCGATCCTCAACCAGACGGTTTTCAAGCGATACACCGATTTCAGCCGCGGAATCATCGACACGGGCCATCTGGCGTTCTTTATTTTCTCCACCGCGGTCTTCTTGTTCTTTACCACCAAGGTGCTGGAATCACGGCGATGGAAATGACTTTTTGATGGTCTTCTCGATGCCTGAAAAAAACGAAAAAGCCGAAATGACGCTTACCCCGCCCGAATCGCAGAGCCAGCGGTGGATCAAGTACGGCGCCAACGTCGTCGCCTCCTGCCTCTTCGTGATCGCTCTGGCCGTCATGCTCACCTGGATCGCCGAATCGCGCGCCGTGCGCATCGACACCACGGCTGGCGGCACGCAGAGCCTCCGTCCCCAATCCCTCAATTTCATCCAGCAGTTGAAGCAGCCCGTTCGCGTCGTCGCTCTCTATCCCAAGCTCAAAAGCGATTCCCACGAGCAGGATTATTACCAGCCCGTCGCCGACCTGCTCAATGAATACTCCACCAAGGGCAGGAACGTCACCACCGACGTCCTCGACCCCGACACCCAGAAGGACCAGTTCAACAAACTGGTTGCCGACGTCACCAACAAATACGGCGGGGAAGTGAAGGGCTATAAAACCATCCTCGAGAAAGTCCCCGAGGTCAACAAGGCGATCGATCAATTCGTGACCGATGAAGCCGCCAAATTCCGAGTCCTGCCATTCGATCAGGTCCAGGACCAGCAGCTTCAGCAGGAAATCTCCGCGGCCTATCTCACGCTCGTCCTGACCCATCACCAGCTCGGCGATCTGAAATCCGCCATCGATTCCGATCTCAACCAGCAAATCCCCAGCTACAAGGACGGCGTGGACGAAGCGCGCACCACCTACGGCAACGTCTCCCAGCTCCTCGACCAGTTCTCACAGGTCATGGCTTCGTTCAAAACCATCCCCGCCTTTTCCAAGCTGAAGCCGATCACGGATTACTCCCCCGGCGCCGCCCAGCGCGCCAACGATGCGAAAAAGAAAGCCGATGCCGTGCTCGACCGCATTTCCCATCTCGGCTCGCTTACCGAACTCGACGAATTCAAGCAGCAACTCAGGAGCAAGTCGATCATCGTCATGACGGATTCCGGGTATAAAATCCTGCAATTTGACCAGGTCTGGAAGGTCCCGGATTCAAGCCGCTTCGCCGCCCAAGCCCCCGACGTTCAGCCCAAGCTGAGTTTCGCCGGCGAGCAGCAGATCACCGCCGCCGTCGCCTCGCTCACCAGTTCCGCCAGGCCCATGATCGTTTTCGTCCGCGCCGGCGGCGCTCCGCTGGCGACGGCCATGTCCCCGGAACAGCAGCCCCCGTTTTCCTCCATCGCCCAGCGGCTGCGCGACGACAATTTCGACGTTCAGGAAAAGGACTTCAGCGGCCAGTCCGCCATGCAGGAGTCCCCGCTCCCCGAACCCACCGATGCGCAGATGAAATCCGCCGTCTGGGTCGTCGTCCGTTTCCAGCACGACACTCAGCCCGACCAGCCCTCGCAGATCGATCCCATGCTCGAAGAGCATCTGAAATCCGGCGGATCGGCGCTGGTCCTGTTGTTCCCCACCGCCGATCCCATGAACCAGGCCCTTGGGCCTATGGGCATTCAGGCCAAGACCGATGACGTGCTGGTTCACCAAGCCCTGCCCGCTCCGGAGCGACAGTCCAACGACTTCGCCGAAAATGCCGAGCAGGCCAGCCAGGCCGTCTTCAAAATCAATCAATACGGCAATCACCCCATCGCCACGCCGCTGGCCGGCCTGGATTTTCTCCAGGCCGCCTCCGTGCCGGTTTCCGTGACGCCCGACACTCCCCCCGGCGTGCACGTCACGCCGCTGCTTCCCATGCCCTTCTCCCCCCATTATTGGGCCACCGCCGATGCCGAATCCCTCCTTGGCTCGGATCATCCCAAGATCACCTTCAATCCAAAGGCCGACCCCGACGCCGGCCGAATGTTCGGCGACATCGACAACACGCCCGACAATCGCCTCTACGCCGCCGCCGCCTCCGAAGCGCCCGGCGAGTCACGCCTTGTCGTCGTTGGAAGCTATGTCTTTGCCATCAGCTATCTCGTCGATCTGCCGGACCAGGAAATGCTCGAACGCCACGGCCTGAGCGTTTCCCGTCTCCCCGGCAACGGGGAGTTCTTCGTCAACAGCATCCTCTGGCTGGCGCACCAGGATTCCATGCTCGCCATCGGACCCCACGCGCTTCAGGTGGCTCGCATTCGTGAAATGACCCCCGCGACCCTCGCCTTCTGGCGCTTGGGCGTGCTCACCGCCGGGCTACCCCTGGCCGCCATCGCCGCGGGACTTATGGTCTACAGTAAACGACGTGATTGAGAGACTATCTCTAAGCTAAGAGTGCCTGACAAAATGAACCACAGAGGACACAGAGTGCACGGAGAACACAGAGATAAAACTGAAAATTCGCTATTCCTCTGTGTCCTCTGTGATCTCTGTGTCAGTCTTTTTGTTGGAGGATTTAGATCATAAGCCGAATCCGAGTTACTCCGATGAACTTCAAAACGACCATCATCCTGCTCATCGCCCTCATCGTCGTGGGCGTCGTTTTTTACTTGGATCAGAACCGTCCCAATCCTCCGGGCGTCGATACCGAGCAATCCTCCTCCCCGCAGGGACCCAAGCTCTTCAACGTTGAAAGCGGCCAGGTCAAAGGCGTCACCATCAGCGACTCCGACGGCAACCGCACCGTCGTCCGCCGCGACGGCGCCGCCTGGAAAATGACCGAGCCGGTCAATTCCGCCGCCGTCGATTGGCAAACCCAGGACCTCATCCGCACGATCTGCGATCTGCGCTCCCAGGGCCGCCCCGACGCCGCCCCGGCCGATTCCGGACTCGACCACCCCCGCTATACCGTCGATCTCTCCATCACCGACGGCAAAAGCCTGCGCTTGGCCATCGGCAACAATGCCGGCATCGGCGACGTCATGTACGCCAGGGTGGACGACGGCGACGTGAATCTCATCGATTCCACCCTCGCCAAGAACCTCAAATCCGCCGCCGATGATTTGCGCGACAAGCACCTCCTGGAAACCACCCCGGCCGATTTCAAACAGGTCCGCATCACCACTTCCGCCCAGAATCTGGAAATGGTCAAGGTCGGCGACAAGTGGAAGATCACCCAGCCCGCCGAAATGCCCGGCGACAGCGATTCGATCTCTTCCCTCATTTCCACCATCACCGGCACCGAGGCCACCGAATTCGTCAAAAGCGATTCCGACGAGCTGGCGTTCGCCCGCTTCGACCATCCGACCATGCAGGTCTGGCTCAGCACCGCCGCGCCGTCAACCCAGCCAACGACCCAACCCACTTCGGGCCTCACCCTGACGATTGGTTCCCCCGACAGCCTTTCCAAGGACCATTATTTCGTCCAGACCTCCGACGGCCTGGTCGCCAAGATTGCCAAATCCTCCCTGGATAGTCTCGAGAAGACCCCCCTCGATCTGCTCGACCGCGATGTGGTTACCGTTGTGCCGGCGGACGTGTCGAAGATTTCCCTGGTCAAGGCGATTTTCCCCGTCCCATCCGCGGTGGAGGCGAAGCCTTCCACCACGCAAGCCACCCAACCCGCGCCCGCCGTCGAGCGCCCCACGTTCACGCAGTTGGTCGTTCTGACTCGTCGCCCTGCGGCTGCAAAACCAAAAATAAATCCCCTCGGCCCGACGCTTGCAACCTCCAAACCCGCGACTCAGCCCACCACCCAACCCCCGCAATCGACTTGGGAGTTCGCCATCCCACTCGAGCCAAAGAGCTTGGTGGACGATTCCAAGGTGGACGCGCTGCTGGCGAAATTCGATCCCTTCCGGGCCGATAAATATCTCGAAAAAGTCCCCGACTCCCGCGTCGAGCAGCGATACGTCCTGACGCTGGAAACCCCTTCGCTCAAGAAATATCACGTCGAGATCGTTCGTCCCGCCAATGGCCTAACGCCATACGCGCATTACAATGGCCTGACGTTCGAGATTGCCACGTCCATGCTCGACGTCCTCGACGCCGATTTTCACAAGACTCCGTGATGGCCCGCCAATTGGGAAAAAAATCGATCCTGACCGCCCGGCAAATCGCTCACCCGCGAACCATTCTTGATACGTTTGCCAATCCCCGCCCCCGGCGCGATTACGAAATCAAGTTCGTCTTTCCCGAATTCACCAGCCTCTGCCCCGTCACCGGCCAGCCTGATTTCGCCACCCTCACCATCGCCTACGTCCCCAGCCGTCTCTGCGTGGAGATGAAGAGTCTCAAACTCTATTTCCATTCCTATCGCAACAAGGGGATTTTCTACGAATCCGTGGCCAACGCCATCCTGGATGATTTAGTCGCGGTGCTGAAACCCCGCCGGATGACCGTCACCGGCCAGTTCGCCATTCGCGGCGGAACCGCGGCAACCATCACCACGCATTTCCCTCCCCCCGTTTAGAACCGAAACCTGAAGAATATGCCGGCCCGCAATTCCTGAAGCACGTCTCCCATCTTTCCGAACCCGCCCCAACTGGCCATGTACGACAATTCCCCACCGGCCGAAAACGGGCCTCGCTGAAATCCCAACTGCACCGCCGGCCGAATCTCAAACGCCGCGCCCGTGTAATTCAGCGTGTGGATGTAATCGAAGCCGTCGATGTCCGCCGCGATCTGATCGACCGAATAATTATCAACCAGCAGCCCCGCGCCGATTCGCGGCCTCACGAACAACCCCGGCGCACCGGGAATCCAAAACTTCATCGCCAGCCGCGGTTCCACCTCGACGAATTCCACGTCCGAGTTCAGGTCCGAGTTCCCGAAATCACGATCACGATCGTAGACCGGGTAATCGACATTCTCGCTGTCCCAATACCCCGACGCCGTCACGCCCAGACCGACGAACGTCGGCACAACCACCCCCGGAATCCGCCAGGCGAAGTCCCCATCCAGGTAAGCCCCATCCTTGCTGAAAAACAATCCTCCGCTTCTTTCGGGAAAGAAATGTGAATAGCCCAACGAAAGCGAGTTGTCCCAATACTGGGCCGAAGCGAAAGTGGTGCAGAGCAACAGCGCCGCCAGGAATGCCAATGTGCGAATCATGCCCCGGATTATCCCCTGTTCCCCGCCGATCAGTCAACGGTCTTTTGTCCAAGATCTCGGCAATCGCATATTGTTTAGCGGCCGCGCTTGCGCGGCGTTTTGGAAAGCCGGACACCCCTCCCTCCGCCGATCCGTCCACGGGCTTTTTCCAGGGTAAATCTGCTACAATGACCTCGGAAAGGCAATTGAAGCCTTTGAGCAGCCCAACGATCGGGTCACCAAATCCCGATTCTTGCGCGGCCTGCCCACTTCAGTGGGCAGGAAACATCGTGATTCAAAGGTCCCCATTGGCAAAGGAGAATTCATGCCCAAATGCGCCGTCGCGGGATGCCGGAGCGATGCTACCGCGGAAGTGATTCTCTACGACGTTTACCATGATGGTTCTGTTCTTTTCCAGCAGGATGAAACCTGTCCATACATCTGCGCCAAGCACCTGGTTCAAAACGAGGCTGAAGCCGCCGGCGTCCGCGAACCGCGCGGAATCGTCGAATACCCGCACACCAATCGCCACGGATCGCAGGGATTTACGATTTACAAGCCGCTTTGAACGATGTCAGTGGGTTTCATTCCATTAAAATAGGCCTTCAGGCGGAAGGGATTGGGACATCATGAACGCGAAACATCTCGTCTTGGGCGTGTTGATCTCCATGTCCATTATCGCTGGCCGGGCAATCGCGCAGACCTCGCAAAAAGCGACCACGGCGACGACCGTGCCGGCGGCCACCCGGCCCGGCGTGACCCTCATCAATCTCCATCTCAAACAAGCCGTCGCCCAGGATGTTTTCGATGAACTCGCCCGGCAGGCGGACGTCAAGTTCACGACCAACGGCAATATCTGGGACCAGGATTCCTTGCAAATTCCCAAGGACGTGGACTTCACCGACCGCACGTTCTGGTCCGCCGTGTGGGAGGCCTGCGGCTTGTGGAATCTCTCGATCCAACAAAATTACAGCAACGATCTCACCCGCCGCATCATGCTTTTCTCCACCGGCCAGATGCCGGGCGGCGACATGCCGAAACTCCCGGTTTACGAAACCGACGGCTTCGTTATCCAGGCCCTCTCCTTCAGCCGCCAGCAGAACGTGAACTACGCCCACCCGGGAGGGGCGAGCAACTTCTGCAACGTGCAATTGCGCGTTTATATCGATCCCGCCCTGCGCGTGCAGAGTTTTAACTCCGCTGCCAGGACCGACCAGGCCGTCGACGACGCCGGGAATTCGATGAAGGCGGACGTGAAAAGCCGCATGTCCTTCGTCGGCAGCAGCCCGCCGCGTTCGCTCCTCTTTGACTGCAACGTGCCGCTGAAATATCCCGATAACCCCGGGAAGAAGATCGCCCATCTCAAGGGCAGCCTCCAGCTTCGGGTGGCCGACAAAATGGATTCGTTGACCGTCGACAAACCCCTGGCCGCCGCCGAGATTTCCAAATCAATCGGTAACCGCACCGTCACATTCCATTCCTTAAAAAAAATGGCCGAGCCGAACTATCAACTGAGCGTGTCCTTTGACGTTAACACCATAGGCAGTGACACCGTCTGGCAGCTTCTGCAAAACAACGCGCAACTCCTCGACGACAAGGGCCGCCAATTTCAGGAAGTCGGCGGCAGCGGCACGTGGAACAAATACACCGTCAACTATGTTCGCCACGCCGGCGAAGACTCGCCCATCGGCGACCCGGTCAAATGGGTGATCGAGCTTCCGTCGAAGGCCCACACGATGAGGGTTCCCTTCGAGTTCAAGGATTTGCCGCTGCCGTGAGGCCGAAGCAAGCAGGACGGTGAGCGTTGGACCACGTTGCAAGTCGGTGTACACCGGTCAAAATCCACTTGCGCAAATTCCCCCCCCCGAACGCCCACGGCGCCGCCTCATCCTTACCCACATTTCTTGAACAAACAGGGGTGTATCGGATAGATACACCGTTTTTGTCTTTCCGACAGGGAGGTCGGTTATGTCCTTCGATGCCATGAG
>JBEKIV010000070.1:0-16233 GCA_050011595.1 Tepidisphaeraceae bacterium
GCTGGGGATGCCGCTGTCACGAGGGATTTCGCGGGCCACCTGGGGAGGGACCCTGCTGCTGCTGTTGCTCTCGGGGTTGACGCTGTACAGCTATCATTTGGAAGTCAACAAGGAAAACTGGCGGGGGATCGCACAGAAGGTCTCGGATCTTCCCGCCGGACGCCGGCTCATTGTCTTCGTCGCCAATGACGGGCAACTTCCGTTTGATTACTACTACCACTATCGACCTGGAGACGAGGCAACGGGGGTTCCGCGCGGATTTTTTGACCGCGACCCTCCCCGGACCATGCTGCGCGTGCGTGTGGAACGAGATCTTTGGCCGCTGAATTCGCGACTGGCCTCGGGGCATTACGATCAGGTGGTGCTAGTGTTGGCTCACCAGGAATGGGCCGACCCCAATCACCTCACTCAAACTCTACTCCGAAAGCACTGGCCGATAGCCGGCCGTGAAGACCTCAATAACGTGGCCATTCAGTGGTATCAGCCGAACGGACCATAAATCAACCCCGTCACAACAGGAGATTTACGGCGCGCCCATGTTTGCCCGCAAGCTGTTGTTGCGCAATCGCTTGTTGGTGAACTGTCGAGAAAGTCCGCTTCATTCGACGGACGCCGGTTGTTCTGACTAAATTGGGATCAAGAAACGAGGATTCAAACTACGGAGGCGCTCAATGAAAGGTATGCGTATCTGGGCGTTGGCCAGCGGTGTGGCGGCTCTGGGACTGACAACTCATTCGGCTTACGCGGCGGATTCAACCGTGCAGCAATTGCAGCAGCAGGTGAATGCGCTGCAGGCGGAGGTGGATCAACTTAAGCAGCAGCAACAGCAGCAGCCCGCGGCTCAAAATGAACCGCAGACGATGCAGCAGATCATCGCCGATGCGGATCAGCATAGCCAGTTGCTCGATCAGGGATTGGTGACCGCTGGGTACGCCAACCGCCGATTCTTTATCCAGAGCGATGACGGTAATTTTGTGTTGCGTCCATGGATTCATGTCGAGATTCGCGATAGCACCAGTTGGCGGGAGGACTTCTTCACGAATCCGAATGGCGACAATACCCAGAATGGTTTTGAGATCAGGCGGGCGCGACTTGGCTTTGATGGCAATCTTTTCACCCCCGATTTGACGTATTTCATCAACTGGGCGACCAACCGGGAAAACAGCACGCTGACGGTGACCAATGCCGCCGGCGCCACGGTGGGAACCACGACTTCACCCGTAGGCGGCCTTCCCGTGTTGGAAGAAGCATGGGTGAAATACAATTTGCACGACACGCCGTGGTTCATCCACGTGGGACAGATGCACGATCCGCTGGACCACGAGAACATCGTTGGTTCGAAATATCGCGCGCCGGAAGCGTCTCTTCAGGGCGATATCTTTGGCAACACCGATACATTCACACAGGCCGCGACGGCAATTTTTGACAACAAAGGACCGGTCCGAGTGGAAGCCGGCATGACGGACGGGATTCGCGCGGCCAATACGAATTTTGAAGACTCTCCGAACAACGGCGTTGCCTACGACGGCGGCGTCGCCGGCCGGGTCGAGTGGAAGATCATGGGCGATTGGAACGATTACAACCAACTTACCGCTCTGGGCGACAAGAGCAATCTTCTGGTCCTCGGTTCCGGCTACGACTATTCGTTCGCGGGCGGTGGATACAACCAGCTTTCACATACGCTTGACTTGCAGTACGGCAGCCCCAGTGGGCTGTTTGCCTACATCTGCTACTTCGGCCGGTACACCGAGCATAATATGGGCATCCCGAATACCAGCGGCGTTTCGGCATCGTTCGGCTCGACAACGCCGGACCTCGGCAAGGACACCTATGAGCCGTCCATCGATGCGGAATTCGCCTATCTCTTTTGCAAGCACTGGGAGCCATTCATTCGCTACGAGTACCTGTATCTCCGCGGAACGCCGACGGGAAGCCAGAACAACGTGACCGACATTTCCCTGGGCCTGAATTATTATTTCTTCGGACACAACTTCAAACTCACCGAATTGGCCACGTACTTGCCGACGGGCATCCCGATCAATGACGACAGTTCGGACGTGCTGATCAGCAACCGGCACGCGGAATTGATATTCATTACGCAGCTACAATTGCTGCTGTAAGAAAAATACGGAGCGGGGTTGCATGATTGGGCCGGCGATATCGTCGTCCCAATTTATTTTTCCGGGTTATCCGGCGAGATCGCCTGACGGAGGGTTGCGGCGATGGCCGGCAGCGGCGGTCGGATGGGCGGGATTCGCTGATATTGCTCCCAGCCGCCTCCGATCGCCTTGCAAAGTGCAATGAATTGCACGATCGACGTTTCCTGGGCAACGGCGTATTGATCCTGCAGGTCGTAAAGTTCCCGCTCGGCATCCAGCACGTTCAGAAAATCCGTCAGTCCCCGCTCGTAGCGATGTTGAGCAAGATCGACGGCGCGCTGACTGGCTACGAGGGCACTTTGCAAGTCACCGAGGCGCTGTTGCTGGGCATCGTAGCCGCCGATTGCGTTCTCCACTTCCTCGACCGCATTGATAATGGTCCGCTTGTATTCCACGAACAACTCGTGCGTGCGAAGGTCCTGAATCTGGATCATCGCGTCGAGCGTTCCAAAATCCAATAGAGGCCAGTAAGCGGTGGGTCCCGCCGACCAGATAAAGCTGCTGACCTGGGGGACTCGGCCTAATCCCTCGCCTTGCCAACCCGCGCCGGCGGTCACACCGACGCGAGGGAAGAGATTGGCAATCGCCTGGCCGACTCGGGCAGTGCCGGCGGCCAGTTGCCGTTCCGCTTCACGAATATCGGGCCGGCGGCGCAATAATTCGATCGGCAATCCCGGCTGGATTTGGCTCGGCACATCGGGCAATGGAGCGGGCTGTCGCAGTTGCGCGGCGAGTTCGTCGGGGTAATCTCCAATCAAAACCGCCAATCGTCGTTGTGATGACGCGGCTTCCTCCTCCAATGGCGCCACCTCCGATTGCAGCGTCGCCAATTGCCGTTGGGCCAGAACCACATCGAGCTCATTGGTCAATCCGCGATTGAACCGCTCCTGAACGAGATCGACCATCTGTTGCTCGGCCCTGATATTGCCCTGGATGATCGCTATTCGCATCTGGAAGGCTCGGTTGTCAACGTAGGCTCGGGCGACATCGGCAACCACCGCGATCAACACCGCGTTGCGCGCTTCCGCCGCGGCCTGCGTGTCATAGCGGGCGGCTTCAATCTCGCGGCGATAGCGTCCAAAGAGGTCAAGCTCCCAGCCCGCGTCGAAACCTGCAATCTGGGTGATTTCCTTCAGTCCGGTTGTATTGCTGGCGGCATTGAGCGGCGGGGAAATCCGCCCTTTGGTAGCGTTCGTGCCCGTTCCACCACCGGCCCCACCGCTGGCCTCGAGCGATGGAAGTGCCGGGCCCTCAACCGCAACTTCCATTGTCCGGGCTTCCTGCAAGCGAGTCAGGGCGATTTCCAGGTCGAAATTGGCCGCCAGCGCGCGATCGATCAGAGAATCGAGTTCGGGATCGCTGAACGAGTTCCACCACATGGCGATGTCCACGGGCTGCTTGCGTGCCGCGGCGGCGG
This sequence comes from Tepidisphaeraceae bacterium, assembly GCA_050011595.1. GTDB lineage: Bacteria > Planctomycetota > Phycisphaerae > Tepidisphaerales > Tepidisphaeraceae > PALSA-1353. The sequence goes on from JBEKIV010000070.1 coordinate 3,577, forward strand.
GCTGCGTGGACGGCGACATCGACGTGAAGGCACCGGGCATCGTGGTAGTGGGCGTGTGGTAATCGGGACCGACCGTGCAGCCGGCCAGCGCGACGGAAACCACCAGCACGGACAGGCGTTTGGCCGCTTTCATCTTGAGAAACTCCCTGGTAAGGATTTATGTCTTCATTAAGGTTGCTGGCCGACTTCGGCGGCGATGGTCGGCGACGCGCTCGCCGGAGGAGAAGTCGGAACCTGGGCGACCCTGCTCTGAGCGTCAACCTCGTTGGCTACTACTTTGTCGCCCTCAGCTATCTGGCTGCCGAGATTTAATGCCACTTTCTCGTTGGCGGAAACGCCCGATCCAAGCTCGACAAAATCACCATTATCGAGGGCGATATGCACGTCGCGGAAGTTCACTTTGCCGTCGTTGTCCACCACCGCCACCTGGGGTCCGCCGGACCTAAACAACAAGGCGCTTGCGGGCACGCGGAGCAATCCCTTGTGAGCGATATCGAAGTTCACCTGGACGTACATCCCCGGCATCAATACCAGGTCTGGATTGTCAAGATCAACTTCGACGTGCAAGGTCCTCGTGGCCGGATCAATCGCATGGGAGGTGCGTGCGATCTTGCCTTCGAATTTCTTGTCGGGGAACTCATTGGCGATGACGACCGCGGGCACACCCACTTCGATTCCCGCCGTAGCCCGCTGAGGCACGTCGACGAATACACGTATTTCAGTGATCTGCGCGACGGTGTAGAGCGAAGTTGTGCTGGTGGTGCTGCCCGAGGTCACGAGATCGCCGATATCGATATGCCTCGAGGTAATAACGCCGTCGAACGGCGCGGCGACTTGCTTATAACCTTCGATGGCATTGAGGCGATCCACGTCAGCTTGATCGGCACTGACCTTCGCTTGCGCGGATTTGAGCTGCGCAACGCTGCTGGCATATTCCGCCTTCTTCTCTTCCCGCTCCTGATCGGAGACGACTCCCTTGGGGGAATCTCGCCAGCGGTCATAGGTGCTCTTAGCGAATTCGGCGTTGGCCTTCACGACCTCCACCTGGGATTGCGAAACAGCCCATTGATGCTGCGCGGCCTGAAGCTGGGCATCCAAGTCAGGGGTCTCGATGGTCGCCAGGACCTGCCCTTTGTGGACACGATCACCGATATCGACGAGCCATTTGTCGACATATCCGTTGACCCGGGCGTAGATCGTGCTTTCGTACCAGCCGCGCGTCTCGCCGGGGTATCCCACGGATTCGCTGGATGGCGCATAATTGACGTTGACGACGTCCACTGCGGGGGGCTCTGCGGCTTGCGAAACAGTTTGCGCAACGAGGGCGGCAGTCTCCTCGGATTTGTGACGCTGGACAACGAAGAACCCGATCGCCAATGCGGCCACCAGCAGAACGGCGAAGACCGTCAGCTTCAATCCCGTTTTTGACGCCGGAGACGATTGCGCCGGCGCGGGCACGGATTGATTGGCAACGGGAGAGATGGGTTCGCCATCGCCGGCCACGGGATGGGAGTCATGCGGTTGCAAGGTTTGCCTCCAAAATTTCAGAATTCCTATGGCGACTTAGCAATCGGTACATCGAGGGCACGAAAATGAGCGTGGCGAAGGTGGCAAATAACAGCCCGCCGATAACGGCACGGGCCAGCGGGGCGTTTTGTTCGCCCCCCTCGCCGACGCCGACGGCCATGGGGATCATGCCAAGTATCATTGCGCCGGCGGTCATAAGCACCGGACGGATACGGGTATAGCCGGCGGTGATCGCGGCGGTTGCGGTATCATCCCCCGCATCAACCCGATCATTGGCAAAAGTGACTACCAGAATGCTGTTTGCCGTGGTCAGGCCAATGCACATCAATGTTCCCATCAGCGACGGAACGCTGAGGTGCGTCTGGGTGAAGAAGAGCATCCACATCACGCCGCCCAGAGCAAACGGCACCGCCAGCAGCACGATCACCGGGTCCAGCCAGCTTTGGAATTTGATCACCATCAACAGGTAAACGAGAACGACGGCCAGACCCATTCCGGAAAAGAGGCCGGAGAAGCTGCTGCGCATGGTCTGGGCCTGCCCCGAGAGGGTCACGTTCATCGTTGAAGGCGCGGGCGGCTGATCCCGGTCGATCACTTTCTGAATCTCCTCGCTTGCGCTTTTCATATCCCGATTCTGCACATCAGCGTTCACGTCAAACACGGGGCGGATGTTTAATTGCGACATCACCATGGGAATTCTGCTTCGACCAAACTTGGCGATGTTCATCAGCAACTGGCCCTGCTTGCTCGCGTCTGTCTCAAGCGGCATATCCTTCAAATCCTGAAGAGAGTTGATCCGGTAGGTTGGTTCCTGAACGACCAGCGGATAGCTGACGCTGTTGTTCGGATTGACCCAGAAGTTCGGGGCGATCTGAGCGCTGTTATTCAGCGACACGAGCAGATCGGTCGCCGCATTCTGCTGGCTCAGGCCGACTTCCTGCGCCAGCGTCCGGTCCACGTCGACGCTGAACGCCGGGGCGTCGGGCACTTGAAACACGTGTGAATCCACGACTCCGGGAATGTCGGCGATATCGCGAGCCAACTTGGCCGCCATCGCATAGGCTTTGTCGTTATCCGGGTCGCTGATGCGGATGTCGATGGGCGCCGGCTGGCCAAAATTCAACACTTGATTGACGATGTCCGCGGGCTGAAAGAAGAACTGCAATTCCGGGAAACGCCGCGGCAGTTCCCGCCGAAGATCCGCCATGTGCGGGGCGGTGGGTGTGTGCTGCTTGTTCAGGGAGATCAGGATTTCGCCGTCCATGGGCCCGACCGTGGCCGAGTCGCTCAGGGCGATGTTGATGCCGCTGTAGGGAAGCCCGATGTTGTCGAGGATGACATCGATCTGTTGATTGCCGACGATCTGCCTGATCGCGGTTTCCACCTTGGCAAAATCATCCATGGTGGTTTCGATGCGCGTTCCGGGGGGGCAGCGGACGTGCAGCCGCATCTGGCCCGCATCCACCTGCGGGAAGAAATCTTCGCCCAGAAGCGGAAACAAGAGACATGACGCCGCCATCAACAGCAGGAAAAAAACGACCGTGGGCAGCGGCCGTGACACGCACCAGGAAACGGTGGTGTTATATGCTTCGCGGAACTTGGCAAAGCCGGCGTCGAAGCCGCGGTGGATCAGCCGGAGCGGGTTGGACGTCGGCCGATGCGGATCCATCGGATCGTGATCCTGATGCATCTTGACATGGACACGCGAGCGCATCAGGGATATGAACAAAACCGGCACCAGAGTAAACGACAAAACCAGGCTCGCCAGCAGGGAGACGCAGACGGAGATCGACAGCGGCGAGAACAGATATTTGGCGGTTCCCTGAAGCAGAAAAATAGGCACGAATACGATGCAGATTGCCAAGGTGGAAAGCAACGTGGGGATTCCGATCTCGGCGGCTCCATCGAGAATTCCGGCCTCCAATTTCTTCTTGAGCGTGCCCAGATGACGTTCGATATTCTCGATCACGACCGTCGAGTTATCGACCAGAATTCCCACCGCCAGGGCGAAGCCGCCGAGGGTCATGGTGTTGAGGGTCTGGCCCATGCAATACATGACCAGAATCGCGGTGACAATCGAAAGCGGGATGGATACAAGAATGATCAGCGTGAGGCGCCAGTTGCCCAGGAACAAGAGGATCATCAGAGCGGTAAGGCCGGCCGCCATCGCGCCGGCCATCAGCACGCTGTTCAACGATGCCCTCACAAAGATCGATTGGTCAAAGATAGGCTTGATGTCCACTCCGGCGGGCATCAGGCGGCGAAGGTCGGGCAGGACATCTTTTATCCCATTAACGACGGAAAGCGTCGAACTGCCGCCGGTCTTCCGCACCATCATCAAGCTTCCGGGCCGGCCGTTTTCCGACACCGAATTCGTTTGAATCTGGTATCCATCATGGACGTGCGCGACATCGCGAATGAAGACCATCCTGCCGTCAACTTCCTTGACGGGAAAATTATCGATGGCATCGATGACATCCGGGCTGTTGTTCATGGCGACGGCGTAATCCCTCCTTCCAAGCTTCACGTCGCCCGAAGGTAGGATCACGTTTTGCCGCATCAACACGTCGCTGATATCCGTCGGCGACAGCCCGCGCGATTGCAACGCGTCCTTGCTGAGGTCCACCATGATGACGCGCGGCTTGCCACCATAGGGATAAGGAACAGAGGCCCCCCGCACAACGGCCAAATCCGGCCGGATGATGTTCTGGCCCAGGTCATTGAGCTTCGTATCGGACAGGGAACTGCTGGAAACGCTGAGTTCAATAATCGGAACATCGGTCGCCCCGTAGCGCAGAACCAGCGGCGGGGTAATGTTGCGCGGCATGTACTTCAGCACGACCAACGCGCTGCTGCTTAACTGCGCGACCGCTCGGGTGACATCCGCCCCTTCATGCAGATAGACCTTGATCACGCCAACGCCTTCGTAGCTGTTGGATTCGATGCGTTCGATGTTGTCCACAAGAGATGCCAGTTGCCGTTCGTGGAGCACGACAATGCGATTCTGAATGTCCTGCGGGCTCATGCCGTTGTACGTCCAGACCACGCTCACCACGGGAATATCGATTTCGGGGAAAATATCCACTGGCATCCGAAATGCCGCCCCGACGCCGAGTAGACAAACGAGAATAATCACCGCAAAGACGGTGTAAGGGCGCCTTAACACGAACGCGACGATCGACATAGCAGGACGGGCTTTCTTACGGGCGGCCAGGGACAAATCTCTCAGGTCCGTCCCCAATTGCCATTATTGCTGCGCGGCGGCCACAGCGGAACGCCACTAAATCACACAAAATCAAACAAAAAAGCGGATTAGGCATCCAGTTTCATCCTGAATTTCGGCAATGGTTGCAACAAATCTGAATCTGGATTTCCCGCTAACCATTGTTGATAAACAACTTCCACAATCTCCTATATGATTAGACGTAAATCGCGTAACTTCCCTGTCGAGCAACAAATGCAAATTCGGCTCTGTAAAGCACCGTCGAAACATGCCATTCCGATAGGGAAAGGTCGCCGTGAGCGGTGGCCGGTCGCAAGCGCACATGAATGTATTGCAGCACCGTACTTTTTTATTCAATTGTGAGTTATCCACTGGAATCTTTTCAACCTGGCGCTAATCTGTCGTCATCCCTTCCGGGAGACTCGGCATGGCTTTGGGCAAGCGCCAAGTACACGATCAGCTAACCCAGTTCATTTCGATGGCGTGCGTGCCGCAATCAGCGGTTGGCCCAACATCAATTCACCAACAAAAGTCCGCATTTGCACACCCGCAGACGTGCGGATTCCGAATCGGCTCATATCAGGAGAATGAGGCAATGAAAAGTCACTTACGCGCCGGCAGTTCATCCCTTTGGGGAAAAGCCGCGAATGGTATTTTCACAATGGGATCGTTAGGACTCGGCAAAATCGTTGTCGCGGTCATTACATTGGTGGGGGTTTTAAGCATCTCCCGCGCGGGCGCCGATGCCACAACCCAACCCGATTCTGTCACGCAGGACAACACCGAACTGAGAAGCGAGGTCAACCAACTCAAGGCGAAAGTGGATCGGCTTGAAAGCAACGAACAATCCCCGGCGTCAACCCGCCCGAGTATTCCGGACACCAATCAGGCGGCTTTCCACGCCTTTCATCTCACTAGTGGATACGATCCGGCGGTCGGATTCGTCATCCGCAGCGATGATGGGCAGTTTTCGCTCCATCCGGGCATCGTGGTCGATTTCCGAGATATGACCGACTATCGCACGAAGCTCGTGCCCAATAGCGGCAGTGAAGTGTCCAAGCCCGGCTATACCACTGAAACCGGATTTAACGTCTCGCGATTTCGTATGACGTTCGACGGCAGAGTGACCCAGAATTTCACCTACTTCGTGCAGCTTCAGGACGACCAGGGCGCGGCTTTCGGGTTGCTCGACGCTTACGGGGCGTACCATTTCGGAGATTCCCCGTTCGCGCTGAAGGTCGGACAATTCAAGGATCCCGTCTGGCATGAACGGAACCTGAGTGAAGCCGATTTGTTGGCGGTGGATCGGTCGCTGGCGGAATTTTTGTTGGGCGGCGGACAAACCGGCCGCGTACAGGGCGTCGACCTCATGTTCGATCAGGATCGCCTGCGGGCGCAGTTGGTATTTCACGGCGGCTTCAACACTCTCAACTCAAAATTCTTTGATACCGGCGGCCTGGGCGCAGGCGTCGGGGATGGCGCGGGAGTCACGCCGACGAACTTCGGGGCAAGCGAGCGGACGGAATTCTTGATCCTCGGCAACCGCACGCCGGATTTCAATCCCTTTACCGAATATGACAAGCAGTTCACCGCGCTGGGCGATAAGCAGGACATCCTGGTCGCCGGCGGCGGCGTGGACTTTTCCCAGGCAAGTTCCAACGACGTCATTTTCCACACCGCGGATATCCAATACGACACGACCTGCGGGTTCTCCGCCTACGCCGCATATCTGGCCTCCTATCGCGGCCTCCATACGAACCAGGGCGTCGCCAAGGGATACTATTACGATCCCGGCTTCGTCGTTCAGGTGGCCTATCTCGTGACGCCGAAAATCGAGCCGTTCGCGCGTTATGACTACACCTACTTGCCACTGGGCTCTACAATCGGCCTGGTCACCGGAGAGATGCAGGAAATCACGGTCGGAGCAAATTACTATCTGTACCACCAAAATCTGAAGATTACGCTCGATGCCTCCTGGCTCCCCGATGGAGCACCCACCGACGTTGACGTCATGGGCATCTTGAAGGACACCGGGCACAGCGAAGGCGTTTTACGGCTGCAATTCCAGCTTGCCATTTGAAGCCTGTTGAAATCGAGACGTTCTTTTTCTATTTTTCCGTTCCCTTCGCTATATACAAGCGAATATAGCGCTAGTCGATCCGTCGTCGATGAGGAAAATCGCTTGAAACCGTTGAAAATACGCCTGCTCCAGGCTTCAGTCGCGTCGCTGGTTGTTGCGGTTTGCGTTCTATCGGCCCAGGCCCAATCCGCAGTCCCAAGTTCGCAACCTTCCCAGGACTCGTCTTCCGACGTGCGCAAGGAAGTGCAGGATCTCCGCTCGCAAGTGGAGCAAATGAAGATCCACGAACAAGAATTGGAAAAGAAACTTCAGGAGCAATCGGCCGCGTTACGATCCGCTCAACAAGACGATGCGGACGTGAATGCCAGCCTGATTCGCGATGCCGACCAGCACAGCCAGCTTTTCACGGAATCCATAATGAGTTCGGGCTACGATCCTTCCAAGGGATTTATCATCGCCAGCGACGATGGCAACTTTCTCTTGCATCCGTTTCTCCTCTTGCAGGTTCGCGACGTAACAAACTGGCGGGATGGCGCCAAGTCCGACGGCTCAACCGATACGGAGAACGGCTTCGAAATTCGCCGCATGCAGATTGGATTTGACGGCAACGTGTTTACTCCGGATTGGACGTATCGCATCTTCATTCAAACCGATCGAACGGGTGGGGCGGCCTCTCTTTTTGACGCATGGGTGAAATACCACTTTCCCGATACGGCTTGGTACGTCGAAACGGGTCAGTTCAAAACCCCATTCGCTCACGAACAACTTGTGTTCGATCGAACGCTTCTTGCGGCCGACCGCTCTTTGGTGGACGACATCCTGGCCAGCGGTGAAGCCTTCAGCCAAGGCGTGATGGTCATTTACGACAACAACGATGGGTTTCGCGGAAAGGCGGATTTCACCAACGGATTCGGCGTCAATGACGTGAATTTCGAGAATTATCCGACGCGATCCGCCAATTTCGGAATCGGCGCTCGCGGCGAATACAAATTCATGGGTCAGTGGAAGGATTACGATCAATTCACCTCGTTGGGAGACAAACAGGATCTATTAGTGGCGGGAGCGGGTTTGGATTGGACCGAAGCCGACCCGTCCGATGCCATCCGGCAGGCGGTGGACATCCAATGGAACCACGGCGGCCTGGGTTTATACGGCGCATACATCGGCCGATATACGGCTCGTAATGGAACCGCGGGCTATACCTTCGACTCCAGCGCCGTCGCGCAAATCAGCTATCTCTTGAACGACGGGCATTGGGAATTCTTTGGCCGATATGATTATTTGAACCTCGATGGCAAAGAGTTCACCGTCGCGACCAACACCAACGTTCACGAATTCACGCTGGGCGCGAACTACTATTTCTTCGGCCAGAACCTCAAACTCACGCTCGATGGATCGTATCTGCCCAACGGCTCACCCGTCGACGACAATGGTTCGGGCGTGCTGGTGAACGACGGACGCGGCGAGGTCATGGTCCGCGCACAAGTCCAACTGGCGATTTGACGCTTCGGTCAAAACGCACACGTCGCCGCGGTATAGAAAAAGTCTATGTCGCGGCTGCTGCCGGTCGTGGAAATAAAGCCACCCGGAAAGAAATGGCTGTATCCCACGTAGACGGAGAGATGCCGATCGATCTGCCAGTTGAGCAAAAAGTCCAACTCGTTGCCGATGTAACGAGCATTGGTTGTTCCCGCAGCGCGGAGGACCGTGCCCGCGGAGGTATAGACGCCGTCTTCAAGGCTCTCTCGCCAAAACTCGTAGAATGATATTCGCAGCTTCAGGGAATCAATATATTTTTGGTGCTCCAGCAAGGTCAAATCCAATCCCGGATCAATATCGATAATGTTCTGCCGACCGATGGCGTCGATGTTGCCGAATTGACCGTGGCCGGACGGATAGAGTTGGTTGAACGTTCCAATAGTCCCAGGGTTCTTATTGCCGCCGCTGGCGATGTCGAAGCCGAAGTAGGGTCGCGGATAGAGAGGCACATCCGAAAAGGTGAATCCGTCCTTGGTGGCGAAAGAGTAAGCGTTGACATCGGCGCTTTTGAAGGTGCCGACCTGATAGTCGCCTTCCACGTCGAAATCAAACGGTTTGGGATTGGAAGTGAAGCGCGCGCCCAGCGTGTAAACGTCTTCCGTTCCGGTGCCGACCACAGTGGGAAAGCTGGCGCCGAGTCGGTCCAGATAGAGCGTATATATTTCGAGCTTGCTGTTAGCGACCGGCATTAACTGCGGCAATTGCAAGGTATCGTAGATTCCAGCCAGGGCATTCTGATCGTCGGAGCTATCGAATTTGTAAAACTCGACGAGTACGGGCCGCACGAGGAACAAATCCAATGAATTATCTTCTGAATCGAGGTCCGCCCGAAAGCCATCGAATGTGTGCCGGGCATTGAGAAAATCGGCCGGGCCGATTAATCGCTCGGCCCCGAATTGCAGATATTGACGTCCGGCTCGAAGGGTGAGACCCATGTCGCCGCCCACCGGAATCAGGTAGTCAGCGAACCCCTGCTCCAGATCGAGTTCATCGCGATCCGTGGGTCGCGGTCCCCCGTCGCGACCGGTCTCAAAGGCGCTGTCGCCCTGCACAAACACGCGGACATCCGGTCCGAAGTGCAGATCCACGTTTTCCGTCAGCCGGGCAAGGTTATATCCGTCGTGGGTCTGAGGACCGGTGCCAAAAGTGTAGTTGTTGAAATACTCGTAGCGATCCCGGATTTGCCCGCCAAAACTGGCATACCAGTCTCCCTCGCGGTTCAACGGGATGTATTTGATCGGATCGAAGCAATCCGTCTGGTGGGATGGATTCTGCAAATATCCGTAATTCTCATCCCACCTTGACAGCGTGTATTTAGGTGGCGCGGACAGCGGCACGGTCGGTCCGCTGCTGGGATTATTTTCCTGCGTGGATGGCGAAGTGGTCGGCGCTAAGGGTTGCGCCGCGGCGTTGCCTCCAATTCCGACTATCAAAAACAGGCAAATCGGCGCGATGCGCATAGAGTATGCCTCCAGAAAGAAGGAATGCACATGGACGGGACAACGGCGCCTATGGACTCACGGGATAGTACCGTAAGCGGGGCGAGAAAATGAATCCGGACCGCATGAATTCAGCAGATTGGACTCCTGGTAGATGCAACGCTCCACGTCAAAAGGCTGGAGAGCGCCTGGTGGCGGCTAATGAACGTGACCAATAACGCTGCCGACGACGAAATCAATTGGCGTGACTCAGGAGAGTCGTATCGCGTCAGCGTCTTCTTGGCTTTCGCACCGAGTTGCAGCTATGTCTGTGCTCCATTCTGAGACGCGACTTTGATCCATTGCAGGAACAATCCAACCGGCGGGGCTGTCGATCCGGCGGCGCGGCGGTCTTTGGCGGCGAGCATCTTGGCCATGTCGTCCGGGGCGTATTTGCCGAGGCCCACTTCGACCAGGGTGCCGACGATGATCCGCACCATGTTCCAGAGGAATCCGGAGCCTTCGATGCCGATGACCAGCATGGGGCTGCGGAAGGATACCCGGCAGGCGGAAACGGTGCGGAGGGTGGTGTACCTGGTGTGATCGGGCCGGGAGAAACTGGCGAAATCGTGGTCGCCGAGGAATTGGGCGGCGGCGGCCTGCATGGCCGGGATGTCCAGCGCTTGCCAGCGATGCCAGCAGAGTTCGGGGAAAAATGGATTGCGGTCCGGGGCATTCCAGACGAAATATTGGTATCGCTTGGAAACGGCGGCGGTGATGGCGTCGAACGAATCGGGGACCGGTTCGATGGCTCGGATGAGAATGTCCGCTGGAAGCCGGTGATTGACGGCGCGGCGAAGCCCTTCAGGCTCGATCTGGATCGCGGAGGTATCGAAATGAGCGATCTGTCCCTTGGCGTGGACGCCGGCGTCGGTGCGCGAGGAGCCGACGACCGTGACGGGATGGGCCACCACGGCCGCGAGCGCGGCGGCCAGGGTTTCCTGGATGGTGGGGATGCCGGCGCCCGGCGGAGGCGGATCGCCTTTGTAAGTATTCAGCGCCGGCTGTTGCTGCCAGCCGTGATAGCGCGTGCCGCGGTAGGCGATGAGGAGTTTGTAGCGCATTGAGGTAAATCCGAAGCCCGAAATCCGAATGACGAATTAAATCCCAATGACGAATGACGAATTAATTCGGATTTCGTCATTTGGGCTTGATTCGTCATTCGGATTTCGGATTTCGGGTTTCAGATTTATCCCCGCAAGGCGGAAAATTGCAAATCCGTGGCCGTACGAATAATGTCTCCGGGCAAATGACTGACAAGACCGATCATCCGCCGGATTCCGAGGCCTTCGCGGCGTTGGGAGTTCGGCCGTCGATCCTGCGGGCGCTGGCGGACGAAAGCTATGTGACTCCGACGGAGATCCAGGCGTTGCTGATCCCGCGGGCGCTGGCGGGCGTGGACATTCTGGGCCAGGCGCGCACGGGGACGGGAAAGACGGCGGCGTTTGCGATTCCGGTTCTGCAACAGGCCGCCCGCGGGACGCCGTTTGCCGCGCTGGTTCTGGTGCCCACGCGCGAACTGGCGATGCAGGTCGATGCGGAAATCAAGCGGCTGGGCAAGCACACGCCGATCCGATCGGTGCCGGTGTATGGCGGGCAGAAGATCGCGGCGCAAATGAAATTCCTGAGGCATGGCCCGGAGATTCTCGTCGGCACGCCGGGGCGGGTCATCGATCTGTTGGATCGGCGCATCATTGCGATGGACAACATCCGGTTTGTGATTCTCGACGAAGTGGACCGGATGCTGGACATCGGTTTTCGAGATGACATCCGGAACATTCTTTCGCGGATCAGGGGCGGGATGGGCGCGGATGCCAAGCATCAGACGATGTTCGTGTCGGCGACGATTTCGGCGGAGATCGAGAAACTGGGCCGGCAATACATGCGCGAGCCGGTGGAAAAGCTGTTCGTACCCGGCACGGATGAAAAGCCGACGGTGGCGGAGGTCGAGCAGTATTATTTCTCGGTGCAGCCGTGGGACAAATACCGGCTGCTGCGGATGCTGCTGGAGCGGGAGAATCCGGACCTGGCGATCGTATTTTGCCGCACGAAGCACGGCGCCGAGAAGCTGGCCCGGAAGCTTCACGCCGACGGAATCGAATGCCGCGAGATTCACGGAAACCTGGCGCAGAACAAGCGCGAGCGCGTGATGAAGAATTTCCGCACGGGGAAGTTCGACGTGCTGATCGCGACCGATCTGGCCAGCCGGGGGATCGACGTCGCCGACATCAGCCATATCGTGAACTTCGACGTGCCGGAGGACCCGGAGGTCTACGTGCATCGGGTGGGCCGGACGGCGCGGATGGGGGCCAAGGGAAAGGCGTTCACGTTCATCGGCCGCGACCAGGGTGAGGAGCTGACGCGGATTGAGAATCTGATCAACATGGTGATTCAACAGGCCACGCTGAACGGTTTTGAGCCGCGTCCAACGCCGGCGGATTGGACGGAGCAGAAGCCCATGGACGCGCCTTCCAAGCCGGTGATGAGCAGATTTGACAGACCCTACGGTGCCGGCGGCGCCGCCACTGCGGCCGGAGTCGCCATCCCCCTGCCGCCACGCACCATCGGAAGCAAAATCCCCATCAATCGGCGGCATCGCCGAAGGCGGTGATGATTGGTTCGTCGGCGTGTGCTTCTGTCGGCGTTCGCGTTTTCGCCTGCCAGGGGGTCGGAACCGGGGATCGGCTGGAATATCGGCTCGCGGCTTGCCGCTTTCCACGACGTCACCGTTCTGTGCTGCCCAAAGCTGGGCGATGAAGACTATCGGCGGGAGGTGGAAGAACATCTGGGGAACCACGGAAGCGTCCCTG
>JBEKIV010000071.1:0-16123 GCA_050011595.1 Tepidisphaeraceae bacterium
CGAGGCGATCGCCCCCAGCGGAATCACCCACGTCGCCGCCAGGCCGAGATAGAGCGGCCGGCGCGTTTTCCACGCCGTTGCCAATGAGCGGGAAATAAACGTGCGATCGTAAAGCAGCGCCACCAGCGGCGCGGTGGCCATTGTCTCCTTCGTTCCCATTCCCAGCGCGCAGGCGGCAATTGCCGCCAGCTTCCAATCCCGGATCAAACAGTAAATCACCAGCAGATAAAACAGCCCTGCCAACGATTCGGCCCTCTGGACGATGTAGCTGACCGCCTCGGTATTTAGCGGATGCACCAGCCAGACCGCCGCCACCGCGCCGGCCAGCCAGGGTGCGGAGTTTTGAAATCGATCTCCCCAGAATTCCCGCCGCTGAAGGTTCCGACGCACGATCCCGTACAAAATCGCGCCGCAAGCCAGATGAATCAGCAGATTTGTCGCATGGTAAATCTCGACGTGCAATCCGCCTATCGCGCGATCCACGACAAAGCTAAGCCGCAATACCGGCCGGCCCGAAAGAGTCGTCGGCGCATCCAACCGTGGATTGTTAGCGATGGCATCGATGTCATCAAAGATGAATGGTCCCCGAAGGCTGTTGCTGTACGCCGCCAACCCGCAAAGCAGCGCCAATACCAGCGGCGTCCCCCGCCAAATCGGTGGATTCGCCGTCCTAGTCAATTCCGCCATCGCTTTCATCTCATCGGCCCGCGACGCCGCCGTCAAGCGGTTCCAATTTCCCTTCCGCCTCGGGGCCTCATAAAATCAGGCCATGCTCCGCGATTCCGAATTCGCCCGCCGCACCGAAACCGGGATACAAATCCGCCCCGGCGCAATCCGCTTGCGATGGGACCTCACCGAGCTTGCCACCTCCGATGGGCATCTGGCGCGCGGAGCTTTCACCGGCAGCGCCCGCGCCTTGCCGGAGCCGAATGAATTGAAGATGCTCGACGAGGCCCTGCTTGCTTTCCGGTCCGTTGTCACGTTGGCTGATGTCGTCGCCCATTTCGCGGAAGCGATTTCAGCGGCCGCGCGAAAACATGCCCGCGGCGTCGATGCCCAAACTCTGCTTGGGGACGAGGGTAAACAAGCATTGACGACCGCGTTGATGCAAGCCGCCGGCGCCGTCGCCTTCTCCTGCGGCATTGAAATGCTTCCGCCCGCCCAGGTCGATCTGGATTGTCCGACGCTCCAGCGCCAGCGGTTTGAGGAGATGCAGCGCCAAACCGCCCAGCGCCGCGCGGCCGATCAGGTGGATCATCTCCGCCGTTCGGCGGAGTTGTTCGGGCAGTTCCAAGCGATCCGCGCGGCCGCGCCGCAACTGTCGCCCGGCCAGGTCCTGAGCCGCATCACCGTCGCCGATCAGGCGGACGTTTTCCGCGCCGCCGTTTTGGCGTCGGCCCAGAAACACGGCGGGGCCAAACTCTGGGCGGTCGCGGGAAGCAACCTCGTGCGGATCGACAGCGGCGAATCGGCCCGTCCGGAGATTTTAGATGTTCCCCTGGACCTCGGACCGCTGCGCAGCGTCCGCGGCGACGGAACGGGCGGTTTGCTCCTCGGCTGTCGCGCCGGCGTGCTGCGGGTGAATCCCGCATCCCCCGCCGATGCCGCTCAATACCGCGATCCGGAAACGACCAGCCAACTCGGCTTCAACGCCGCCGTCATTCTCGGCGATTTTCTCTGGGCGGCGCATGGCGAAGCGGGTCTGGTATGCTGGAACCCGGATCAGCCCGACAAGCCGCGGATTTCCATTCGGCCCGGATCGTCAACGATTCCCAGCTTTTCGCCAAGAAATCTCGCCCGGTTCGATTCCAATCGCCTGATCCTCAGCAGCGGCCGGCAAATGATCGTCGCCTCGCAAGACGGCTCGCTGACCCCGATCGCCCCGCTTGCCGATGCCGACATCGTCGCGATTTATCCCCAGCCGGGCCGCATCCTCACGGCGCACGCCGATGGCCAAATCTGTTCCTGGAATGCGGACGAATTGAAGCTGGACTGCCAGCAACGTCGCGCCGGCCGGATCAACGCCGCGACGGTTTTGCCGTGGCTCGGCGATGCCCGGCTCCTGCTGGCGACCCAGGACGGACCGGTCATCTGCCTCGGGCCGGACGATGAACTGTTGACCCAATACTCCAGCCCGTATCAAGGCCTGCGTATCGCCGCCGCCGCCGCCGATGCCGTCGCCGCCGTCACTTCCGACCGCCAGCGGGTGATTCTCTGGCACTCCTGGGACGGCCGAAGGCCCTATGCCGATCTCTATCTCTACGGCCTGACAAAGCACCGCATCGGCGACATCGCGTTCGTTTGATGCAATATCCGTCGGCAGAGCTTGACCAATAGACCTTCGGATCGTAATTTCATCTCCACAATTGGATTGGAAAGGATGGTCAAGGATGGCCAAGGGCAAACGCGCCGTCGCGCTGTTTGAAGTGATTCAAAAGGACAAGCGATTCGGACCGAAAACGCCGGAGGCTCGAAAAGACCCGGCGGCGGATTTCTCGCCCCAGATGGCCGAAAAGGCCGTCGATCTTTGGCGGAAACAGAATTCGCGTCGGGGATCGTGGGCCGGTTCCGCCGCCAAGCTCGGACAATCATTTTCCGCATTCGCCTGGCGATTGAAATCCGCGCGGCTCGCCGCCGGCGCTCTCCTCGCCAGCGCCGCACGTGACCTACGGATTTGGATGGTTCGCACCAACGGCATCGTGCCCGGCGCGGCGGCCGCTTTGGTCGTCATCGGCGGAATGATGCTGGCGCGACATTTTATTCACCCAGTCGATCAGGCCTCCACCATCGAGCAAGCCCTCCGCGCCGGACCGGCCCATCCCTCGGTTCTTGCGATCAACGCCGAACGGCCCGCCCCATCCGTCCCGGCCATGCCATCGCCCGAAGCCGCCTCCGACGCAATCCAGGCCGGCGACACCGCACCGGCCAACCTCGCTCAGCCCGGCCAACGGGTTGTCAACATGCATTACGTGTTGATGCAGAGTTATTTTGAGGAGAAAACAGCCGAGGAAGCCCGCGATTTCCTCAACCAAAACGGAATCCCCTGCACGATCGAGCGCGGCGTAAAGGGCTGGCGTCCGGATTTCTACCAGGTGATCGGCTTACAAGGCTTCCTCCGGCCCAGCGGCCCGGAATATCTCGCCTATCGCCATCGCGTGGAAGAACTCGGTCTTCAGTTTTCGCCCAAGAGCAGATACAAACGATTCGTGCCCCAGGCCATCAAGTGGTAGCGGAATTATTCCATCTGGTCAGCGCGCGAAGTTGGCCGATTTCCCTGTTCGTCAAGTGCCGGAATTGCCCCGGCGACAGGCCATGCAACGTCAGCGGACCCATGGCGATGCGCGTCAGATCGCGGACCTTGTGGCCGAACTTCATCAATATCCGCCGAATCTGCCGGCCGCGGCCTTCGCGGATTGTGATGTCCAGAACCGTCATGTCTCGCGATCGCTTGACGATCTTCAGATGGCTGTGGGCCGTTTTAATTTGCGGTTTGGGTCCCAATGCCCAACTTCCGTCGGATAGCCAGATGGATTTGGACAGGGCTTGCATCTTTCGCGGATCGATAAGGCCCTCGACGACGGCGCGGTACGTTTTGGGCACGCCGTAACGCGGATGGGTCAGGCGGTTAGTCATCTCGCCATCGTTGGTCAGCAGGAGCAAGCCTTTCGAATCGGCGTCCAGCCGGCCGACGGGAAATACGCGGCCGGGGAGATTGGGCGGCAGCAAGTCGATCGCCCGCGTTTGCTCGCCCTGGGCCACGTTCGTGCTGTAGACGTGCTTGGGCTTATTTAACAGGATGTAAAGGCGCGGCCCGCCCCGGTCGGAGGATATGGCCACGGGTTCGCCGTCGACCTGGATGCTATCCACGTCCGGATCGACGAGGATGGGAAGATCGGTCACGATCTTCCCATTGAGCGCAACGCGGCCCTCGCGGATCATCCGCTCGACGTTCCGTCGCGACGCCACGCCGGCGCCGGCCAATACCTTCTGAATTCGCGGCATGACTCCCGCCAATCAGAACGTCCAACCCACGCCAAGGATGAGTTGCGTGTCCGTGCGATGGCTATTCGGCGCGGGATGCGAATCGTAGTCCACTTCCGTCTTCAGTTCGGAATACATCGACTTGGTGATGGCCAGCCTCAGGCCCGCGTCAAACAGGACCAGATAATCGGCGACGTTCTGGATCGAGGGGAAATATTGGCAGTCGCTGAAAACTTTCACCTTGGAATCCCAGAGGCTCTTGTCGACATGGTAAGCCAGTCGAAGCGAAAGGTTCTCGCTGGGGGTTCCAATATTGGTGTAGTCTTCATAGACCCACGCCAAGCCGCCCTGGACGTTGGCGTTAAAATCCGGCGTCTCGACGAACTGATATCCCACGCCCGCATTCGGCGTCACCCGGATATCCAGATTCAGGATGCGATTTTTCTCCACGCGAACGTCGGCAAGCACGAAAAGCTGCTTGGTCGCGAAATTGTTGTAGGCGGCCTCCAGGTCCCATTGATCGGTGGACGTGCTGGTGACGCCGTTGACCTTCTGCTTGCCGAAGAGATATTCCCCCTTCGCCTCGATCCGATCGATCTCGCCGCGCCTGACCACGTCCGCATTGAGGCCAAATTGCTCGCTGTAGGTATTGCCCTGAACCAGCGAGCCGGTGACCCCAAGCGAACCGGTCCATGCGCTGGGCGGGGGATTGATCTTCTCGATCTTGGAAATCGGCACCGACTGCACGGCCAGGAGGCCCTTGGGGGAGGTTTCAAAGGAACCGTCCGCGCCGGGGGTGACCGGCTGGTTGATGACCGTGCCGTCGCCGAGGACGATCTTGATCGGCCCGTCCGTGGAGAACGTCTTCACGTCGGACAGAGCGACCGTGATCGTGCCGGCGATCGGAGACAGGATGATAAGCTTACCGCCCTCGGCGGATTGGATCGTGCCCGTGATGCGGTCGCCGTTTTTTAGTACGATCTGGTCCGCAGGCGCTGACCCGGCCGTGGCGCAGAGGATCAGCAGTACAAGCGCCGCCCAGCAGATTACCCGCGGGCGGTTGGTTCGGAAGAACATGGGAAATTGCTCCTTCCTCAAAGTGGCGAGGGGATGCATGGTATGAGTGTTGAGCAAAAATTACAAACCGGCCTCGGGCACCATCAGGCCGGACGGGTGCGGGACGCGGAGGCGGTTTACCGGCAAATCCTTGCCGAGCAGCCGAACCATCCCGATGCTTTGCATCTTCTGGGAATCATCGAAAATCAGTCCGGGCGGCCCCAAAACGCGGTGGAGCTGGTTCGCCGGGCAATCGCCGTCAATCCGAATCATGCGGACTATCATCACAGCCTTGGCCTGGTTTTGGGCCGGATGGGGCGGCACGATGAAGCGGCGGCGGCTCATCGCCGGGCCGTGGAGTTGAATCCGCAGCATCGACAGGCGCATTACGATCTGGCGAATCATTTGCTCATGAGGGGCCAGATGGAGCAAGCGATCGCCGAGTATCGCAATGCGATCGCGATCAACCCGCAGCTTGCCGAGGCGCATCAGAACCTCGGTTGCGCGCTGCACCGCGTGGGGCGTCTTGAGGCGGCGGAGGCGCATCTGCGCCGGGCGCTGGCGATTCAGCCGAAGATGGCCGATGCGTACAACAATCTTGGCGGCGTTCTGGCGGCGCGGGTGCGGCTGGCCGAAGCGATCGCCGCGTACAGGGAAGCGCTCAACCTGCGCCCGGATTTCCCCGCCGCGATGTCCAACCTCGGCTCTGCCCTCCGCTTGCTCGGGCACCGCGCCGAGGCGATCCAGGTTCTTCGCAGGGCGATTCAGCTCGCGCCCAATATGCCCGAAGCCTTCAATAATCTCGGCATCGCCCTCAAAGACGACGGGCAACTCGACGAAGCGGCCGCAACGTATCGGAAATGCCTTGCCCTCCGTCCGAGCATGGCCGATGCGACGAGCAATCTCGGCAATGCGTACAAGGACTGCGGAAACGTGCGCGACGCCGTCGCATGTTATGGACGCGCTCTGGCGCTGGGACCGCCGGACCCGGCCATTCACGGCAACATGGTCTATACGCTCCAATTCCATCCGGGATATGACGATGAATCGCTCTTCCGCGAACAGCGGAGATGGAACGAGCTTCACGCCGCTCCACTCCAGGCCTCCCTCCGGCCGCATGAGAATGACCGCTCCCCGGATCGCAAGCTGCGCGTGGGCTACGTGTCGGCCTATTTCTATTCGCAGGCGGAATCGTTCTTCGTTGCGCCTCTCCTGGAGAACCACGATCGCCGGCAGTTTGAGATTCACTGTTACGCCAGCGTCGTCCGCCCGGATCAATTCACCGTGCGCCTGAAGTCGGCGGCGGACAGTTGGCACGAAGTGCAGGGCTGGCCGCATGCCGATCTGGCCGAGCAAATCCGCCGCGACCGGATCGACGTGCTGATCGATCTGGCCATGCACATGGCTCACAACCGGATGCTGGTCTTTGCGCGCAAGCCGGCGCCCGTGCAGATCGCCTGGCTTGCCTATCCCGGTGGGACCGGGTTGGATGCCATGGATTATCGCATCACCGACGCTTTCATGGACCCGCCCCAAAACCCGACGACGTATTATCGCGAACAGTCCTGGCGATTGCCCGATTGCTGGTGTTGTTACGATCCCATGTGCGATCTGCCTCCGGCGCCGCCACGAACCGATGGCCCGATCCGATTCGGCTCGATCAACAATCCCTGCAAAAACAATGATGCCCTCCTGTCGCTTTGGGCGCGAATCATGAGCGGCATCCCCGATTCAAAGCTCCTGATGCAGTCCTTCAGCGACGTGGACAAAGATCGAATCCGGTCGATTTTTCACCGGGCCGGCGTCGCGACCGAGCGGATTGAATTTGTCCCGCGCAAAAAGCGCAGCGATTATCTGCGGCTCTACGACTCCATCGACATTGGCCTCGATCCGCTGCCGTATAACGGAATCACCACGACCTGCGATGCGTTGTGGATGGGCGTACCGGTCGTCACTCTCGTGGGACAAACCGCCGCCGGACGGGCGGGCGGCAGCATCCTCTCAACCGTGGGACTGACCGAACTGATCGCTCGCTCGCAAGAACAGTACGTCGATCTCGTCACGCAACTGGCCGGCGATCCACCGCGCCTGGCGCAGCTCCGGTCCACGCTGCGCGAAAGAATGACCCGGTCGCCGATGATGGACGGCCGCGGGTTTGCCCGGAAGATGGAATCGGCGTATCGCCAGATGTGGCTGCGATGGTGCAATAGCCCGCTCCAGGCATCATGATCGACTCATTGCAAATCCCGCAAATGCTGGAACAGGCGCTCCAGTGCCAGCAGGCCGGCCAGCTCGACGAGGCCGCGGAGCTTTACCGTGGGATTCTTGCCCGGCATCCGCAACAGGCGGAAATACTGAACAATCTGGCAAACGTATTGAAAGATTCCGGAAGGATCGAGGAGGCCGTGGATCTTTGCCGCAAGGCCGTGGCCATCCAGCCCGGTAACGCCGAGCTCCACAGCAGTCTTTGCTACAAGCTGCATTTCCATCCTGATTTCGGCCGGGAGGCCGCTTTTCGCGAGTTGCGCGAATGGAATCGCAGGCATGGCCGTGCCGATTTCATCGAACCTGCCGGCGATCGTTCGCCCGAAAGGCGGTTGCGGATCGGATACGTTTCGCCGGACTTTTACGGTCATGCCGAGTGCTTCTTCGTGCTTCCGCTGCTCGAATCGCATGACCGCAAGAATTTCCAAGTGCATTGCTACTCCAGTGTTCGCCAGCCGGATAAGGCCACCGAACTGCTCAAATCCTGCGCCGACGTCTGGCACGACGTGCGCGAACTGACGGATGAGCAGCTTGCCGCCAAGGTGCGCGCCGATGGCATCGACATCCTGGTCGATCTGACGATGCACATGGCGTTCAATCGCCTGCCGGCGTTCGCGCTCAAGCCCGCGCCGGTGCAGGTGACGTGGCTGGCCTATCCCGGCGGGACGGGGCTGGACTCCATGGATTACCGCCTGACCGATTCCTGGATCGATCCGCCCGGCGAAAGCGATCGGTATTATTCCGAGAAATCCGTGCGCTTGCCGGATTGCTGGTGTTGCTATCATCCGTTGGGAGACGTTCCACCCGCCGCGGCGCGGCCGCGCCCCCCCGTGACCTTCGCTTCGCTGAACAATCCCTGCAAGCTGAACCGCCCAACCCTGGCGCTCTGGGCCAAAGTGTTATCGCGCGTTTCCAATTCCCGGCTGCTGCTTCTGGTGGAATCGGCAAACCAGCGGCGCCAAATCGCCGAAACCTTCGCCTCGGCCGGGATCGATCCGCTTCGAATCGAATTCACGCGCCATTGCCGTCGCGGCGAATATCTGCGGATGTACGACCAAATCGACATCTGTCTCGATCCGCTGGTGTACAACGGAATCACCACGACGTGCGACGCGCTGTGGATGGGCGTGCCGGTCCTCACGCGGACCGGTTCAACCGCGCCCGGACGGGCCGGGTTTAGCCTCCTGTCGAATCTGAATACGCCCGAATTCGCGGCCGATGACGATGACCGGCTTGTCGCCGTCGCCGCGGAGCTTGCCGATAATTTCCAGCGCCGAGCCGAGCTTCGCAAAACGTTGCGGGATCGGATGGCTCGCTCGCCGCTGATGAATGCCCGGCGATTTGCCGGCAACGTGGAGGCGGCCTATCGGCGGATGTGGCGGCGCGGCCGCGTTTGACGCATCGCCGCCCCGCGGTTAAATTTCTCACCCCCTCACAGGGAAAAGCACTATAATTGTCCTTTTAAAAAGGATCTTTCATGCGTGCAAGTGATGTTCGTCGCGGACAGGCCGTCATTATCGACGGCAAGCTGTTTGTCGTTACCAACGCCGACCATAACACACCCGGCAACCTTCGCGCCAAGGTTCAGTTCAAGCTGCGCGACGTCTCCAAGGGCACGATCATGGACAAGCGCGTCGGAGCCACCGACGACATCGAGACCACCACCCTCGACAGCCGCCAGGTGGAGTACCTCTACAGCGACAACGACGGCCACGTCGTCATGGACATGGAAACCTACGATCAGACGACCATTCCCAAGCTCGTCTTTGGCGACGACATTCTCTATCTCAAACCCAACACGCAGCTCACCGCCCTTTTCCACGACGGCAAGGTCGTTTCATATACCCTGCCGGCCGCTGTGGATTTGGAAGTGGTGGATACTCCCCCGGTCATCAAGGGTTCAACGGCCACCAATCAACTCAAGGAAGCCAAGCTGGAGACCGGCCTGACCACGCGCGTGCCGGGATTCATCGTGATCGGGGAGAAGATCAAGATCAACACGGAAAACGGCGAATATCTCAGCCGGTCGTAGGGGCTGTTCTCCCAGGAATCTCAGGCTTTGCCGGCGGTCATCGGGGCGGGAGTGGAATGTTCGTTGTGGCGGTCATGCTGTTCCTTCAGCGGGACCAGAATCTCCACCAGCTTGCTCAATACGCGGATCTGCGACATCGTCGCCTCGACGCGGACGATCCGGTCCGGCGGGTAATAATTCAATATCGGACGCGTGTCGCGCTCGTAAACTTCCAGACGGCGGTGAATCACCTCGTCGCTGGCATCGTCGAAACGGTTTTCCTTCAGCGCCCGGCGACGCAGACGTTCCACCATTTTGCCCAGGTCCGTGCAGACCAGGTGAATGACCTTCACCACCTCGATGGTCTCATCCAGAAGCTGGGCCTGTTCGAGGTTTCGCGGGATGCCGTCCAGGACGAGGATTTCGCTGTTGGGATGGAACTGGTTAATCATCTCCATCCCCTTGATGTACTGCTTCCAGAGCCGGATGGTGATTTCATCGGGCACCAGCTTTCCCTTGCCGGCGTACTCCCAAAACACTCGGCCCATTTCGCTTTGGAGATCGAGGGATCGAAAAATCTCGCCCGTGGCGCTGTGGTAGAAGCCGGGGATGGTTCCGATGATTTTGCCCTGCGTGCCTTTGCCGCTGCCGGGGGCGCCGAATAACAGAATGGATTCGTAACGCATAAGGGATTTATTCGTCCGCCGAAGGCGATTCCTTTACTCCGATGCCTCGATTCCGAGGTCTTTGACCTTTTTGTTGAGGGTGTTGCGATTGATGCCCAGGAAATCCGCCGCCTTGGTTTTCACGCCGCCGCATTTGGCCAGGGCGCGCTCGATCAAGGCGTGCTCGATCTGATCGATCACCAACTGGTAAATCTCCCCCTCGCGGAGTTCGTAATCGGCGATGGCCTGATCGGCCAGCCGGCGCGTCAGGGTTTCGATGGATTCGCTGGATTGCGTGGTTCGCCGCTGGGCGGCGAACATGCGAACGCTGAGCGGCAGCAGCTCCTCGTGAAAATCCTCGTCGGTGCTGAGGACCACCGCCCGCTCGATCGCGTTTTCCAACTCGCGCACGTTGCCGGGCCACGGGTATCGCATCAAAACGTTGAGCATCTCCCGGCTGATGCGGCGCAGCTTCCGCTCGTTCTGCGCATTGTATTTGTCGAGGAAATAGTCGATCAGATGGGGAATGTCCTCGCGCCGGTTCCGCAGCGGCGGAAGATAAACCGGCACCACGTTCAGCCGATAAAACAAATCCTCGCGGAATGTCCCCTTGGCAACCTCCTCCTGTAGATCGACGTTGGTCGCGGCGATCACGCGCACATCCACTTTGATGGTCTGCGTATCCCCCACTCGCTCGAATTCACGCTCCTGCAAGACGCGCAGCAATTTCACCTGCAACTCCGGCTCCAGCGTGCCGATCTCGTCGAGGAAAATCGTTCCGTCGCCCGCGGCTTCAAACCGGCCCTGCTTGTCGCGGATGGCGCCGGTGAACGACCCTCTGACGTGACCGAACAGTTCGCTCTCCAGCAGCGTCCCCGTAAGCGCCCCGCAGTTGACCCGGACAAAGTTTCGCTCGCGCCGCGGTGAGTTGTAGTGGATCGCTTTGGCGATCATCTCCTTTCCCGTCCCCGTTTCGCCAAGCAGAAGAACCGTGGCACGGCTGTTGGCCACCTGGCCCACCGTGGCAAACACCTCGTGCATGGCCGGCGAGTCGCCGATGATGTTCTCGAATCGGAACCGATCCCGCACCTGGGCGCGCAGTTGGGCGTTTTCCGCCAGCAGCTCTTCCTTTTGATGAAGCACCATGCGATTGATCTGGATCGCCTGGGCAAGGAACGCGGCGACAATCTCCAGGAAGGCCTGGTCCGACCGCAGCGAATCATCGGATACGTACGGCTTGTCCACGGACAGCGCCCCAGCGGTCCGGTTTTCGATTTTGATCGGCACACAAAGGAAGCTGACGGCCTTGTCAGCGGTCTGAGGCATGAGCCGGCCCGTGCGGTTCAGGAAATCGGGTTCCGCGCGAACGTCGGGAATGATCCTGGCACGGCCCGTGGCGACGACGTTTCCCGTAATCCCCTCGCCCAATGCATATTTTCCGCGCTCGATCTCCTCGGGTGTCAGCCCCACTGCCGCCTCGGTGCGCAGACGACCCGTGGATTCATCCAGCAACACCAAAGACCCGCGGCGCATATCTAACTTCTCAGAAATGATTTGCATCATTTTCTGAAATGATTCACGCAGTTCCAGTGTAGAAGAAAGAATGCGCCCAATCTCCGTCAGGATGGCTATCTCTTGGTCAGCACTTCCGTGTGGTGCTTGCGGATTAGGCGTTGGTCCGAAGTTCATGATTACAATGTATGCATTGTACGGCGAGAGTCAAATGAGGTGGCCTATAAGCTTGGGCAAAAAGCGATAAAACTACGAGATTTCAGTGGATGGCTGGTTACGCCGATATCGACTTCATCGTTCGTGCGGATTGCGCCGATTCGCGCGATGACGGGTGCAGGTATGTCGCCAGTGTGGCTGATGGTTGCGCTGTTGGGAGCCGCGGCAATCCTGGGCTGGGCCATCTATCTCACCCGGCCATTGCGGGCGCAAAATGCGGCTCGGGCGGCCCTGGCAGACCGAACGGCGACCGTGGATCGTCTGCTCGATTTCTCCCAGACCATCCAAGGGGCGGGAAAACCCGATCAGATCTTCGCAACTCTCAGCCATTTCTTACGAACCGAACTGGAGCTTTCCGGATTAGCAATCCTCACCACCGAGGCCGAGGCAACCCCGGCCGTCCAACTCCGCGTGGCCTGGCCCGAGGATTTCGTCAGCCTCTACCCCCTGTCGGAGTTGGATGCCGCCACCTGCCCGTGCCTGAGACAGAACCTTCCCCGGGCCTTCAGGCCCGAGGGTTCGCCCGTGCGGTGCGCCATCGATTCGTGTCTGAAGCTTCCGGCGACTTACCCGGCGTATTGCATCCCATTCACCATCGGACGCAAGATGCAGGCCGTGGCTCACATGCTGCTGCCTCCCGGAACCACCTGGTCGGAGAACCGCCGGCAACTGGCGCAAACCTACGTCAACAGCGCCCATTCCGCCCTGACGAGCCTGCATCTGCTGGCGGAGGCCGAAAAACAATCCATGACCGACGCCCTGACCGGGTTGTATAACCGCCGATCGATGGAGCAGCTTTTGCTACGCGAAGTCGCGCTGTGTGACCGGCACGATCACGCGCTTTCCCTGGTCATGATCGATCTGGACCATTTCAAGGAGATCAACGACACGCACGGACACGCCGCGGGCGATCACATGCTACGGTCTTTTGCCGATTGTGTTCGGATCACGCTGAGAAAAACGGACTTGGCGTTTCGGTATGGCGGAGACGAGTTCGTGATTGTCCTGCCGCAGACCCCGCTGTTCCAGGCCCAGCAGGTTGTGCAGAAACTTCGGCAGGCTTTCTTGTCCGTCGATTTCTCACAGGCAATCACCCATCTGGACAATCACCCGACGTTGAGCATCGGCGTGGCCGAGCGAAGCAAGGCGGGGAACATCCTGACGTTGGCCGCGCTTCTGGCCGCGGCGGACCAGGCGCTGTACTCGGCGAAGAACAGCACGCGCAATTGCATCCGCGTATTCGAGCCTCCGCAAGCCGCGTAAGCGCCGGCCGCGTAAGCGCAGGCCGCGTAAGCGCGGGCCGCGTAAATCCTCAACGTGAAAATCCCGCGGGACGGGTCGAGAATGGGCCCGGCGATTTGGCGGTCGTGGCCCCGGACGTGCTTGACAGTGCATCCGTCAACTGCGTTGCAACGTCCTTCTTGCTCTTGGGATCGGCCAGGTATTTTAGTTGTTCCGCCTTGCCAGCCTCCAGAAGCCGCAGGACCAGCATCGGATGGTCCGTCACGTCCTGCATCGTCCAACCTCGGGCATCCACGTAAGTGTCGTTCACGTCGAGCCGGTTTTTCGGGACGATCAGCAGCTTCGATTGCTGCGGATGGTCCGGATCGGGCGTGCGCACAACGTGCAGGCACAGCCCGGCGACAATCCAGCCGCTTAAAATCAGCAACAGGCATACAAAACGGACCATCGATTTCACGCTCTGGCTCCTGACCGACTTGGCCACAATGCCGGTCGATGCGAAAGTGATCGGCCAAGCAGTATATCCCCCTTTCGAACCGGGGGGCTATTTATGTGCGCCAGTTGGCCGCAATTCTTCCATTTATTCCGTCTTCACGAACTGAAAGGGCTGGTGGGATTCTCCGCCCCGGCGTTTTCGTCCTGGGGGGGAGAGGGCTCGCCCGGATCGCTGGGATCGTCTGATTCATCGTTGGCGGTCAGGGCTTCGTCCTCCGCATCGTCGGCGGGAAGAAAAACGGACTGAGAATCCAGAGGAGTGGACGGCGAGCCCTCCAAGTCGGAATCGTTTACGGCTTGAGTGTCGGGCTCGGCGTTGACGTCGAGGCCGCTGGGTTCGGTCGTGTCGGCGGATTCTTCGGCAATCCCGGGCATGGGAATGCTCTCCGCAGACTCCGGCACGTCGGGTGCGGAGGGCGAGGAGCCCTCCACGTGCGGGGCCGGCTCATTTTGCGAGGGCAGTTCCGGGGCGGCCTGGCCGGAGGCGCCGGGCGCATCGGTCCGCTGCGGCATTCGCAAAAAGCTGGTGTAGAACCCTACCGCGAAAAGCCCTTGCTGCTGTTGATATGGAAGATTGATCAGTTCGCAAAATTCCCTGAGCAGGCTCTGGGCGGTGGGGTCGGCGCGTTCGGCGGCCTGTATGGCCAATTGGTGCTTTCGATCCCGAAAATGCATGATTTGCACGAAGCGCCCGGAGGTTTCATTAGAACTCCAATTCGCCCCGACTTGTTCGAATACCTCGAAGTGATCGCAACCCAGACGCAATAGCACTTGACGGAACCGGCGCAGGAGTCGGGCATGTTCCATTCTCTTCTCTCTGGGGACGATGTAACTGTTGGTCTGCAGCAGCATCGGCACAAATCCTCGCGTAAACGGCTTGGGCAGAGGCATTGTGCCACAAGGTCTCGCCGCATTCAAACCTCCCAGCCGCCCTTGCAACGGCCGAGGCGGCCGGGCGCCGGTACAAGCGTCATATCAGGAATAAATTATCCCGGAACGGAGATCAATTCCGCGGTGATCCCCTCCAACTCGCGGGCGATGACCTGTTCGGCGACGATGCTCTGGTTGGCGCCGCGGTGCATGGCTTCCATCCCGGTGGAAGTGAACGAGCAGCGTGCGATGATGTACGCGGCGGCATTCGCACGCCGGATTATGGGAATGGCGGTCAGGACCACTTCGTCGTTCGGGACCATGAGTGCCACGAAGGTGGCTCGCTCGATCCCGGCCAGACGCAACACTTCAGCATCCGATGCGCTGCCGGGAAACATTCGGATTCCACCCGCGGCGGCCCGCTGGCACGTCTGGGGGTTTAATTCGATGACGATATACTCAATGTTCCTGCGGATGAGGGATTCGACGAGGGTTCGCCCCGGCAATCCGTAGCCGGCAACCACAACAAAAGGCGCCCGCCCGGTGGCGATGGGCAGAGTCGGCTGAGCCATTGAACCCATGATTGTCCGGCCGCTCGCCCGCGCCTGTCAATGCAATCCCCCGTCTTGCGCGGGTTTTTGCGTTTGTGAACCGTTTTGCGCAATCGTCCGCCGGAAAGCCTTTGCATATCCCCACAGTGCCGGCGCGCTTGCAAACACCGCACCCCACCGCTAAAACCCTGCACCAAAGGGTCTGACGCGTGAAGTTCAACCTGCTCGACAGGATCGAAGAGGTTTCCGACAACCGCCTGGTGGCGGTCAAGTACGTCAGCTTGGCCGAGGAATATCTCGGAGACCATTTCCCGACGTTCCCGGTGCTTCCCGGCGTTCTCATGCTGGAGGCGTTGACCCAGGCGGCCGGCTGGCTTCTGCACCGCAAGAACGACTTCGCCAAGTCGATGGCCGTGCTCAAGGAGGCGAAGAACGTCAGATACGGCACGTTCGTCGCGCCGGGCAATGCGCTTCGCGTCGAAGTCGAGGCGGTGAAGCTCACGGAGTCCGGCGGATCGTTCAAGGCGTCGGGAACGGTCAATGGAAATTGCGCCGTTTCCGCCCGTCTGGAGATCGCATATTTCAACGTCGCTCAATCCCTGCCGGAGGCTGATGCACAACTTGATCGGAAATTGATCGAGCACAATCGTTCGAGGTGGATGGTTCTAACCCAATCCGGCCAATCTGTCGCCACCTGACAATCAAAGGAAGGATGGATCCTATGCCCATGTCTCGAGAGGAGATTTACACCAAGGTTCAGGCCGTGCTGGTGGACGCCCTCGGCGTGGATGCCGAGGAGATCACGCCCAAGGCCACGCTCCGCGAGGACCTCGGCGCGGAGAGCATTGATTTCCTGGACATCGTTTTCCGCCTCGAAAAGGCATTCACCACCGACCCCGCCAAGCCGTTCAAAATCCCTCGCGGCGAACTCTTTCCCGACGATCTGCCCACCCTGATGAACGACGAGAAATACGTCAAGGACGGCAAGATCACCGCTGAGGGACTCCTCGAGCTGAAGAAGCGGATGCCGTTTTCCGATTTCACGGAATTCGATAAGAACCCGTCGATGGAAACGGCTAGTTCGCTTTTGAACGTGGATACGATCGTGGGATACGTTCAGTCGAAAGTTGGTCAATAGTCATTAGAAGCGGTTTCAAAACCTCGTTTGATGCATCCTAAACGAAAAACTTCCTTTATCATCTCCTTGGTACGCGAAAGGAGTCGCGATGACCAAGAGAGAACTGACGGATCGACAATGG